>CAYFNH010000035.1:0-22581 GCA_964344435.1 uncultured Piscirickettsiaceae bacterium | reverse complement strand
GGTAAGCTTATCATCAGATTTCAGGATCTACCCACACAATTCAGGAAGGAACCGATTTTTGTCAATATTCCCCAAAACACTCCTGTCTGAGTTCTCATGACAGAGAATTGTTGGCGACGGAGGGGGTTTTGTTGTTTGTCAGCTGGAAATCAGCGGTGGTCAGGAGCTTAAATGATGGTTTGGTGAATAATGCGGGATAACTGGACAGAGAGATGACAATAGAGCACTTCAGCTGGGATGATGAACGCTACTCCATAGGAAACCGGTTGATTGACCATCAACATCGGCAGCTGATGGGTATGGTCAACGAGATGATTGATCTTGCCGCAGAGGCAGAGCCGGATGAGGGTCACTATCTCCAGCTGTTGATCCGTTTGAACGAGTATGTACAGACCCACTTCCAGGTTGAGGAGTCGCTGATGAGGCAGGCGGAGTATGCGGAGTTGGAGGCCCATATCAACAGCCATGAACAGCTTTCAAGCCAGGCCTCCAGGCTGATTCTCAACCCCAATGTGGGGCAGGTGCAGGAGGCGGCCGCACTGCTACGCTCGTGGCTGGAAAACCACGTCCTCTATGAAGATATGTTGCTCAAGCCTGCTCTGGGATCAGGGCAGTAGCCGCTGTGGTGGTTTCATTGCGCAGCAGGGCGGCCTCCTGCTCCAGATAGTGTAGTGCTCCTGCCAGATCCTGGTTGCGCTTCATCAACTCTGCCAACACCTGATAGGTTGTGGTGGTTGGTGAAATCTCCAGACTTCTCTCCAGGTGGTGTTGTGCCGCCCCCCACACCTCGTTACAGATAAACAGGCGTCCCAGGGTCTGGTGCAGCGCGGCGCTCTCCTCATGTTGTTGCAGCCACTGCTGTGCGGTTTGTAGCTGCCGCTCAACCGGCTCCAGGCAGAAGCTGCCATAGAGGGTTACCAGCTGCTCCGACCAGCTGTATTCGATCTCCTTGCGTAACAGCTGTTCACACTCTTCGCGACTACCCACTACCAGCAGTAGCGTGATGTAGTGGTAGAAGAGAATGGGGTTGTGGCGCTGTTTTTTGCCGAGGCGGTTCCACTGCTTGACTACGGCGCCATGCCCTCCCTGCTCCGCCTTCTGTGAAAGCAGCCGGGTCTCTGCCTGTAGCTCGAGTTGTTGCAGCTCTTCGACGCTGAAAACAGACTGTTTGCGCAGGCGGGGCAGCAGCTCCAGCAGGGTCTCCCACTGCTCCAGTGCGCTAAGTACCTGAACCAGCAGCTGCAGCATCTTGTGCTGATTGGGGCGTTCATCCTTGAGACGGTTGAGTAGCTCCAGTGCTTCAGGGTACTGCTGGTGTGCCACCATCTGTTCGGCCTGGGTCAGGCGAATCACAAAGTCTGCTTTTGGCGCCTCCTCATGGGCCAGTTGCAGATAGTGGTCACGGCGTTCGTCCTTGTCCAGGTGTTGGGCGGCATTGGCGGCACCGAGGTAGTGCAGTAGCGGGTTTTCGCTATGGCGGGCCGACTTGATCAACAACTGCTCTGCCCGTTTCCACTCCCCTTCGGCGAGGGTGATCAGCCCCTGGTTAAGCTGCTTGTGTGAGCGTTTGAGCTGCTGTTGCCGGTTCCACTGCTTGAGGTCACGAGGTGAGTGGATGAAACGCATCAGCAGGTGCAGGATCAGCTGCAGTGTCCAGAATAGGGCCAGCACTACCAGCAGGGCAAAGCTGGGGCTGGTTTCGACACTCCAGCCGGCAATGCGCAGCAGGATGTAGCCACTCTGCCCCCGCAGTTCGAGGGCCGCCACGCTGGCCAGCAGCAGAATAGTGGTCAGTACCAGAATCCGTCTCATGATGCGTGCTCTTCAGTGGTGGTCTCCTGGATCTGCTGGCTGGCACGTTGGGCAACGATCTCGCGCAGGCGGCGGTGGGCCTCACCAATGGTCGGCAGGGTGGGTTGGAGTTCCAGAGTCAACAGAGCCGAGAGTTGCTGCTGCAGTGCAGCGACCGCATCGCTAGTACTGTCAAATACCTTGAGCCATGCCTGTGCATGTTTGATGCGCTCATGAAACAGGTTGGTGTCCCGCAGCAGTAGCGCACTTTGCGCCTGCTCCAGGCGTAGTCGCAGGATCAGGTGGCTGAGACGCTCCTCGGAACGGGTGGCAATCACCGGCAGCTCATTCTCCTCCTTGTCGATCCGTACCAGGGTTAACAGGTCGCGCCATATCTTGTTGCCAATCGCCTCCCAGCTCCACTCGGTGGCCTCCGCCTCTACAGCCGGGGCGTGTTCGAAATCAACCGGCTGACTGAAGGGCAGAGTGGCCCCCTGTTCCATGACGGTCTGCAGCTGTTGCAGTGCTGCGGGCAGATCCGGTACCACGGTATCACGTACCCGCTTCAGCTCCTGCTGGATCAACTCATGGATCGGTAACAGAATGGGGTCGCCGGTTGCGGTGATCTGTTGGCCGGCCTGGGCCAGAGCCTGCTGGGTGGTGGAAAAGTCTTTCACAATCATCAGCTGTTCTTCGGCAATCTGCAGCAGTCGCAGTGCCGCTGCGGTATGGAGGTTGCTCTCGCGGCGATCAATGCGCCGGGCCAGAGCCGCAACACTGTCGCTGAGCTGGCGACTCTGTTCCCGGTTGCTGTGGATCAGCTGTTGAACCATCTGCTCCTGTTTCTGTAGTGAGCTCTCCAGCCGGGTCTGCAGCGCCTCGAAGCCCTGACGTTGCTGCTGTATGCGGCTGTCAAAGCCAGCGGTACGCGTCTGTTGCGAGGCAAGTTCAGTGGTGATTTTGCTCAGCTCACCCTTCAGTTCGCCCTGGAGTGTAGCCAGGCCCTGTTGGTTTTGAACGGAGGTGGATTGGGTGCTCTCCAGCTGCTGTTGTAGTCCCTGGGTAAATTGCTGGTTGAGTACCCAGAAGAGCCCCCCCAGCAATGCAGTGGCAAGCACAAAGGTGAGCAGCAGGGGGGCAAGGTTTCCCGGGCGCCTGTCTTTTCTGTCGCTGGTGTGGTGGCTCTCCTCGGAGAGTACCTCGGCCTCAAGGATTACCTCTTCGCTGCCACGGTCAGAGGTGTCGTTTGCACTATGGATATTGCTGGATTCAGTCGAGCTCATGGGGAGGAATCATCGTTGGTGGATCGAGGTTGGAGTAGTTGTTTCAGTGTAGCAAGAATTGCAGGGTCACTGGGGGTTGAAGTCAGCAGTGGGGGATGGTGAAAACCCCGTTCCACAGCCACCTCGGCGGTGCGCTGGCTGATCACCACCAGTGGGGTCTCCAGCAGGTACGGGTATCCCGCTTCTCCTACCAGGGTGATCAGGTTGTCGAGGCTCTGGTTGCTGGTGATCACGGCTGCATCGATCTCAGTGTCTGCCCATGCCTGTAGTAGTGGGGCTGGATCAGTCTGTGGTAGTGCACGGCGGTAGGCTTCGGCATAGGTGACCGAGGCACCGCGCGAACGCAGGGTTTCTGCCAGTAGTTCACGTCCCCCCTCTCCTCGAACGATGAGGATCTGTTTTCCAGCCACTGCCTGTAGGGCCGGGGTGGCCAGGAGCCCCTCACTATCAAACCGTTGTTGGGGCAGGATGGCTACCTCAACTCCAAGCTGTTGCAGTGCCGCTGCGGTGGCCTTGCCTACCGCAGCAATCTGTAACCGCTGTGGTATCTCGCCCTGTTGCCGAATCCGTTCCACGCCAATGCGGGCCGCGTTGGCACTGATGAAGATGGCAATATCGTAAGTGGATAACTGCTGAAATATCCGATCCGCCGGTTGTGGATTCAGCGGGGGTAGAATCTCAATGGTGGGGAAGGGCAGTGCCCGTCCTCCGGCCGCCTCAATCTGCTCAATCAGAGCGCTCGCCTGATGGGCAGGACGGGTGACCAGAATGGTACGGTTGTGCAGGGGCTGCACAGTTAGTCGGCTTCGTCATAGAGTGCCTGCAGAATCTTGTCTGCACCGCTGGCGAGCAGCTGCTCTGCCACCTCAACGCCCAGAGCCTCTCCATCACTTGCGGCCCCGCGAATCTCCTTGCGAATGATGTTGCTGCCGTCCACTGCGCCCACCAGCCCTCGCAGGTAGATCTGATCCCCTTCAAGCAGGGCATAGCTGGCGATGGGAACCTGACAGCCCCCCTCCAGCCGATTGTTCAGTGCCCGTTCAGCACCGACACGCAGGGCGGTTTCGGTGTGGTTGAGTGGTGCAATCAGGTCAATTACTGCCTGGTCACCCTCACGACACTCAATACCAACAGCCCCCTGACCCACCGCAGGTAGAATCAGTTCTGCTGGAATCTGGTTGCGGATGCGCTGCTCCATCTGCAGTCGCACCAGACCGGCGGCGGCGAGAATGATGGCATCGAATTCACCACCATCCAGTTTGCCGAGGCGGGTCTGGACGTTGCCACGCAGGCTGCTGATCTGCAGGTCTGGACGCAGATCGAGCAGTTGCGACATGCGCCGCAGGCTGGAGGTACCGATTCGGGCCCCCTGCGGGAGGGCTTCAATCGATTCATGCTCATTGGAGACAAAGGCATCGAATGGCGTTTCGCGTTCGCAGATGACCGGTAGGAACAGCCCTTCGGGAAAGGCCATGGGTACATCCTTCATCGAGTGAACCGCAATGTCACACTTCCCCTCCAGCATCTGTGCCTCGAGCTCCTTGACGAAGAGACCTTTGCCGCCGATCTTGGCGAGTGGAGTGTCGAGGATCTTGTCTCCCCGGGTGCTCATGGTAACCAGCTCCACCTCCAGCCCGTCATGAATCTCCTGCAGGCGGCTCTTGACATACTCTGCCTGCCACAGAGCAAGCGGGCTTTTACGGGTTGCAATTCGAAGTTTGGATAACATGATTTGGGTTCCGGATTGGGGTTACAATGATGCGTTTGAGGATGCAAGTATAAGGAATGCAACGCCCGATGTCTCTGCCAGCGAGTCAACAATTGAGACCCATAGTGTGGATTTTGCTACTGCTGAGTCAACCGCTGTGGGCGGTAGACCACGTAGAACTGAGCAGCAATCTGCAGCAGGACGGCAGACTCGCAGCCGAGCGTGGTGTGCCGCTGTTGTTGATGGTTTCGGCCGAGGAGTGCCCCTACTGCAAGGTGATGGAGGCGGACTATCTGGTGCCTCTGTTGCGTAATCGTGCCTACGATTCACAGGTGCTGATCCGCAAGATTCACCTTGACAGCTTTGATGAGATTACCGATTTTGATGGTCGCAAGGCGGTTCCCTCCGATATCAGTCAGCGCTACGGTGTCTGGGTTACCCCGACACTACTCTTTCTCAACAGCAGCGGAGAGGAGGTGCAGAAGCGTATGGTCGGGCTTGGTGTGCGGGACTTTGTCAGTGACTTTATTGATCAGTCGATTGCAGCGGCTGCCAGGTTGCTTCAATAGGCTGTCTGGTCTGGGAGGGGTTAGGGAACCCCTGAACAAGTCATGAGCAAATGCCTAACGCCTGTAGCGCCCAATATCTTCGTTACCAACCTTCGGCTGTTCGGGGCGAATGAAGATCTTGCTAATAGCCTGCTATTGGCTGCGATCTCCGCCTTGATCTTGAACGCTACAGGCGCGATTCAAATTACTCAGACTTATTCAGAGGTTCCTTAGCCCCCGGTCATGTTCATGAAGCGCACAACCTGTTTATCCTCATTGAACTCGTGGCGCTCCGGTTTCAGCGCCAGTGCCTGATGGATGGCGTCAATCAACTCCTGATCACTGGCGCCACCCCGTAGCAGCGGACGCAGTTCAAATTTCTCCTCTTGTCCCAAACACATGTAGAGGGTGCCATCGGTGGAGAGGCGCACACGGTTACAGGTTTCGCAGAAGTGTTGTGAGATCGGGGTGATGAAGCCAAAGTGGAGGTCGCTCCCTTTTACCTTGAAGTAGCGTGCAGGGCCACCGCCCGGCATTACGCTGGGGATCAGCTCGAAGCGCTGCTCCAGCTGTCGACGGATCACTTCCAGATCGAGGTAGTGAGAGTCCTTGGCGCGACAGCCGGTATCCCCTACCGGCATGGTCTCGATAAAGCGCAGGGTAAAGCCGTGTTCGATACAGAATTCCACCATATCCCCCAGCTCATCATCGTTGACCCCTTTCATCGCCACCGCATTGATCTTGATCGGGTGGAATCCCGCATCCTTGGCGGCCATCAGCCCATCCATCACCTTGCTCAATTTTCCGCCACCGGTGATTTCACTGAATTTCTGCGGGTTGAGGCTGTCGAGGCTGACGTTGATCCGGCTCACGCCGGCCTGCTTCAGAGGGTGGGCAAATCTACTCATGCTGACACAGTTTGTGCTGAGAGAGAGGTCATCAATTCCGGGCAGTTGTGAGAGTCGCCCTGTCAGCTCGGTAATACCTCTGCGTACCAGTGGTTCACCACCGGTCAACCGTACCCGGCTGACCCCCAAGCTGCCAAACAGCCCGACCACACGTTCGATCTCGCCGAAGCTGAGCCAGTGATCCGGCGCCTCATAATCATCAAAACCCTGTGGCATACAGTAGACACAACGCAGGTCGCAACGATCGGTCACCGAGAGGCGCAGATAGTCAATTCTCCTGCCGAAGGGATCCTGCAGTTCGGGTTTCATCGAGAGTCCTGTGATTGTGGATGGTTGAGCGTAGAACGGTAGGGTTATTAATGCAACTCATTCATGAAATCAGATGAATCGTTGTTGATATGTGTCAAATTGAAACGTATAAAGGGTGTAACTATTCAGCTCACCCCTGAAATCCGCCATATCGGCGTTAGAAAATGGTCATTTACACTTGTAAACTCACATTTTCTGCCTTGATCTGACGAATTTCAGAGGCAATCTGAATAGCCACTGCCATTCTTTTACAATTTTCAGGTAACCCCTGAATATTTACTACAGGTCGCTAAAATGGTTGGTAATTGCTTGCCTTGAGAAGCAGGGCGATCAGGTACCACGGTTATTGGAGTATTAGTGAGCAATCAGACCATCGCCTATCCGATTGAAGATCGGCTCTATCTGAGCATTACCGACCGATGCACCCTGGTGTGCGAGTTCTGCCCCAAGACGCAGGGTACGGTACAGGTGCATGATTTTGACCTTACCATCGACCATCGTCCCGAATTCGAGGAGATCGTGGCGGCAGTAGGTGACCCTGCCCGATATGAAGAGATCGTCTTCTGTGGTTTTGGAGAGCCGACGCTGCGTCTGAAGCTGCTGCTGCAGGTGGCTGCGTGGATTAAAGAGCACGGAGGCAAGGTGCGGATCAATACCGATGGCCTGGCCAACCTGGTGCACAAGCGCAATGTGGTGCCGGAGATGGTGGGGTTGATCGACTCCCTGTCGGTATCGATGAATGGAGATAACGAGACGGTCTATAACCGCCATTGTCAGCCCCAGCTGCCGGGCTCATTCGAGGCGATGCTGTCGTTTCTGCAGCTGGCAGGAGAGCAGATTCCGCAGGTGACGGCCACCGCAATTGATGGCCTGGAGGGGGTCGATGTGGCGGCCTGTGAACGGCTGGCACAGCGCTGTGGTGTGGGGTTCAGGGCACGCAAGCTGGATATTGTGGGATAGGGTGGAAAAGTACAGCGCTAAATCAGGCTGGTGAGTACCTGTTGTAGTGCGCTGAAGTGGATACGCTCCTGTTCCAGTCTCAAATTCTGTGCATGTGTGTGGTTCAACAGCTCCTGATAGAGTGACTGTTCCTCCGCAGTCAGCCGTGCGAGTTCACGAGTGGTCGGTTTCTGCTCAACTCCCCAAAAGGGCTGGTGCTGGAGCAGGGTCTCCCGGTTCATCAATATCGATTGCGTCTGTGGCAGATAGTGGCGAATCTGATCGAGCATGGCGAAGCCGTGGCTGTCGATATCCCCCCAGTAGTGAATCGTGCATGAGCGCAACCATGGAATCTGTTGTAGTGGCTGCAGACCGTAGCCAAGGCCGAAGATCACCAGACTGCCGGGGTGTTGGGGAAAGGCCAGCCCATTGATCTCGTTTTCGGTGATAAAGATGGTGTCGACCTTCAGCTGGAGTTGGGCGAACGCCTCCAGTGGCAGTGCAAGATGGGAAAGTCCACAGGGTTGAGAGGATGGGTCGAGAATACGGAACTGAATCATCACCGGCTTGCCGAGAAAGCCGTAGCGTGATTCAAACCCCCTGGTGCCACTGAAGTGAGGGTCGATTGCCTCCGTTGGCAGAACCAGATCGAGCAGTTCACTCAGCAGGCGGCGGTGCTGCTCGATGTATTTGGTGTCGATGCCGGGTAGATCGATCTGGCGCAGATAGCGTCCACAGCAAGGGTGTGTTTCGACCCACTCTACAATGGTTAGCAGGTGCTCCCACTCATCACGATACTGTAGCAAGCGGTGGGGGTGGCGGATCACCCACGGCTGCAGCTGTGGATAGCGGGCGGTGACCTGCTCATTGAGGTCGATGAAGCGAGTATAGTCCTGCTGTTTGCCGATATAACGTAGCAGTGGCTCTGGATGGGTGAAGCAGACCTTGAGCGGGATACGGTTGTGCCCCAGTTGTCGATGGTTGAGAGATTCCCATTCGATCCGGTACCCGCTCTGGTCTGGGCGTTCACCCTGCTGCAGCCGCTGAACCCACTGTTGTGCCTCGGCGAAACGGTCGACCAGCTCACGTCTGCCGGGTCGTTTGAGTGAGAGGCAGAAGGGGAAGAGGGGGGCTGCTTCAGGGTCGATGGCCGCACGCAGAAAGTCCCCTCGCTGCCAGCGTTTGAGAAGTGTTTGCCGGATCTGTTTCGGGTTGCTCCACTCACTCATTGCAGTGGGCCTCTCAGAGATCGAGCCCACCCTGCTCCGGCTCATGGTCGATGTAACGAAATCCACGATCCTGTTCACCATCAATCACCGGAAACAGAGAGCGGTAGTAGACATTCCAGATCGCATCGGGTGTACGCACCTTGCAGCGTTTGGGGTTGAGCTTGAGCACAACGCCATAGATGAGCTCACCGTCGCGCCCACGGAACCCGACCGGGTCACCCACCGCAAGTGTATTACGATCCAGGGTTCCCTGGCTGGTCGGAGTGATCTCGGTGGGGGCCTGTTCCAGATTGAGCATATAGATCGGCATATTCCAGCGTTTACCACTCTCCACCTCGACCACATCGACATTGGAGCGTTTGACCCGGGTGATGCGGACATCGACCATCTGGTTGCGGGCGGCATCAAAGTAGCCACACACCATGCCGGGCTGCAGTTGACGCCTGATCGAGGCGATCCGTTCGGGGTCATCCAGCAGATTATCGATCACTACACGTAGTCGGAACAGGTCAAACGGGGAGGCCTGTTGAATCGCCTCATTGAGCAGGTTGTAGTCCATGTTCTCTATTCTCCAGTTGAGCTGAAGCGTGGCGCAGCTTCTCCTCACGATATGCTTCGATGGTCAGGTTGCGCAGTTTCGATTCACGTCCCGCCTCATTGTGTACAAAGCCGACACTGGCCACATAGGGGGCGATGATATGGATTTTCTGCAGTGGCGTGACAATCAGCAGTTGCAGATTGAGCTGCTTGAACAGCTCGAGCCCGAAGCGGGCCGACTCATCGGAGCCACGGCCAAAGGCCTCGTCGATCACCACAAAACGGAAGCTGCGCGAACGTTTGGCTCCCCACTCCAGCCCAAACTGATAGGCGAGGCTGGCAGCGAGTACGGTATAGGCGAGCTTCTCCTTCTGCCCGCCCGATTTACCACCGCTGTCAGTGTAGTGTTCATGCTCCCGGTCATCCTCACGCCAGCGCTCCGAGGCGGAGAAGAGGAAGCTGTTGCGCACGTCGGTCACCTTGCGAGTCCAGCGCTGATCCAGCTCGCTCGACCCTTCGCGCCCACGGAAGCGTTCGATGATCCGCTGTACCTGAATGAACTTGGCCTCGGAGTACTGCTCCTGATCCGAACCGGTCAACTCCCCCTGCAGGCAGCTGCGCAGATCCTGTTTGAAGGCGTTGATCTCCGGATCACTGTTGCGCTGCTGCTCCAGCAGGATATAGCGCCCCGGGTTGTAGTCGATCTGGTTGAGGGAGTGGTTGATGCGCTCGATACGCTCCTTGATGGTGTTCTCCTCACGCGCCAGCTGTGACTGAAAGTTGGCCACCTCACGAATGGTGTTCTCGTTGAGTAGTACCTTGAAGCGTGCCTCGAAGGCGGGCAGTCCATCCTGTTCCAGCTCATGCAGTTGGGCACGATACCCCTCCACCGCCTCGATGCCGACATCCAACTCTTCGGTCTCCTGTGGATAGTCGTTGTGGTACTGCTGCATGGCCTTGATGATACGTTCCGCCAGCGACTGGATCTGCTTGTTGGTCTTGTCGATCTTCTTTTGCAACCATTCACGCAGCTCATGGGCACGATTGTCACAGGACTCCACGCTCAGTTTGTGTGTCTCCAGCGCCTCCACGCGTAGCTGGTCGAGCTGTTCGAACTGTGTGCTACGTTGTTCTGCATCCAGTCCCTCAATCAGTAGCTGACTCTGCTGCAACAGTTGCTGTGCCTGCTCTTGCTTGACCTCCAGGGTGATCAGCTCCTGTTTTACGTTATCCAGTGTCGTTTCGCTCTGTTGCAGGCGCTGCTCCAGTGCATCAAGCTGCTGGTTCAGGGTCTGCAGCAGATTGGATGAGGCCTGTAGCTGTGCCATCTCCTGTTGCAGTTGGCTGATCTCAATGGCCAGTTGTTGCCATTCAATCTCACTGAAGCTGCGGTATTCTCCCAGTTTGGCGATCCCCTCCTGCTGCTGGCGTACCACCTTGAGCTGCTGCTGGGTATCGCTCAGCTTGCGTGAACACAGCTGCATCTGGCGCTGCAGCTGTTGTGACTGTTGCTCCAGGGTGGCGATCTTGGCCTGATTGCTCCACCCCAGTAGATAACGGCTGCGGTCATCGATACGATGGCGGTCATCCTTCTCGTGGCGTACCCCACCCGATTTGATCTGACCATTGAGACTGATGGCACGCTGTTCACGCCGAAACTGCTCCATGTTGTCACAGCAGGCGTAGTCAAAGCGGCGTCCCAGCTCCTGCTCCAACCAGGGATAGAAGGTGGAGTCGGGTTTGATGCTCAACTTTCTCAGCAGGGAGTCGGGATGGGGGGTATGCGGTTCGCTGTGGCGGGACTCTCGAATCCGGTAGTAGACCAGACGCCCCCGCAGCTGGGTCTGCTCAACCCAGCGGCTTACCACCGCATAGTGGTGGTCGGGTACCAGCAGGGAGAGGGCAAAGTTGTGCAGTAGCCGTTCTGCCGCGCCTTCCCAGGCTGCCTCCTCTTCATGTAGCTGAATCAGCTCCCCGGCAAAGGGCATCTCCTCACTGTTGATCTGTAGGGAATCACACAGCAGTTGGCGTATCTGGATCTGCTGGTCACTGATATTGCTGCTGCGGCTGCGCAGGGACTCCAGCTCGGTTTGATGGTTCTGGTGCTGCTGTTTGAGGCTGCGCAGCTCCACCTCGAGATCCGTCCAGTGGTTCTGCTGTTCGGCCTCCAGCTGTTCGCACTGCTGGCGTCGCTCACTCAGCTGCTGCTGGTTATGGACAAACTGGTCACTGTCCTGGGCAGAGGGGAGCGAGAGGCTCTCGGCAAGCCGGTTGTAGTGCTCAGCACGTTGTTGGCGGCGGCCCTTCTCTGCGCTCTTGTCATCGATTTCACTGCGTAGCCGTTGTAGTCGATCACCGCCATTGCGGGCAATGGCCTCCTTGATCTGGTCACGTTCACCCTGTTGTTCTCTCAGTTGCTGTTGCTGCTGCTCCAGCTTGACCAGAACCCGCTGCTGCTCCTCTTCCAGACGCTGCAGCCGTCGTTGCAGCAGCTCGCTCTTGAGGTGTGCAAAGTAGGGGATGATTGCCTCGCGGTTGAGGCGCCAGTGTGTGGTCTGTTCATTGAGTTGCTGGTGCTGCTCACAATCGGCGACCAACGGGGTGAGTCGTTCAATCTGTTGGCGGGCACGGACAATCGCCTCATGGGCACGGTTGAGGTCGTCAAAGTGGTGGATCAGTGCCTCAATGCGTGGGGCGACATCAAACGGTTCCAGCATGTGTTGGCGAACAAAGTCGGTGAGGTTGCCGACCGACTTCATCGAAACGGTCTGGTGAAACAGCTCCAGTGCCTGCTCGTTGTCGATGCCAAAGAGACGGCGAAAGCGGGCGCTGTACTGGGGAAAGCGTTCAAACAGTTCAATATGGCGATCATTGCGCAACCGTTTCCTCAGCGTGTTGATCTCCTTGCCGAAGCCGGAGAAGTCATCGGCAATGGTAAGAGAGCGTTCGGCAACGACAAAAAAGCGCGCTGGCTGCCCCTGTAGATCCTTGCTCCAGAACAGTTGTGCCAAAGTCACTGTTTGATCGTAACCACTGTTGTGGAAGGTGGCGAGAATGACCGAATAACTGTTGTGGTCGCGCAGAGCAACCGGTTTTGAGCTGCTGCCGATTTCATTGCGCTCCGACTTGTAGTACCCCTGTACATAGGAGCGCAGAGTACGCTCCTTGTTACCGGCACCGGCAGCCTTGTTGTAGGCGACCCGCTGTGCCGGTACCAGCAGGGTGGTGATGGCATCGACCAGGGTTGATTTGCCGGAACCGATATCACCGGTTACCAGGGTGTTGTCTCCGTTACTCTGCAGAGACCAGACCCGGTTATGGAAGGTGCCCCAGTTGTAGAGTTCAAGGCGCTGCAGGCGAAACCCGGAGAGTGTGCTTTCATCCCCGAAGTCGAAGGAATCCATCAGACTTTCGTCGATTGGGCTCATTTCTGGTGCTCACTCTCGAGGTGCTGCCGGTACTCCTGCAGACGCTGGTCAAACTCACGCAACCACTGTGCATCGATAAAGGATTTGATGATTCTGCGTACCTCCACCATCTGTTCATTACCGCGAAGCTGGCGTAAAAAACCCAGTTCGATCACCTTGTTGATGTGGCGGTCGATCTGCTGCATCAGCTTGGCCTCATTGCTCCCCTGTGGCAGGAAGATGCGCATCATCTCATGGATCTCGTCGCGTGACAGCACCAGCCGTTGTTCGGCGCCGCTGCTGTCGAATTCAGCCAGGCGCTTGCGCAGCAGTGCCAGCAGCAGACTGATGGGGAAGGGGAGTTGGCGACGGCTGATCAGGCGTGGCAACTCCTTTTCTCCTTCGACAGCGGGACGGGTGCGCAGCCAGGCATACCCCTCCGCCTCGTCGATCAGAAGCTCCAGCCCAATCTGAGCCATGTAGTCACGAATGCGTGACTGCAGTGTCAATAGCTGTTGCCACAGTGCGGGATCACTCTCTGCATAGACAATCCCCTTGAGCAGGGCGATTGCCGCAAGCGAGAAGCCGTCCTCGGAGTTTTGCTGGTGGGTAGTGTCGGTTTCCATAATGATCAGCGATTATAAATGACCCGAGGAATCCGGGCCTGTCGTTGCTGCCCGTTCTCATCCTGCCACTGCAACAGATCCTGCTCGTTCTCATCAAACAGGTGTTTGGAGTCATTGCCGGCGATGGTGAGCCAGGCAACCAGTTCTGCCAGCCCCTGTTCCAGTGGCTGCTGTTGCAGCAGTGTCTGTAGTGTGACCTGGCTCTCCAGTTGCAGGGCACGGTTGAGGTGGTCGATGAGTCTCTGGGTGTCGACATGATGTTGCTCAAACAGCGCCTCGGTATTGAGCAGATCCTCCTCGCCCAGCTCGACCCGATCGTCCAGTTTCGGTTTCAGTGGCGGGCTGTAGAGGGGGCGCTCCATCGGTAACTGAATCGTAGGGGTCGGGCTGTCGAGTGTCATCTGGAGTGCTGGCTTCTCCTCCCGCAGAGCCAGCGCTTGACTCTCGATCTGTTTGAGCAGGGCCATGATGCGCCGGTTCTCCATCCAGGTCTGGTCATCGAGATAGCGTCGCAGCTGTTGGGAGAGGCGTGCCACTGTGCGTTGGGTCTGTTCACCCGCCTCGAGCCAGTCGTAATGGATTCGGCGTATACGGGGGTCGCTCTTTTGTTGAATCGGTGCCATCAATGCCAGCATCTGCTCGAGCAGATCCCCCAGCTCCTGCTGACGATCCGGGGACATCAGAAAGTCCCAGAAGGCACGAAAACTTTTGCCCTGATCGGAGTCGGCAATCAGGTCACGTTCACCAAAGATCTGCTCCAGCAGCGCCCCCTTGTTCCCTTCCCACAAGGTGATCCGTTCGCGAATCGATTGATCCAGATTGCGGAAGTTCTGTTCAACCTCACGAAAATCGGAGAGCAGGTCACGTGCGGTCTGACTCAGCTGCTGGAAACGGTCACGCAGTGCGGTCTCATCCAGCAGGTCGAAAGAGCCGCTACGCACCTGTTCAATCTGCTGCTCAATCTCTTCTCGTTTGCGCTCCAGCTCAGCAATGCGGATCTCGGGATCAGCCTCACTCCCCTCCACCATCTGTCGTAGCAGGTCGAAAATGGTCATCAGGCGGGACTCGGTACCCACAAAGCTGCGCTGGTCGAGTGTCTCCAGCCAGCGAATTGCCTTCTCTGTTGCCGGGGTGAGGTCGAAGTAGGGCTCATCCGAATCGACCGGGTAGAATTTGCGTAGCCACCCCTTCTCATTGTCCGCCCACTCGTCCAGATAGTGACCGGCACGCCTTGGAAAGGCCTCATCCCCCAGCATCTCCCGCAGCGCGAACAGGTGGTCGTCGAGCTGTGAGACCAGCTGTGACTGGGCAATTTGTCGTTCATTGGTCTCAATAAAGACTTGCTGCAGAAAGCTGGCGATCAGCGGGGCGTGGTCGGCACGCAGCAGCCGCCAGGCAGGGTGGTTCTTCTGCAGGGTGGCGAGGGTGTGGTACTCCAGTGGCATTGATACAGTGTAGCGCCGTTGATGCCGATATGGACGATAAATATCCACGGGGCTGCGTTTTGAATCGAGCTTCATGGGTTGAGGAGTAGCTCAAAAAGATCTATATTGAGGGCTGAATTTTAGTCATATATTGGATGAGAAAAATGAACCAGTTACATGCTGAGTGTTCGGCCAGTATTTCGGAGCTGAAAAAGAATCCTACGGCGCTGCTGATGGGCGCAGAGGGGGCACCTGTCGCCATATTGAATCACAATAAACCAACGGCCTATCTGGTTCCTGCAGACACCTATGAGTGGATGATGGAGATGCTCGATGACTATGAATTGGGGAAGTTGGTGCGTGAGCGCCGGGGTGACAAGAAAGCTGCTGTGACAGTGGATATTGATACGTTGTGAGTGATACGGGATCATCACATAGATACACATTGAAGTTTCTTCCAGTGGCCCTGAAAGAGTGGAAAAAGCTGGCGCCACCGATTCGAAAACAGTTCCAGAAAAAACTCAAAGAGAGACTGCTTGAACCGAAAATTGAATCAGCGAGACTGAGGGGATTCGATAACACCTACAAGATCAAGTTACGTGCTTCCGGTTACCGCCTTGCCTATGAGGTGATTGAGCATGAAGTTGTGGTGATGGTGTTGGCGGTGGGAAAACGGGAACGTTCAATGGTGTATCGCAAGGCGATGGAAAGAGAGCCCGACAAACGCTGAACAGCTCGCTATGCAGTGATGGCTATCCTCAACTCAACAGCATCGCCTCCATATGTGCTCCAATCTCATCAACCAGCTCTCTGCAGCGTTGTATCCGCTGTGCATCACAGTGGTCACTGGCTGATTGATTGAGCACAGTTCCGGCAAATTTGATCCACTTGGGTGGCAGACTGCTCTGTTTCAGCTGTTGGCACGCCTCGGCCTGTAGCAGTAGTGTGGTTGCCTGTTCGGTGGCCTGTTGCAGTGGTGCCAGGGCCTCCTGCTCGAAGCCGCCGTCAAACAGTAGTTGGGCCATCTGTAGTGGTCGTTGACACTCTGCCAGTCCTGCAAGTGCTTGCTGAATTCGCTTGCGCCGCTTGTCACGCTCGCGTTGTTGCTGTTTCTCTTCATCGGGTAAAAGGTTTGCCATTGCCGCATTGAGGGTGATGGCCCCGGCATCGGCCAGCCGTTTGAGCAGGTTCAGCGTCTCCGGGTCAAGCAACTCAACAGCTTCTCCACTCGGTTGCAGGGCCTCGCCCACGGTGGCCTGTTGTGATTTGGGGGCAACGGCGATTACGGTTCGTGCCCCGTTTTGCTGTCCGACCTCGGTAACCGACTGTCCCAGGCCGGGGGCACGTGCCTCGACCTGCTGTTGTAGTTGCTGAAGTGGGGTGGTGTCCGGTTGGACTGGGTGAGATGGTGTGCTCTCTGTGCCGGACTCCATCAATGACTCCAGCCGTTCCAGCAGGGCACCACGACCGGAGGGGAGATCCATCTCGCTGGGCCCCTCTCCATCGATTACCCCATAGGCCAATGTCCGTTTCTGCTCCAGCAGATGGAGGATACGATGCTCGATGGAGTTCTCACACACCAGGTTGATTACCTGTACCGCACGTCTTTGATGTTTACGCCAGGCACGGGCTATACGCTGCTCCAGTTTGGCAGGGTTCCAGGGCAGGTCGACATTGATGACGATGTTGGCCACCTGTAGATTGAGTCCGGTGGCACCGGCATCGGAGGAGAGGAAAAGCTGACACTGTGGGTCGTTCTTGAAGCGGTTGATCTCTTCGCGACGCTTTTTCTGTGGTACCGACCCGGTATGCAGGGCATAGCCAACTCCCTGCTGCTGCGCCATCTCCTCAATCAACTCCAGCATCCGTGTCCACTCGGAGAAGAGGATCACCTTGTTGGGTTCGCTGTCACTGTCCACTGGTGCAAACAGCTCACCGAAGATCTTTTTTAACTCTTCCAATTTGGGAGAGACTCTGCAGTCGGGATCGAGGATGTAGGGGGTGTCGCAGAGCATGCGCATACAGGCCAGCTTCTGTTGCAACCGTTTGAACTCCTCCGGGCGCAGTGGGCGCCGTTTGGCGATCTGTACAATGCGTGCAACCTGTACGCTGTACTCGTCGTAGCGGGTCGCCTGCTCCGGGTCCATTTCTACAAAGTAGGTGTTGACGGTACGCTCGGGCAGCTCCCCCTCCACCTCCTGCTTGCGACGGCGTAGCAGAATGGGTTGCAGGCGTCGGTGCAGCGCGTCGAGGTTGCGGACTCCTTGTGGGCGTCCCTTCTCATCCAGCCGATAGAAGTCACGGTTGAAGCGAAACAGAGGCCCGAACAGTTGTGGATCAATCGCCTGGGCGATGGAGTAGATCTCGTCGATGCGGTTCTCCAGCGGAGTGCCGGTGAGGACGAAGAGGAAAGGACTCTGTAGTGCCTTGACCGCGTTGGCGGTCTTGGTCTGCCAGTTCTTGATGCGCTGTGCCTCGTCGAGAATGATCAGGTCAGGGGCCAGTGTCTGCTGGATCTCATCAAGATCGTAGAGCACCTGTTCATAGTTGGCGAGGGTGAAGAAGTGGTTGTGCTTATAGAGTCGAAGCCGCTCGGCGCGGTTGCCCTGAATGATCAGGGTAGAACGATCGGTAAACTTGCTGATCTGCTCCTCCCACTCGGTTTTCAATGAGACTGGCGAGAGCACCAGCACCCGCTCGATACGGTGGGTTTGCGCCAGTAGCTCGGCAGCGGCAATGGCCTGTACGGTTTTTCCCAGCCCCATCTCGTCGGCAAGGATGGCGCGGCCGGTGAAGGCGAGATGTATGGCGCCCTGTTGCTGGTATTCGTAGAGAGGAAGCTGGACCGGGTTGAGGTTGCGTTTGCCGCTTGCCACATCCTTGAGAAAGTCACTGCGGATCTGCTTGCGCTTCTGGTTATGGCGTAGTTGCTGCAGCCAAGGCTCGATCCGTTGTGAAATACGGATGCGTTGCCGATCCTGTTTTGAAAGTATCTCCAGCGTCTGCTCGATCGCAGCCATTCCGGTAAGTGGGTCGGCCAGTAGTGAGCCATCCTCGGAAAAGTAGGGTGAGAGCGAGCGGTAGAGTCTACTGTTCCTGCGCAGGCTGTCTGGCCACAGAACCCTGATTTTTGGCTGAGGCTGGCGTTGTGGGGCATCGGTCTCCTCGATACGGCGATCAAGCCAGACCTCAACCGGGGGTGCGGAGGGGGCAGTGGCCCGTGTCAGCACCGCCTCGATATGTTTGCAGGTACCGAGGCCGTTGGTTGCAAAGTCACGACAGCTGCAGCTGTTGATGGTCTGCTGCAGACTGCGCAGCTCAATCCGGTAGGTGGAACCCTGTTCGGTGGTGAGTTGATAGTCGCCGCGTTCGCTATCAACGGCCTCCATCCGATAGGGTTCGCGGCTGGCACGCTCCCGTCTGCGCTGAATCTCTTCTGCATCGGTGGTGAGCCAGCCGATGCCGGTGGAGGGTTTCTTTGCTCGATTGCTGGATCTGCTCATGGTCTAATACCGCCTTCAAATGTATGTGAACAAGTGTAGCGAAGAATTGAGATTCAAATGAGCGAAAATACAGCAGTGGATGTCGAGGGGGTGGAACAGCTCCCGCTAAGTGTATTTACCGAGAAGGCCTATCTCGACTACTCGATGTATGTCATTCTCGACCGTGCACTGCCCCATGTCGGGGATGGGTTGAAGCCGGTACAGCGCCGTATTGTCTATGCGATGTCGGAGCTGGGGCTTTCGGCCACGGCCAAATACAAGAAGTCGGCCCGTACCGTGGGTGATGTACTCGGCAAGTTCCACCCACATGGAGATTCCGCCGCCTACGAGGCGATGGTGCTGATGGCGCAGGAGTTCTCCTACCGTTATCCGTTGATTGATGGGCAGGGCAACTGGGGTTCTGCTGATGATCCCAAATCGTTTGCAGCGATGCGTTACACCGAATCCAGACTGACCCGTTACTCTGAGGTGCTGTTGAGCGAACTGGGGATGGGCACGGTGGAGTGGCAGCCCAACTTTGATGGTACCCTCAAGGAGCCGAAGCTGCTGCCGGCGCGACTGCCCAATATTCTGCTCAATGGGGGCTCCGGGATTGCGGTTGGTATGGCGACCGATATTCCGCCCCACAATCTGCGTGAGGTGGCGGCGGCAGCGATCCGGCTGCTGGAGGATCGCAAGGCAACGGTGGAGGATCTGCTGGAGCATATCCAGGGGCCGGACTATCCAACCGATGCCGAGATCATCACTCCGCAGGCGGAGATCGAGGAGATCTACCGCAGTGGCAATGGCTCGATCCGCATGCGTGCCTTGTGGGAGAAGGAGGGGGGTGATGTGGTGATCAGTGCGCTGCCACATCAGGTCTCCGGCAACAAGATTCTGGAGCAGGTGGCAACACAGATGCGGGCCAAGAAGCTGCCGATGGTGGATGACCTGCGCGATGAGTCGGATCATGAGAACCCAACCCGGCTGGTGATTGTGCCGCGCTCCAATCGTGTCGATATCGAGCAGCTGATGTCACACCTGTTTGCTACTACAGACCTGGAGCGCACCTACCGCGTCAATCTCAATATGATCGGGATCGATGGTCGTCCCGGGTTCAAGGATATTCGCACGCTGCTGGGTGAGTGGCTCAGCTATCGTGAAGATACGGTACGGCGTCGATTGCAACACCGTCTCGACAAGGTGCTGCAGCGTCTCCATATCCTCGAAGGGCTGTTGATCGCCTATCTCAATATTGATGAGGTCATTGCCATCATTCGCAATGAGGATAAGCCCAAGCCGGTGTTGATGGAGCGCTTCGGAATTACCGATACTCAGGCAGAGGCGATTCTGGAACTGAAACTGCGCCATCTTGCCAAGCTGGAGGAGATGAAGATTCGCGGTGAGCAGGAGGCACTGGAGGCCGAACGTCAGCAGCTGGAGCAGATTCTTGGCTCTACGCGTCGGCTGCGTACCCTGATCCGCAAAGAGATCGAGGCCGATGCGGAGAAGTATGGGGATGAGCGGCGTTCGCCCATCGTGGTTCGCGAGGCGGCACAGGCGATTGATCCAAACAGTCTGGTTCCTTCGGAGCCAGTGACTGTAGTGCTCTCCGAGAAGGGGTGGGTACGTGCTGCCAAGGGACATGAGATCGATGTTGAGGGGCTCAACTATAAAAGTGGGGATCGCTACCTCGCCTCGGCCCAGAGTCGTAGCAATCAGACCATCTATTTCCTCGACTCCAGCGGGCGCAGCTACACCGTACAGGCCAGTACTCTGCCCTCGGCACGAGGGCAGGGAGAACCGTTGACCGGCCGACTCTCGCCACCAGCCGGTGCACGCTTTGTTGATGTGGTGGGAGGGGAGCTGCAGCAGAAGCTGTTGGTTGCCTCCGATGCCGGTTATGGCTTTGTTGCGACAGTGGGGGATCTCGCCTCCAACAAGAAGGCAGGAAAGGCGTTTCTGACCCTGCCCAGAGGGGCGGAAGTGGTTGCGCCACTAGCGGTTTCGGGAGCGGAGGGACAGTGGGTGGCCGTAGCCAGCAATGAAGGGCGTCTGCTGCTGTTTCCACTGATCGAGCTGCCGAAGCTGGTCAAGGGCAAGGGTAACAAGATGATCAGTATCCCGGGCAAACGGGTCGAGAGTCGTGAGGAGTATATGGCCGGTATGGCGGTACTGCAGGCGGAGCAGGGGCTGACGGTGATCTCCGGCAAGCGCCTGCTGAAGATCAAGCCTGCCGACCTGGCCAATTATCGTGGCGAGCGGGGGCGTCGTGGTCAGAAACTGCCCCGTGGATTTCAGCGGGTAGATGCATTGATCGCCGGAATCAGTTGATTGGGAGTACTTGGCGTCAGTTATGACAATATTTATATTTTTTGATATAAATCATATATAACCATAAATATATTTACACTCTAATATTAGAGTGAGATAATACTTGGAAATTGGAAAAGGATTTCGAGGTATAGATGATGGAATATTTCATGTTTGCGCAACCGGTACTGTTTCTGGCGATTGTATGGGGATACTGCAAGTTCTGGGGGTTTAGTGCCAAGGAGCAGTAGGTAGCTATTCAGCTCATCCCTGAAATCCGCCATATCGGTGTGGCGTGACCTCGCAGGCTCGGTTCGAAAATGGTCTTTACACTTGTAAACTCACAGTTTCTGCCTTGATCTGACGAATTTCAGGGGTGAGCTGAGTTGTCTATTATGTCACTGGTTTATGATAAGGAGATCATAACGAGAACTTTTGTTGACAGAAGCAAAGTTTTTTGTATTATGGGTACCTGTTTCTAGTTTCGTTAGGGAAACATATCTATGAGTACCTCAATTTCTGTAGCTGAGGCAGCACAACGTCTCTCTGTTAGTGTACAAAGAGTCAGAACATTGTGTCGAACAGGTGGGTTATCCGCACAGAAGGTCGGTAACGCTTGGTTGATAGATGCCAAAAGTGTGGTCAGACATGGTTTGCTGACATCGCATGTCATTGCTGAAGACCATGCGGTGTATCAAGTGAATCATGACAAACCAATTGCATTGAGCTTTTTTTCAGGTGCAATGGGGATGGATTTGGGGATTGAACAATCAGGTTTTTCGATCCGTTCAGCATGTGAAGTAGACAGGTTTTGTCGCCAAACCATAGCGTTTAATCGCCCTGATATTGCATTACTGAGTGATATCAATGCCTATAGTGCAGAGGATGTCAGAAGGGCCGCAGGTCTGGGTTGTGAGGATGAAATTGATCTGATTGTTGGTGGTCCTCCATGTCAGGCGTTCAGTACGGCGGGTAAAAGGCAGGGGTTCAACGATGACCGAGGTAATGTATTTCTAAAGTATCTTGAGCTGTGTATCGAGTTAAGGCCAAAATATTTTGTTATTGAAAATGTCAGAGGGTTGCTGTCTTGTCCATTGACACACAGGCCACATGATCAACGGGGGGATAGTTTTCCCGATTTAAGTAAAGATGAGTTAAAAGGCGGTGCACTGAACTTTGTGCTGCACCGGATAGAGCAGTCTGGTTATGGTTACTCCTTTAATTTGTACAATGCAGCCAATTTTGGAACCCCACAGATCAGGGAGCGTGTAATTATTATTTGTTCTAGAGATGGGAAGAGGCCGCCTTTTTTGACCCCGACCCATGCGGAAAATGGAGCATATGGACTCCCTCAGTGGAAAAATTTACGTTCATGTATTCATAAGATAACAGAGCACCAACATGTCAATTTCCCGGAGAAGAGGCTCAAATATTATCGATTATTGAAACCAGGTCAGAACTGGAGAAATCTGCCTGTTGATTTGCAAAAAGAGGCGATGGGAAAATCTTACTATTCAGGGGGGGGGAAAACAGGCTTTCTTCGTAGGCTGGCTTGGGATCGACCATCACCCACCCTAGTAACACATCCTGCTATGCCGGCGACTGATTTGGCGCACCCTGTTGAAGAGCGACCTTTGTCCATTCAGGAGTACAAGCGCATACAGGAATTTCCAGATGGGTGGCAGCTTGCGGGTTCATTGATACAGCAGTACAAGCAGATTGGTAACGCCGTTCCGCTTGGATTGGGGTACGCAGTCGGTAAGTTGATTATGAATTTGATTGATAATGTGGAGTGTATTGCCCCATCTGAATTCAGGTTTTCCCGCTACAAGAAGACGACGGATATCGAATGGAAACGGTCATTTTCCGTTGCAGTATCAAAGTCAGAATCTGAAGCTGGTTTTAAGGAGCCTCTGAACAAGTTTGGATAATTTGAATCATGTATGTAGTGCTCAAGATCAACGTGTTTATTCGCACCGAAACGCTGAAGGTTGGTAATAAAGATATTGAGTGCTACATGTGTTAGGTATTTACTCATGACCAATTCAGGGAGGTTAACAAAAGTTTGGTGTTTAAA
>CAYFNH010000034.1:0-22963 GCA_964344435.1 uncultured Piscirickettsiaceae bacterium | reverse complement strand
AGTGTTTTATGGGGCTACGTGAGTTTTACCTCTTCAACGTTGGGACACCAGTGACATATGCTGGTAATGTTCAGCTCAGTCTGGTCAATGATATCCTCGATCTCACCAAGATCGAATCCGGTAAATTGGTGATTGAAGAGGCACCCTACAACCTGCTGCTGTTGGGAGATGAGCATCGACTGCGCCAGGTGTTGACCAACCTGCTGAGTAATGCCCTCAAATTTACCCCAAAAGGTGAGGTGAGCCTGACCATCCGCAAGGAGGCAGAGCAGCTTCAATTCATCGTCCGGGATAGCGGTATTGGCATGTCGCCAGAGCAGTTGAGCAGAATCTTCAACCGTTTTGAACAGGCAGAAAACTCTATCACAAAACGCTTTGGTGGCAGTGGGCTCGGGCTCTTTATCTCGAAGTCACTGACCGAGGCGATGGGCGGCTCCATTAACGTTGAAAGTGAGTTGGGTTCAGGCTCCAGCTTTACTGTAACCCTTCCATACAAATCGAGTGATCAACCGGCCGAAAAGATTGTAGCCACAGAGCAAGGAGAGACTGAGCACATGAACCGTTACTATCGAGGCTCGGTACTGGTAGCCGAAGATGACAGCGAACTGCAGATGATGGAGCGCAGGCTGCTGGAGGGGCTTGGGGTCACGGTAACCATTGCCAACCATGGCAAGGAGGCGGTGGAGCTGGCCTCTGCCGAGCACTATGACCTGATCTTGATGGACATGCACATGCCGGAGATGGATGGGATCAGTGCCACCCGCACCCTGCGTGAGCAGGGGCTGGATACTCCCATCGTTGCCTTGACTGCCAATGTGATGCAGAAGCATCGGGAAGAGTTTGAGGCCGTGGGGGTTACCCGCTTTCTGAACAAACCGATTGATCTGGAGAAGCTCCATACTACGCTGGGCCAGTTCTTGCAGAGCAGCTCGACACCGGTCAACTCCGAAAACAGTGCATCGTCTTCAGGCCAGCTGGACAGCATGCTGGATAGCTTGTTGGGGGAGTAATCCCCTCGGGAATCCTTTTTCTTGGGGGCAGTTCTAACATTCAATCACTCTACCCCCACCCTTACCCTCCCCCTCAAGGGGGAGGGGATGCTTGTCCCCTTCAAGATCAGGCAATTCCAAGAAATAGTGCAAGCTCACTGTTTACCTGTAACACTAGAAAGCAGTTGATGCAGCTTGATAAGGGTCAATGAGTGTAACGCGCTACCGATTGAGAATGACTCATTTGATAATGGGTGATTGAGGGAGCGGAGATGCGTAGTGTTGCAGTGCTGTCGGCAGCTGTGCTGGTTCTGTTGCCGGGGCTGGTGCTTGCTCATGGAATGAGTGAGGCCGAACGGCAGGCGATTCTCTCGGCGGGCAATATGGGGTACCTCTCTCTCGGTACCACCCATATGTTGACCGGTTATGACCATCTGCTGTTTGTCTTTGGAATCATCTTCTCGCTCAGTCGACTGCTGGATATCGTCAAGGTGGTCACCGCTTTCACCCTGGGGCACAGTGTTACCCTGATTGCTGCCACGATGAGTGGCTGGGTCGTCAATTACTACCTGATTGATGCCATCATTGGGTTGAGTGTCAGTTATATCGCCTTTGCCAATCTGAATGGTTTCCGCCGCTGGCTACAGGTTGAGCCGCCGAACCTGATGAAGATGATTGTTGTGCTGGGGTTGATCCATGGTCTTGGGCTCTCGGCACGGCTGCAGCAGTTGCCGCTCAACCAGGAGGCGCTGCTGCTCAATATCATCTCTTTCAATATCGGTATCGAGCTGGGGCAACTGATCGCGCTGCTGTTGATGGTGGTTGTGCTTGCTGTCTGGCGTAGAAGGGGGGAGGGGGCACTGTTTCAGCGTCTCTCCAATATTGGGCTGGTAGCAGTGGGGGTGTTGCTGTTCCTGATGCAGCTGCATGGCTATCAGCACCAGAGCAATCCGGATGAATTTGGCTTCAGCGAGGATCTGCACCAGCATGTCCACCAGTCGATGGAGGAGGTTGCAGCGGAGCCTTATCAGCTGGTGGATGGGGCACTGGTACAAAATCCACAGCTGCTGCAGAGTCGGGAGCAGATTGCAGAGACTGCGTTGAGAGAGGTGGTCCAACTGGTGGATAGCGCACGGCTTGCACAGAGTTGGCGTCAGGCGCAGGTGGTCTCGGTCGAGTCGTTGCATTATGACGGGGAGCAGGAGTGGCTGGTTGTGCTGGAGAGAACAGGGGCTACCGAAAAGCTGCAGATGACGCTCGACTTCGACGGTAGCCTGATTGCCACCAAGGTGGAGTGAACACAAATTGCTGTTGCAGTATGTTTGGATACCCTTACCCTCCCTCAAGGGGGAGGGGAGGCCTGATGCTGACCTGAAACTCTGTTGGCTTTATGGGAGAAACCAGTGCTCTTCCCATAACCCTGTCGCTTTATCCTCCACAGGCGCTATACTTGTATAGCATTTAATGTATTGATTAGGGGTACAGCTATGTTGGCATTACGGTTACCTGAAGCTATCGAATCACGTCTAACTGCCCTCGCTGAATCAACCGGCAGAACCAAGAGCTTTTATGCGAAAGAGGCGATACTAAAACATCTTGATGAGCTGGAAGCACGATACCTGCCTGAATATCCTGCCACCTCGCCTATGGATAAAGAGGAGCATGACCGATGGTTCAGAAAACAGGTTGAGCAGGGGCTTATTGAAGCGGATAAACCTGATGCAAACTGGTTCAGTGAAGAGGAGGTATCAGAGTATCTTGAACAACAGATCCGCTTGGTATCTAAATGAGTAGTAGCCTGAAGTTATTCAGTGAGACAGCGCTAAACGACCTGATTGCAATCGTCTCATTTATCGCAGAACGAAATCCACAGGCCGCATTTTCAATCAAAGAGGAGATTCTGAGTCGAGCTCGGGTTCTTCATACACAGCCTGAAATTGGCAAGGTGGGCCGGGTTGAAGGTACAAGAGAACTGGTGCTTGCCAGTACCAGCTATATCCTGGTATATCGCATACGAAACTCTAAACCGCAGGTGATCCGGGTACTACATGGTCGCCAGCAGTGGCCCAGGTGATAGAAGGTTCTGCGTATGTATTTGGAGTCAGTTCTAACATTCAATCATTCCACCCCCATACCCTTACCCTCCCCCTCAAGGGGGAGGGGAGGCCTGATGCTGGTCTGAAACTCTGCCGGGTTTATGGGAGAAAATCGGTGCTCTTTCGATCTCTTTGTGTTGACATTGGATATACAGACACCCAATAATGGGTGTATCGATTGTATATACGGAGCCCCTTATGCGTGATGCCTCTATTAACTTGCGCGCCATGCCGGAACAACGAGATCTGATTGATCAGGCCGCCTCTGCACTAGGCAAGAATCGTTCAGATTTTATGTTGGAGGCTGCTTGTGAACGTGCGCAATCTGTGCTGCTCGACCAGGTATATTTTCAACTGGATACGGAAAAGTTCAATGAGTTTGTCGCTCTGCTCGATGCCCCCCTACAGTCCAATGCTGGCCTGGAGCGGCTATTGGCAATCAAGACCCCTTGGGATGAAAGTGAGTGACCCAGAAGCTGTTTGCACCAACACCAATATCAACTGAGCACACCGTCAAGGGGTTTTGTTGTGGGGAGACAGCTCTGGATAACTGGTTGCAGCACAGAGCGTTGCCTAATCAGCTTACTGGAGCGAGCCGTACATTTGTTGTCGCCAATGAAACAGGTAAAGTCGTTGGTTACTATGCCATAGCGGCAGGCTCTGTTTCCCATCGAGAGGCATCGGGAAAGATTCGCCGGAATATGCCGGATCCTTTGCCCGTGATCGTGCTTGCCCGTTTGGCGGTTGATCGGAGCTTACAGGGGCGTCAGCTGGGTGGAGCTTTACTGCAGGATGCACTGCGGCGTACAGTTGCTGTCTCGCAGAATGTTGGGGTGCGTGCCCTGGTGGTACATGCATTGAATGAGCATGCGCGAGAATTTTATCGGCATTACGGTTTTATCTCTTCACCACTCAACCCTATGACCCTGATGCTGTCACTGAGCACCAAGCAGATACACTAAAGGCCTACTTCGAAGTTACAGCCTCTCGCGGACAGTCGGCTCACCGGCCACGGTCTGGCTATGTTGCAGGTTTTCCAGCATGTTCTGGCGGTCTCGGCTCTCCAGGTCGCGCTGGAAGATATAGCGCTGAATCAGTGCCCGGGCAGCACTGTTGAGACCCAGGAAGCGGCCCCGCACAATGGTGCTGGCAGTGCTCTCATCCGGGGGGGTGGTTTTCTGTTCTGCCCCCAACAACTCAATGCTCAGGGGGATGGTGTGGCCATTGGGTAGTTTCAGCTGGCAGCCATGCAGCACCTCGTCTACCACAATGGAGAGGGGCTCTTTTGACAGGGTGAAGGCGATACCCGTCTCGCTCAGATTTTCCACATGGGCTTGTGTGCTCCTCTCGTCGCCGGGCAGGTCGAGCCGCAGGATTACCTCTCCTGCCGACTGTACCCGGCGGCATGCCCGCTTCTGTATCAGCAGCGCCTGCTGCGGAATGGGGCAGAGTAGTGCCGAGGGGTATTCGCTGACACGGGCCCTCTGTAGAGCATTCAGCTCAACCTGCAAGACCCCCTCATCGAGCTCTGCCGTCAATACCCCTCCCTGTGAAATGATCTGCTGCTCCAGCTCTGTAGTGGCCACCATTTTGACCACCATGATAGTTTCTGCGGGTGTCTCCTTCAGTGCCAATACGCTTGCGGCAAGGGGATTTTCATCTTTTTCAGAGGCATCTTGCACAACGCTAACCCCTGCTGGCCTGGCCGTTTTCACCAATAGTTTGAGCAGTGCCAATAACTCGGAGTGGCGTACTCTGCGATACCATGCCGGAGGAATTTCACCCACATGAACCGGTTGTAGCAATCCTCTTTTCATCAGCTGACTTCCCCTATTTCTTGATCGCGCCGAGATAGCGTGAATGTCTGCCCAGACGGTTCATTACCAGTATGCTGATGCGCCGGTTTACGGCCGCCTCAGGATTGGTTTTATCGAAAGGTTCTGTCGCTGCCAGCCCTACCACCCGGTCAATCTTCTGTTCCCGCATCCCTCCGCTGATCAATGCACGACGGGCCGCATTGGCCCGGTCACTGGAGAGCTCCCAATTGCTATAGTTGATTCGGCTATAGCGCGATGCATCGGTATGGCCGGAGATAGAGATCTTGTTGGGGGTCAGGTTGATGGTTGACCCCAGCTGTTTGAGAGTTGTCAGGGTGTAGGGCTTGGGAGTGGCGCCTCCGATGTCAAACATGGGCCGATGTTTGTTGTCTACAATCTGAATACGCAACCCTTCCGGTGTCTGTTGCAGCAGGATCTGATCCTTGAACTGGTTCATGACCTGGCTCCGTTCGATAGTCTGCTCCAGTACCTGTTGCAGGCGCTGCATCCGCGCCTCTTCACTCTTCACCTGGCGATAGATGGAGCTGATCTTGCGCCGGTTCTGTCGCTCGATTTCAGCCTCCTCCCGCGTTTGCTCCGTCTCGCCTCCAGCACCTTCCAGATCAATCAGATGGTCGGAGGTGCCACTTTGTACCTCACTGAGCGGGATCTGGTCGCTTCCGGGCATCACCCCCTCTCCCTGAAACTGGGTGGCGATGGCCGCACGCTGCTCGGGGGTGGTCGATGCCAACAGCCAGAGCAGGAGGAACAGGGTCATCATTGCGGTCATGAAGTCCGCCAGTGCCACCTTCCACGAACTGCTGTGGGCATGGTGGGTCTTGCGCCGGCACTTCTTGACGATGATGGGTTGAACCAGTTGACTCATGCGTCCACCGCCCATGCACCATCGTGCAGACCAAGTTGCTGGATATGGGACTCCAGTGCATAAAAATCGGGACGCAGACGAGAGGGGATCGCCTTCCGCCCAAACTCCACGGCAACCACCGGCGTATAGCCGTTGAGGCTGGCCACCAGGGTAGTTTTGATGCAGTTGAGCAGCATCGCCTCCTCGTCGGCAACAAATTGCAGTGCCCGCGCCAATGGGCCGACAAAACCGTAAGAGAGGAGGATACCGAGAAAGGTACCGACCAGTGCGGCTGCCAGATGTTGACCGGTCTCCTCCACCGGACCACCCAGTGAACTCATGGTGATCACAATGCCCATTACCGCCGCCACGATACCGAATCCGGGAAGGCCATCGGCCATCGAGTTGAGTGCCCCTGCGGGTTGTCCCGCCTCATGCTCATGCGTGCCCAGTTCGATCTCCATCAGATTGTCGAGCTCAAAGCTGTTCATGTTGCCACCCACAATCAGACGCAGGTAGTCGGCCAGGAACTCGACCGCGACCGGGTGATTGTTCATCAGGCGGGGATACTGCTCGAAAATAAAGCTCTCTTTCGGGCTTTCGATATGGCTCTCCAGACTGAGCATGCCGTTTCTGCGTGAACGCTGAAACAGCTCATACATGAGCCCGAGAATCTCCAGATAGAGCGCCTGATCATAGGGACTCTTTTTCAGTAGTTGGGGCAGTACACGCCCTACACTACGCAGGATATGGAGTGGATTGGCGATGATCAGTCCCCCGGTAGCCGCTCCCAGAATAATCAGTAACTCATAAGGTTGCCAGAGTGCAGGCAGATAACCGTGAGAGAGCAGATAGCCTCCCAGCACGCTGATGATGACAACAAAAAAACCGATGATGATGACCATGGGTAACTCGGTTCAGGGCTCCTTGATCAGCCGTTACGAGGGCTGCAAACGGGCAGCTTCCAGACAGCATGACATTATGAAAAGTATAGTATATCTTGTTGAGATATCAACCATTTCTCTGTGATGTCGGTAACTTCTCAATAGTGTTACACTTGCCGGATCGAACGAAACAATTAAACCGTATGATATGAAAACTCTTTCAGCCAATGAAGCAAAAAGCCATTTTGGCGATATGTTGATGAAAGTACAGAGAGCACCTGTCCAAATCAACAAGAATGGTCGGCCCGTTGCAGTTGTACTCTCTGTTGATGAGTATGAAACGATAGAGTCATTGAAACTCAATTATCTCAAGGATAGAGCTGCCCAGGCCGTCAGCGATATTGAAGAGGGTCGCCTGGTTGATAGCAGAGAGTTCTTTTCCAGCCTTCTGTCAGATAAAACCCTGCGCTGATGCCTCTCAGTGTCAAACTGACACCGGATGCGGTTGATGATCTGGTTGGTATCGAGCAATATACCTCAGAAAATTGGGGTGTAGTTCAATCGGAGAAGTATTTGAGTGGATTGCAGGAAACCATAAATTTGCTTGCTCTCTCTCCAGAGTTGGGTATTGAACGGATGGATGTCCAGCAGGGGATTAAAAGCTTTCCATACCGAAGTCACATGCTTTACTACATCCAGAATGAGGAGCATTTGGTCGTGTTTGCCTGTTTGCACCAGAGAATGATTCCGGAAAACCATCTGGGAGATCGAACCTGGTAAATCAGTGGATTTTGAGCTTGGGGTCAGTTCTAACATTGGTACACTTTACGCCCTACCCTTGCCCTCCCCCTCAAGGGGGAGGGGAGGTGTGTTTCTCTATAGGTGACCAGCCGATTGCAGCAGTCGGTTGACCGCTTCGATATCACCAATTTCCAGGGTGCCGGCCTCCTGCTTCAGGGTTAGCCGAGCCAACAGCAGGTCGTAGCGTGCCTGTGAGAGCGAGCGCTTTGCGCTGAACAGCTCCTTCTGTGCATCGAGCAGATCCACTGTGGTGCGTGTGCCGACATCCACTCCGCTGCGGGTAGCCTTGAGGGCAGTCTCTGCCGAGGTGACCACCTGCTGCCGTGCCTTGACCAGCTCAATCGCAGAGATCACTGCAAGATAGCTGGAGCGTACCTGTTTCACACTGCTGCGCCGCTGCTGCTGCTGTTTTGCCTCGATCTGCTGGAGCTGGTGGCGGGCCTGGGTCACCCGGGAGCGGGTGCTGCCACCATCGAGCAGTGGCAGAGTGGCCTGAATGCCGACGGAGTAGGTTTCGTAGTCTCCACCATAGAGGGTGTTGCTGTTGTCATTGTGGGAGAGTGAGCCGGTCAGGTTGACCACCGGGTCATCGCCCGCCTGTTTTGCCTCGATGGTCGCGAGGGCGGCCAGCCTCTGCTGCTCAAGCTGCTGCAGAGAGAGGTTCTGCGCCAGCGCCTGCTCGATCCAGGCCTCGGGCTCGGCGGGATCGGGTGGGGTTAGCGGGATCTCCTGCTGCAGCGGGTGCAGTGTGGAGAGATCCTGGTTGACCAGCTCATAGAGCGTCTCGTAGCTGTTGGAGAGGGCCGCTCTGGCAGAGACCCGCTGGGCGTGGTTGAGGTCATGGCGGGCCTGAATCTCCTGTAGATCGGTCATCGAGGTGGTGCCCACCTCAAACCGTTTGCGGGTCTGTTTGAGCTGCTCTGCGGTGGTGTTGAGCTCCTGCTCCGCCAGAGTGAGGGCATCGCTTGCGGCGAGGTGGTCGAAGTAGGCACGGGCACTGCGCAGCAGCAGCTGTTGACGCTCCAGCGAAATCGCCAGCTGTCTCTCCTCGGTGAGGTATTCATTCTGCTCCAGCTGTTTCTGCTGGGCACGGTTGTAGAGGCTCTGGCTGAGGGTGAGGCTGTACTGGGAGCCACGGTTGTCACCGCTGTAGCGTGTGTTATCCCCATAGTCATACCCGGCGCTGCCAGTGAGGCTGGGGAGCAGCGGGGCACGGGCCTGTGTGGTCTGTTCCTGCTGGATCTTGCGCTCGAGTTTGGCGATCTGCAGTTGGGGATCCTGTGCCAGTGCGTAGTGGGTGATCTCCAGCAGATCTTCGGCCTGCAGGGTGGTGGCGCTGAGCAGGGTGAGGGTGGCGGTCAGGGTCTGTAGGGGCTTGTTCATGATTGGGTGTTGGTGGTTGTTTCAGCGGGGGTCACCTCGCCGAGTGCATTGAAGTCATCGAGAATACAGTAAATGGCCGGCACCAGAAAGATCGCAATCAGGGTGGCCGAGGTGAGACCAAAGGCGAGGCTGGTCGCCAGCGGGATCAGGATCTGTGCCTGCAGACTGGTCTCCGACAGCAGCGGGATCAGCCCCGCAATGGTGGTGATGGAGGTGAGCAGAATGGGGCGAAAGCGGGCACGTCCGGCCTCTTTGGCAGCATCGATTACCGCCTCTCCCCGGGCCCGGGCGTCGCGCATGAAGACCACCAACAGGATCGAGTCATTGACCACCACCCCGAACAGAGAGGCCATGCCGATCATGCTCGGCAGGGTGAGATCAAGCCCCATCGCCAGATGGCCGAAGACCACTCCGATCAGTGCCGTGGGGATCACCGCCATCACCGTGATGGGGGCCAGATAGCCGCGAAACTGCAGTGCCAGCAGCATGTAGATGCCGACCATCCCCAGCAGCACATTGCGCACAATCGATTTGCCGGTCTTGGCAGACTCGTTGCTCTGGCCCTGAATATCGATCCGCAACCCGGGGTAACGCTGCTCCAGTTGCGGGAACAGCTCTACCGCAGCGAGCTTGAGCAGCTCCTGGGCGTTGGCAAGCTCACTCTGTACATCCCCCTGTACGGTGACCGCGCGCTCCCCATCGACCCGGTTGATGCGGGCCCAGCCCCGCCCCTCCTCAACCTCGACCACCACATCGAGCGGGATCAGTGCCCCATTGCGACCGATCAGGGTGAGCTGGTCGAGCACTTCACGGCCATTGCGGTCGGTGGCGGTGAGGCGCAGATCCACCTCGTAGGTCTCGCTGCCCAGTGGGAACTCATCGATCTGGATTCCCTGATAAGCGGCACGAACCTGGCGGGCGATCCCCTCTGCACTCAACCCCAGAGAGCCGGCACTCTCCTTGAGGTGGAGCTGAAGTTCGCGCTTGCCGGGGCGCAGGTCATCATTCAGGTCGGTAACACCGGCATAGCTCGCCAGCCACTGCTTCAGCTCCAGTGCCGCCGCCTGCAGCTGGGTGAGGTTCTCTCCAATCAGCCGAACATCAAGTTGGCGCCCACCGGGACCAACCGTGGGCTCGACAAAGGTGATGGCAATGACATCGCTGAGGGTGCCACTCTGTTCACGCCACATCTGCCGGAATGCCTCCAGCGGTGCATCCCGCACCTCGCCACTGAGCAGGTCGGTGATGATGCGGGCGACATGGGGTCCGGTCTCATGTGCGTCCGGATTTTCCCCATAGAGCACGGTGACATGCTGTACCAGGTCCTGCTGCTGGGGCTGGCGGGGTTTGAAGTGCTGGTTGGTGCGCTCCAATGCCTCGGTAAGCTGTGCGACGACGGCTTGCGTACGCGCCAGCGGGGTGCCCTGCGGCAGCAGGATGCGTGCCTCCAGCAGATCTCCCTCGATGGCGGGAAAGCCGACAAACTTGAGTTTGCCACTGGCAGGCATGGCAATGGCCAGCAGCATCAGCAGAATGACCAGACCCACTGTCAGATAGCGATACTCCACCGCAAAGTCGATGGCAGGGCCGAAAACAGCTTCACGCAGCCGTTCGAAGTTGCGCTCGAAGCCCTGACGGAAGCGGGATGGTGCTCTGCGGTCGATGTGGGTCAAGGAGTGGCCGAGGTGGTTGGGGAGTACCAGAAAGGCCTCGATCAGACTGACGCTGAGTACCACCAGCAGCACAATCGGCATCACCCGCAGCACCTGACCAATCTCGCCACTGATAAAGGCGAGTGAGCCAAATACCAATACCGTGGTGGTGAAGGAGGAGAGAATCCCCGGCATCACCTGGCGAATACCGGTGGTGGCCGCTGTCATCGGACGGTCACCACGGGCCAGCCTGGCGGCGATGTTCTCGGCGATTATAATCGCATCATCCATCAGTAGACCAATGCCGATCAGCAGCCCCACCATCGAGATCATGTTGATGGTCACTCCCAGTAACGGCAGCAGGAACAGTGCCCCGAGGAAGGAGACCGGCAGCCCCATCGTCACCCAGAAGCTGTAGCGCAGGCTGAAGAAGAGCCATAGCACCAGAAACACCATCAGCAGACCGGCGGCACCGTTATCCACCAGCATATTGAGTCGATCCCGTACCGGAGAGGAGCGATCCTGGGTGACGGTAAGCGTGATCCCTTGCGGTGCCTTGCGTTGCTCTTGTGCCACGAATTGGGTGATCTGATCGTAGACAGTGAGGATGTCCTGTTGCGGGGTCTTGCTGATATTGAGGATGGCGGCACGCTTGCCGTCGAACAGAATGCGCTGTTCATCCCGCTCGAAGCGGTCGTGGATGGTTGCGATCTCACCCAGACGGATGGCCGCACCGCTACTGCCTGAGATGACCACCAGCTGCTCCAGTGCCTGAATGCTCTTGCCCTGATCATCGAAGCGCAGCAGGATATCCTCCTGTTCCCCCTCCAGTGTGCCCACCGGAGTACCGACACTCTGCTGTTCGATGGCGTTGGCGATGTCGGCAGCAGAGAGGCCGAACTGGCGCAGTTGCTGCAGCGGTACCTCGATCCGTAGTTGGTGGTCGGAGAACCCCTGCAGGATGATATCGGCAACCTGGGCCTCTTTTTTCAGTTGCTGCTTGAGCTGCTCTGCATACGCCTTCAGCACCACCGGATCCTCCGGCCCGGTGATCGCAATCGAGGCGACCGCATCGGTACGTCCCAGCTCCTCGATGATCGGCAGCTCGGTCTCGTCCGGGAAGTCGTCGATGGCATCCACGCTGCTGTTGATGTCATCCAGAAAGCGGGACATGTCGTGGCGCTCCTGCATCACCAGCGTGGCCACCCCGCGCCCCTCGCTCGACTCGCAGCGCACCTCGTCCAGCCCGACCACCCCTTCGGTGGCATCCTCCAGCCGACGGCAGATCGCATCTTCCACCTCGGTGGCGGTCGCCCCCTGGTAGGGTACAGTCACCTGCACCTGGTCACTCTTGATTCTGGGGAAGGTCTCCCGCTGCAGCTCCGGTACGGTGACCAGCCCCAGCAGGATGATGGCCGCCATCAACAGGTTGGCGGCGTTGGGGTGGTGGGTGAACCAGCGGATCATGAGTCGGCTCCATGCTGTTGCAGTTGCTGTTGAAGCACCGTATCCGTATGTGGCTGCAGCAGCATGCCGTCAACCGCCGGAATCAGGTCGCTCACCACCAGCTGTTCATCGGCCTGCAGCCCCGATTCGACCACACTGACCGCCCCCTGGTGGTAGCCGATTTCAACCCGACGGTGCTGCAGGCGGTTGTCGGCGTCCACCAGCAGTACCTTGCCAGTGCGCACTGCACTGCGTGGAATCATGATGCGTGCCGGTTGCACACGCCCCTGCAGCCGTACCCGTACAAACATCCCCCGGGAGAGGGGAGGACGCTGCCCGGGGATGATCTGCTGCAGTGGGTTGTTGAGTGCCACCACCACCCCGATGGTACGGGTCTCGCTGTCGATACGGTCGTTGAAGCGGACGAACTCCGCATCCCAGTGGGCATAGTGGCTGCCCATATCCATCTCGATGCGTGGCTGCAGGGCGGTGTAATCGACCAGCCCTTCGGTCAACTGCTGCTGGCTGGGTGGTTTGCTGCCGTGCCCGGCAAACAGGTGGCGCAGGGAGGAGAGGGCAACCTGAGCCACCACCTCGATCCGGTCCACCCCATCCCCCTCGAACAGCGTCTGCCCGGTAGTGACATACTGATCGGTCTCCATGGTGAGGTTGGTGATGCGCAGATTGAACGGGGCCTTGATCTCGGTGTTCTCCAGATCCCGCTCTGCCTGCGCCAGTTTGGCCTCAATTACCCGGCGCTGGCTGGGAATCAGCGACAGGGTGTTGCGCAGGTTCTGTACCGCACTACGCGAATTGAGCATGGCCCGTTCGGTCTCGTCGGCCCGGCTGTGGGAGATATTGCCCTCGGTCACCAGCTGCTGCAGCCGCTCGGCCTCGCGCTCTGCCAGCTGCAGGTTGCGCTGTTCGATCTGCAACAGGGTATGGGTGTTCTCTTCCCGTACCTCGAGCTCGGCCAGTTCCGCCCGCAGCTGCTCCAGTGCCAGCTGGTAGTTGACCGGGTCGATCTCGAACAGGGTGGTGCCGGCGGAGAGGATCTCACCATTGCGCAGCCGTGGATGCATGGCGGTGATACGGCCACTCACCTGGGCAATTGCACGCCACACCCGGGCCGGTTGCACCACACCATAGCCTTCGGTCGTGGGGTGCAGGTCGACCTTCGGTACAGTGATGGTACGCACGCTGCGCGCCACCTCCGGCTGTTCGATCTTCTGTGGTGGCCTCTTGTTGCTGGTGAGATTGCCGAGGATGGCGACCCCGAGCACGATGGGGGGGAGAATCCAGAGGGCACGCAAGCGTCTGCGCAGGGGGGTGGGGTTACTCATTGTTGAAATCCTGTTTTTTGAAATCATCGATGGCTGTCAATGGCAGCCAGTGTCTGTCGGGTGATCAGCTCGGTAATGGGTTGGCAATCCTCGCGGGTGAACTGTTCACTCTGCAGGCGGCGCAGAATGGTGGTTCGTCCAACCCGGAAGATGATGATCTGTCCCAGCAGGGCATGGGTGATCAACTTTACCTTGCGCTCGTTCTCGTCACAGCCGAAGAGGCAGGCAAGCAGCCGGGCGTAGCGTTCCTGCATTGGTTGCATCAGCTCCTGGTAGAGAATATCGAAGGCCTCGGTGGGTTTGAGCTGTTCGCGGAAGATAAAACCGGCCCCATCGGTACTCAACTCACCGATCAGCACATTCTCCACCAGCGCAGCAATCAGCTGTTCAATCGAGGCACGGCACTGTGCCGGATCGTGCCCGTTTTCAGGCTGCTCAATCCTCTGCAGGGTGGCGGCCAGCTTCTGCTGGATCGAGTGCGCCAGATAACGGGCAGTCTCCAGATAGAGTGGGTGCTTGCCACCGAAGTGGTAGGAGATGGCGGAGAGGTTGGCTCCGGCCAGCTCGACAATCTCGCGAGTGCTGACCGCATCGTAATCCTTGTTGCCAAAGCACTTCAGCGATGCCTGCAAGAGCTGTTCGCGGGTTGTGGCGGTGGGGTTGGTCTCTTCTTTCTTCATCGGGCGGGGTTCAGATTGTGGTTGCTGGTATTCAAACAAACGTTTGAACTGTTTGCAAGGGGGGATCATGTTCCTGCGTGATGCCGGTCAAATAAGTTGGGGTCATAAGTTGGGGTCAGTTCTAACTTTGCTACATTAATAAAAGCTGATCGCCTATTTGATTGTCGGCCTGTCGTTTTGTTAGAACTGACCCCCAATACCACCCAATACAGGGGGTGATGATTATGCACTCTGCTATAATGCGCCACCACAAATGAACGGATAACAGAAGAGGACGATCCAAACCATGTCAGAGATTAGCCAGATCACAGCGCGTCAAATTGTCGATTCCCGTGGAAACCCAACGGTTGAGGTGGATGTGACCACCGCTTCCGGGGTGATGGGGCGTGCAGCGGTCCCCTCCGGGGCCTCGACCGGCTCGCGTGAGGCGGTGGAGCTGCGCGATGGGGATAGCAGTCGCTATGGCGGTAAAGGGGTGTTGAAGGCGATTGCCAATGTCAATGGCGAGATCAGCGATGCCCTCAAGGGGCGTGAGGTTACCGATCAGGCTGGAATCGACCAGACCATGATCGACCTCGACGATACCGATAACAAGGGGCGCCTGGGGGCCAATGCACTGCTGGCAGTGTCGATGGCAGCGGCTCATGCAGCAGCCAATGAGCAGCAGGTTCCGCTCTACCGCTATCTGACCCCGAACGGCCCCTACAAGATGCCGGTTCCGATGATGAATATCATCAATGGGGGCGAGCATGCCGACAACAGTATCGATCTGCAGGAGTTCATGATTCTGCCGGTGGGAGCCGGTTCCGTCACCGAGGCGGTGCGCTATGGTGCCGAGGTGTTCCATGCACTCAAGAGTGTGTTGGCCGGGCAGGGGATGAATACCGCGGTTGGTGATGAGGGCGGCTTTGCCCCCAACCTCTCCTCCAACGAAGCGGCAATTGAAGTGATTTTGGAGGCGATCGAGAAGGCCGGGTTCAGGGCGGGTAGCGAGATGTATATCGGTCTCGATGCGGCCAGCTCCGAGTTCTATCAGGATGGGAAATACAACCTCGCCTCCGAGGGTAAGGTGATGGACTCCACCGGCATGATCGATGTGCTGGAGAGTTGGGTGGATCAGTACCCCATCCTCACCATCGAGGATGGGCTGGATGAGGGCGACTGGGATGGCTGGAAGCAGTTGACCGAGCGTCTCGGCCACAAGGTGCAGCTGGTGGGGGATGATCTCTTTGTCACCAATACCAAGATTCTTGCCGAGGGCATCGAGAAGTCGATTGGCAACTCCATCCTGATCAAGGTCAACCAGATCGGCACCCTGAGTGAAACCCTGGCGGCGATCCAGATGGCGAAGGATGCCAACTACACCGCCGTGGTCTCTCACCGTTCGGGCGAGACCGAGGATGTCACCATCGCCGACCTGGCGGTGGCTACCAGTGCCGGGCAGATCAAGACCGGTTCACTGTCACGTTCCGACCGGATCGCCAAGTACAATCAGCTGATTCGCATCGAGGAGCAGTTGGGCAGCGAGGCCGTGTATGAAGGCCTGGGGGTTTTCTGCAACCTTCCGCATCTGAACGGATAAAACGGTTCACGTTACGCGCCGACCATGACACTACTGCGACCGCTGGTTATCGGCTTGTCGATCCTGCTGGTGGTGCTGCAGTACAAACTCTGGTTCTCCGACAAGGGGGTGCCTCGCTTGTGGGAGATGGAAAGATCCATTATCGAGCAGATCGATCTCAACCGGCAGATCGATGCCTGCAACCGGGCGTTGCGGGCCGAGGTGGTGGATCTCAAGAGTGGTCAGGAGGCGCTGGAGGAGCGCGCCCGCAGTGATCTGGGGATGGTCAAGCCGGGCGAGATCTTCATTTCACTGGTTGATGATACCGCCACCCCACGGCTGGGAAGCGAGCGCGGGCAGTGCGAACAGGTGGTTCCCTGATGACGGCGCTCTGGGGGGTGGTTCCGGCGGCCGGGATTGGGGCGCGGATGCAGGCAGACCGCCCCAAGCAGTATCTACCGCTGGCGGGGGGCTGCGTCATTCAACACAGCATCGAGCGACTGTTGGGGCTGGATGGGCTGCAGGGAGTGGTGGTCTCACTGGCTGCCGACGACCCCTGGTGGCCCACCCTGCAGTGGCGTGATCCCGCCCGTATCCATCGGGTCGAGGGGGGGGCAGAACGCTCGGACTCCGTACTCCATGCACTGGAGTGGCTGAGCAACCACACAGCGGACGACAGCTGGGTACTGGTGCATGATGCCGCTCGTCCCTGTCTGAGTTCGCAAGATCTGCACTCCCTGGTTGAAACCTTGCGTGAAGATGACGTTGGCGGCATTCTCGCCGCCGCAGTTGCCGATACCCTGAAGCGGGCCGATGAGCGTGCGCAAATTGTCGAGACGGTCGACCGCTCCACCCTGTGGCGGGCGCTCACCCCGCAGATGTTTCGCCTCGGTATGCTGCGTGAGGCCCTGCGGCAGGCCCGCAGCAACGGAGAGGCGGTCACCGATGATGCGCAGGCGGTGGAGCGGATGGGGTACCGTGCGCGACTGGTAGAGGGGGCGGCCACCAACCTGAAGATTACCCACCCCGGTGATCTGGCGGTGGCGGAAGAGATTCTGCGTAGCCAAATCCCGCTTCCTTTTGCGGGGAGAGAATAAGAGTGGCTATACCACCATTTCGTATCGGTCACGGCTACGATGTGCACGCCTTCGAGACGGGCGACCACCTGATGCTGTGCGGGGTGGCTGTGCCCCACAATCGGGGCTTCAAGGCACACTCCGATGGCGATGTTGCGATCCATGCGCTGTGTGATGCACTGCTCGGGGCCATCGCTGCAGGTGATATCGGCCAGCTCTTTTCCGACCGTGATCCCCAATATGAAAATATGGATAGCCGCCACTTTCTGCGAGCCGTCGCCCAACGGGTTGAAGAGGCCGGGTATCAGATCGCCAATATCGACCTCACCCTGGTTGCTCAGGCCCCGAAGATGGCGGCGCATATCGATGCGATGCGAGCACTGCTTGCTACCGAGTTGCGACTTTCGCTCGATCAGGTCAGTGTCAAGGCGACCACCACCGAACGACTTGGCTTCGAGGGGCAGCAACAGGGGATTGCCGCCCACGCGGTTGCCCTGTTGATGGCGCGTTAATGTCGATCGAATCCCTCCCTTATGCCCATGGCGGCCCGGTTACCGGGGGGCGCATTCGCAGCTGTCCGGAAGACTTTCAGGTATTCGAGGATCTCGGTTTTGGCCCCACTGGCGAGGGGCAGCACTGCATGGTTGAGATCGAGAAAAGGAATCTCAACAGCGACTGGGTTGCTTCACAGCTTGCCAGGCTGGCCGGGGTGAAAAAACGGGATGTGGGGATGGCCGGGCTCAAGGATCGCCATGCCGTTACCCGACAGTGGTTTTCGCTCGATCTGGCCGGAAAGGAGATGCCGCACTGGTCCGAGCTGGGGGCACAGTTGCGAGAGGGGGAGTCCCTCAAGGTGCTGCAGGTGGTCGCTCACAACCGCAAGATTCGCAAGGGGGCACTGCAGGGTAACCGTTTTAAGCTACTGCTGCGGGAGCTGGATGGAGACCGCGCTGCCATAGAGACACGGCTGCAGCAGATCCGTCAGCATGGTGTACCCAACTACTTCGGTGAGCAGCGCTTTGGCCGTGGTGGTGGCAATGTCGATCAGGCGGTGCAGATGTTTCAGCGCAACTACCGCCCCAGAGGGCGACATGAGCGTGGGCTGCTGCTCTCGTCGGCGCGTTCGGAACTCTTCAACCGTATCTGTGCGGCCCGGGTCGAACAGGGGAGCTGGAACCAGGCGCTGGAGGGCGACCTGTTTGCGCTCGACCGCAGCCGCGCCCGCTTCAAGGAGTCGGTAAGCAGCGAAATTCGTCAACGCATGGCGGATCACGATATCCATCCGACCGGGGCCCTCTGGGGGCGAGGTGATCTGGAGAGTGGTGGGGAGGTTGCGGAGCTGGAACGCCCCATCGCTGCGGACTGCAAAGCACTGTCAAGCGGGCTGGAGCAGGCTGGGCTGGAGCAGGATCGACGCCCGTTGCGGCTGCTACCCAGGGAGATGAGCTGGTCATGGCCGGATCATGATTGCTTGCAGCTCGACTTCTGGTTACCGGCCGGGGCCTATGCCACCGTGGTATTGCGAGAGTTGGTTATCCACGGCAAATCCATGCAACCAATAAAACAGCAATAAATTACAGTACTTGCTCTGAAAGATTCGCCCCCTTCCCTATTGAGGGGGAAGGTAGGGATGGGGGTGGAATGCATCATCAGGCACTTTATCCCTTCGGAACGCCCTTGGGCGGTAACCCCCACCCCAGCCCTCCCCCTGATAGGAGGAGGGAGTTGTTGCATGGGGTTGTTGAGAAGTTAGTGCGTCTGGTGAAGGATAACATGTTGAAAGTGATTGTAATTATGAGGTCTCTCCAGGTTCTATTCCAGAGCATGTCAACGGTTTCGTTCGGCCTTGGTCAGGATCTCTCGGGCAATCTTCTTGCTGCAGGTGGCCTCAATCCGTGACTTGTAGTGCAGGTACTCCTTCTGGCTCATACCGGCCTTGCCACCCTGTTCCATCAGCTCGTCCCCAAGGGTGAGGCAACCCTTCTCGCTGCTTTTGTCGGCCAGTCCGCTAAACATCACGGCCAGCAGGGCGACCAGAGCCAGCAATACCATCAGGGTGGTTTTGGGGTTTGCTTCGGAGTTATCAAGCATTTCGATTCCTTGTATCAATGGATGGGGGAGTGGGTAGATCGTTTCAACAGGACATAGAGGGCACCGGTTCCTCCATCCCGTTGCCGGGCGGAGCAGAAGGCGAGTACTTCGGGGCGTTGGCGCAGCCACTGGTTGACCCAGCTCTTGAGCACCGGTTTGTCATCACTGGAGCGGTTGCCCTTGCCGTGAATCAGTCGAAAACAGCGTAGTTGTCGCTGGCTGGCATGGTGCAGCAAGTGCTGCAGCTCCTGATGGGCCTGTGCGGTGGTGAGTCCATGCAGATCCAGCTCCAGGTCGCTGCAGTAGACGCCCTGTTTCAATTTTTGCAGGGTGGTGTGGGGCAGGTGGTCTCGAATATAGAAGAGCACCTCTTCCGCCTCGACACGCTGTTCCGGTGTCAGTGCTGCAGGGGAGTCATCGTACCAGTGCTCGGGTAGAGATGCGTCGGTCTGTTCGGTTGTTGTGGCCGGGGCTGGCGTCTGTTTTTTCAGTAGCGCTCTGTTGCCCTGTTTCAGCGGACGTACCCCCTGCGTCATCTTGCGAAACAGGGCGGCATCTTCACGGCTGATTTTCATCGCTGTTCTTCATTCCGGTTCAGCACTACGACAACAGCTTGCGCCACCATCGTTTACGATTGTTGGGCAAGATCTGAATGGGGTTGAGGTCAATGGGTTGCTGGCGTGAGAGTACCCAGCCGGGCAGGGGAGGGTTCTTGCTGGAGCCGCAGGAGAGCCCCAGATTATTGGGGTCGTAGATCTTGATCATGCTGGGGGTGTCGGCATGGTCGGTGTAGACGATGCCGCAGACACGCTCGTTGTGCTCCTGGCGCAGGAGCTGGTCAATCTCTTCGATAAAGGTGATAAAGGCCTCTGCACTGGAGTGGTTGGTAGGGGGTGTCTCTCCAACCGCATAGATATACCACTCCTCCAGTTTTCCCTGTTTCAGCCGATCCCAGAAGCGGGTGAGATCCTCCCACTGCAGCAGGCTGGTAAAGAGGCCGTTGAAGGTTTGCTGGTAGTTGCTCTCCATGAGCGCTATTTTACTGGAATCGACTGCTGTCGTGGCACCGCAGTTCGATCCCAATGGGTGAATGCCCACTCCCAGAGTGTCGTCAGATTGTCGATCCGGGGAGGTGTGTGTCCCAGAAACTGGAGTGCCCGTGCCAGATTTTCTGCTGCCTGCCCGGGGGCAAGTGCAGTGGCCATGTTCTGCTTGCTGAGCTTCTGACCACTGCCGGTAGTGGCTACCGGCAGGTGTCCATAGTGTGGTGTGGGGCAGCCCAACAGCTGTTGTAGATAGATCTGTCGTGGGGTGGAGTCGAGCAGATCGCTACCGCGCACCACATCGGTGATCCCCTGCAGTGCATCATCCACCACTACGGCAAGCTGGTAGGAGAAGAGGCCATCGGCCCGGCGGATGACAAAATCACCTATTTCCCGAGCCAGATCCCACTGCTGCGCCCCCTGCCAGTGGTCGTTGAAGTGGATCTGTTGTGGAGTCGCATGCAGACGGACTGCATGTTCATGCAGTGGATGTTGTTGATAGCGGCAGTGGCCCGGGTAGACCGGTTCTCCCTTGAGGTTGCTGCGTGAACAGCTGCAGCCAAATATTCTTCCGGCCTCGATCAGTTCATCCAGCGCCTGCTGGTAGAGTGCGGAGCGCTCACTCTGAAAGAGGATCTCCCGATCCCAGTAGAGCTGGTGTGCCTCGAGTGTGTGCAGGATTTCATCGGCTGCCCCGGCTACGGTTCGGGGGGGGTCGAGATCTTCAATCCGTAGCAGCCACTCTCCATCCCGGGTTTTGGCCTCCAGATAACTCCCAACCGCGGTCACCAGTGAGCCAAAATGGAGTGGCCCGGTGGGAGAGGGGGCAAAACGGCCTCGATAGGGGAGCAAGGTGGTTGTCTCCGTGGTTGTTCGGCAGGGAGCGTATCACAGATACAAGAAAGGCCGATGAATCGGAATGATCCATCGGCCTTGTTGACCCGGGGAGTGCCCCCTGACTAACTTGCTTACTTGGCGATTGCAGTGTGCTGAGGTGCAATCCCGTAGTATGGGTTGACCGCGTAGCTCTCGGTGCGCAGGTCGGAAGCGCCCTTGAAACGGCTGTTCTCGGCCATGTCCATGTCGGACTGGATGTCGGAAGAACCCTTGCCAGAGGCATTGATGGTCATGCTGAAGTTACCCTCAGCGTCGGCAGCGCCCTTGCCTGCGCCACGGCCGTTGCCGTCGAATGCACCGTCGGCAGCACCGGTTCCATAACCGGACTGGTTGTCGTCACTACTGAAGAAGGCAGAGGCACTGGAGGCAACAGCAGTCAGAGCGATAGCAGCGATAATTTTTTTCATGAGTATTCTCCAAGATAAAGTTTTAAATTTTGTAGTGTCGGTTCAGAGTCGTTTTGCTGTTCTGTCCCTCAACTTGATGGAGTGCATTCTACAGCATTCTATAAAACAGTAAAATAATAATATTTAATGTGGGTTTTGATGGTTTTATGGCAAAAAAAGGCCGGAGACACCATGGTGTCTCCGGCCCGGGTTGGCAACGATTGCCGAGAGTGGGCGCGATTAGTGGCCCTGTTTGGCGGCGTGTTCTGCGCGCATCTGCTCTACCTCCTGCAGGATATTACTGACCGCAGTCTTCAGCGGTGCCCAGCCATACCAGTGCATGTAGTCATTACTGGCATGGAAGGCCCCCTGGAAGGCGCGTTGACGATACTCCAGCATGATCAGGTAGAGCTCCTGCTCAACGTTGGTCTTGGCGTCATAGTAGTGGAGCAGGTCCGGAGCAAAGTCCCACCCCTCCGGTTTCTCCAGAATGCCGTCCTTGTAGAGTCCCTGTACCGCCGCGATGGCCTTGGCAAACTCATGGTCGGCCGCCTTGATGACGTTGTCGGAGGCGACGAAGTGCTCCTGTACAAAGCCCTTGCTATGGCACTCGTTACAGGTGTTCTTCATCTTGGTGCGTAGTGCATTGAACTCCTCCGGTCCGCGTGCTGCACGCCCCTGGGCCACGATTTCGACGAAGCGTTGCGTTGGTTGCAGGTTGGCGTCCAATACCCCCGCAGCCTGCAGGATCAGGGCACGATCGAGAACCCACTGCGGATCGTCATCCACATCGATATAGTTCCCGGTCGGGAGCAGGGCGGCCAGTTTGCGCAGTGGCTCCTCCAGTGAGGGAGCGGCATCGATCAGTGCCAGCACATTCTCCTGGGTGGGAATACGCAGACCGAGGAAGCCCCAGGAGGTGGTAACCTCATGATCCCCTTCGTTCATGTGACACTTCTGGCAGGTGGGCGCGCGACCATTGACATCGCTGCCCTGATCTTCGATATCCCAGATAATGCCGTGCTTGGAGGACATGTACATCTCCCACTGAGGGTGGTCGAAGCCCATGTGGCAGTTGGAGCAGGCGCGTGGATCTCCGGCCTCATTCTGTTTAAAACTGTGTCGGGTGTGGCAGGCGTCACACTGTGCGTTGCCGTAGCGGTATTTGGCCGCCTCTTCGCCATTATCGTGTTTCAACTCACCGGAGTTGCCATCCGCAATACCAACCAGACCCTTCTCTCCCAGCTTGTGACAGCCTGAGCACCCCTTGTAGCCCTTGTCGACAATCGAACCGGGTTGTCCATGCCAGGCGATCTGAGACTTCATGCCGAACCAGGCCAGATTGTGTTTGCCCTTCTTGAACTGTTTAACCTGCTTTTTGTGACACTCATTACAGGTATCCATGGTGGGCATGTCGGCCTTGGCGAAATCTTCGCTGGTCACATGTGATTCACCATGACAGTCGATACATTTGACCGAATCATCATGTTTGGAGGCATTGGCCATCGGGCTGTCGAGGTGCTGCTTGACGATTCCCGGGGTTGCATTGATGTGACAGCCGATACAATCAGCATGGAGCTGGTTGTCCTCATCACTCATATCCTTGCTGGCCGCGTACAGGTTCTGTGCGGTCAGTGCAAAGAGCAGCGTGAAGAGTAGTTGAAGTACTTTCTTGTGCATGGATGATCTCCTCTCTCTTTAAATAAAAGAAAGCGATCCGGTCACTGGTCACGCAAACCATTGATCATCCGTGTGTTGTTTGATTGTGCCCCGTCATCCATTCAGGGCATGTGAGCAGCAGAGAGATCCGCTTTCACGTCGGTTTCCGCAGCAAACAGCAGGCTGGCAGAAACTGGTTTTGATCAAAGCATGAATGATGCAGCAGATTGGTTGATCTGGGTCAAATTAAGGATATTTTTATTGAATTATATAAAAAATATTAAAATAGGGTCA
>CAYFNH010000033.1:0-23006 GCA_964344435.1 uncultured Piscirickettsiaceae bacterium | reverse complement strand
AATCGTGGATTTACAAAAATTCGACCTTGCTGGGTGGGTTGTTCAGGCGTTCCCTTAGTGAAGATGATCAGTTAGAATCGGTATCACTATCCTGCACACACGGATAGAGACAAGCGTTGGGTTCACCCAGAGGGCATACTGTTGAATCGATCGAGCCGAAAAATTCTAGTAGTTGATGATGATAGTAATGTGTTGACGGCCTATCAGGAGATCCTGATTGCACCGGCACATGTGGATGAGACTGCGGCCCTGATGGGACTGCTCTCCGGAGAGGGTGTGCAGAAGCCGGATGAGAGTCTGCATAGCCAGCCCTTCGATTTGGTCAAGGCGAGTTCGGCAGAGGAGGCAATCGAGTGCTTTCAGCAAGCCTTTGACTCGGGGGAACCCTTTGCCATGGTGTTTCTGGATGTCCGTATGCCGCCCGGCATGAGCGGTATTGAGTGTGGGGCCCGGCTCAGGGCTATTGACCCTGCGATCTATCTGGTGATTGCAACCGCCTATGCGGACTACTCTGCGGAGGAGATTCGTGAGCAGATTGGGGTGGATTTCCTCTACCTGAAGAAGCCGTTTGTTCCAGAAGAGCTGGCTCAGGTGGCGGAGCTGTTTTCGGCCTATCACAATCGGGATCAGCAGCGGGATGCAGAGGTGAAGGCTCTCAGAGAGAGCGTCAATGAGTGAAAAGCCGGCGGTGTCCCGGCAATCGGTTACATGGTGACAAGAATTCAGGAGAGGATGAATATGAGAGTAAAGCAATGGTTGATTGGTACACTATTGGGAGGCCTGTTGCAGGGAGGGATTGCCCAGGCAGAGGTTGCCCTTAACTTCGGGCTCTACGCCTCCGACAAGGTTACTGCGGTAGTGACCCAGTTTCGTCCGGTACTGAGCCAACTTGAACAGCGTTTAAGTGAAAAACTTGGAGAACCGGTATCGATTCATACCCGAATCTCTCCCACCTATGAGCAGGCCATTGACAAGCTGGCTTCCGGAGAGGTGGACTTTGCCCGTTTTGGCCCCGCCTCCTATGTGCTGACAAAAGATCGCAACCCGGCGATTACCCTGCTGGCGATGGAGAGTAAAAAGGGCAAGAAGATGCGCAGTGGTTACATCATCGCGCAGCAGGATAGCCCCATTCAGTCCATGGCGGAACTGAAAGGGAAGCGCTTTGCTTTCGGTAGTGAGCAGTCGACGATTGGGCGCTACTTTGCACAACTGCTGCTTGCAGAAGCGGGGGTGAAAGAGCGAGACCTGGCAAAGTACGAGTATCTTGGGCGTCATGACCGTGTTGGCGAGGCGGTAGCCAAGGGGGATTTTGATGCAGGTGCAATGAAGTCGAGCACCTTCAAAAAACTGGTGAAGAAGGGCAGGGCGATTCGCGTGTTGAAAGAGTTCAAGCTGGCAACCAAGGCCTGGACTGCTCGGGCAGGCCTGCCTGCGGCACAGATCAAGGCCATGCAGGAGGTTTTGCTTGCGTTTGATGATAAGGCTGCGCTCAAGGTGCTGAAGAAAGATGGTTTCGTAGCCGGGGATGATGCCGCCTATGACACCGTGCGCCGTGCGATCCACCATAGTGGAGCCTTTTTCGATCAATAGACGAATGTGGGGTTGAGAGTTGTTCTCCCCAAAACAGTGGTCCATTGGTGTCCAGACCTTCTGGGTGATGCTGGGTGTGAGCCTGTTGCTGCTCTGGCTGGGAGGCGCGGTGCTCTCCAAAGTGGCTCATTCGATACAGCTGGAGCAGATTGAGGAGGATGTCGACAAGAGGACGGCGCTGTTTTCAACCACACTACTGGATGCCCTGCTGAGTGAGGATATACCGGTTCTGGAGACCACGCTGCAAGGGCTGATCAAGATCCACCCGAATCTGGTAGGGGCAGAGTTCTGTAATTATCAGAATAGTCCGTTGTTGACCTGGGGGGAATATCCGCCTCACTGTGTGGACAAGGTTCAGGCCAGCTCCGGGATGCAGGGTACCCTGTTAACGTCACAACGCCCGATTATCTTCGAGGAAGAGCGTTTCGGTACGGTGGCGCTGCGCTGGGATCTACAGCTGCCGATGAAGCTGCTGGATCAGCAGATTGAGCAGTTTGTCTACCTGATGGTTTTGGCGGTTCTGTTTCTGGCGATGGTGCTTTTTATCACGGTGCGGCAGCTGGTGGTGCAGCCGATTCACCGGGTTGACCAGTATTTACGGGGTGTTCAATCCGGGGAGGTTGCTACTGAATCGAAGCAGACCTTTGTTTCCAAAGAGCTGATTCATCTGTGTGAAGGGGTTGATGTGTTGCAGCAGAGCATGGAGGCGGAGGCTCAGCTGCGTGATGACCTGCAGGCTCTGCTGGCTTCGTTGGAGGAGAAGGTTGCTGAGCGCACACAGGCGTTGAGACAGAGTAATGACCGGCTTACGTCGATCATGGAGCATATGGGGGACGGGCTGTTTGTGGTTGATGAGTACCAGCAGGTGACTGTATTTAACCCGGCGGCATCTCAACTCTTTCCACAGCTCAAGGAAGCTTCCGCAGAGCAAACATTCAGCGACCTCTTTCCAGATACCGTTGCCACTCAACTTGACCGACTCCTGGCTACAGAGAGCCACCGGATGGAGACCCTGCTCTTTACCGGGGAGGAGGGGGAGCAAATTTCACTGGCACTCTCTTCGACACCGTTGCAGATACGGGAGGAGGCGAGACATCACCTGCTGTTGGTGAGGGACGTCACCAGGCAGCGTGAACTGGAAGAGAAAGAGCAGTTGGTTGCCTTTCAATCAGGCATCACCGAGATGTCGATCAGCATCATGCATAACATTGGCAATGCGCTGGCAGGGATCTCTGGTCAGGTGCTCAAGGTAAAGAATGGTAAGAAGGCACTCCATAATACAGTCCAGATACTGGATCAATTGGTAGACAATATTGATGAGCTACCCAAAGAGACGCAAGTTAAGGCCATCCGTCAATTACAAAGTATTGTGAATAAACTGCTCGATAACGAAATTGGTGTGGCGTTGGAGCAGCTTGACAAGGGGGTTGAGAGTGTTTCGGAAATCATCCGTCTGCAGCGTAGCAATGTGAAGCCCATCTTCCAGTTGAGCCGTTTCTCGCCATATGCATTTTTGCACGATGTAGCCTTGATATTGGCCCCACAATGCGAACGATATGAGATTGAGGTTAAAGTTCATGTGGACAGGGAACTCAACGAGGTCTACCTGCCGCGCAATCAGCTTTTTCAAGCGATGGTCAATTTGGTGAAAAACGGGATTGAGGCGATTGCCGAACAGCGACCGGCGCGTGGGCTTATTGAAATTACGTTGACCGATGAAGTTGTGTCCGGTGTGTCCGGGTTGAAGTTTTCTGTGCAGGACAATGGGGTGGGAGTCGCAACCGAACAGATTGGGAAGGTATTTAACTTCGGTCAGACCTCAAAACAGAGTGGAAGTGGGGTTGGGCTGCACGTAACCGCAAATTTCGCAAATAGTTTTGGTGGCAAAGTTGGACTGGAGAGCACCGGGGTTGGTGAAGGGGCGACAGCCTGGATCTGGCTTCCTTTGCAGGCCGAGAACAAGAGAGCCCCTGAATAAGCCGGGCTCAACAGTTTTTGTTCTTGAGCTCCTTGCGGCGCTTGAATCCCTTTTTGATCTGTAGTCGAGTTACTTTAAGGTCCATTTTCAAGGATTTGATTTTGTCCTTCTGTCCGCTCTCTTTTGCCTCTTGCAATTTTGAGGTCAGCCGCCGCTCTTTTTTAATCAGTTTCTTCAGCAGCTCATCAATCCTGTCACAGGAACCTTCCACCCCCTCGTCAGCCTGGTCAAAATATTTCTGAATCTCTTTGAGTAGTTTTTTCAAGCCCATGAGTGGTATTTTCCGTTCAGTGCAGTGGACAATCCTAGAATCCTCAGTTGACCGCTTGAAGCAGGCCCAACATCTTCTTATGCAAACAATTTCTCAAGCAACCAGCTTCACCCAGCGGGTGAAGATCGCTACGAGCCAAATTGCACGCACAGGCGTACACATTACTGCGTTACAACTCCTTGCAATAGCTGGCTATTACGCGTCATTGTGCCTTGTCCTGCGCACGCATGTACGCACACTTTGGCCCGTCCAACTGAGGAATCTAGGATAATGACTTATTGAAGTATAGTCGATGTGTGGACTAGTTGTTGACCTCTGGTTGTTCATTTTCCTTCTCCATGACAACAGAACGCGCCATTTGCTGCGCCAGATAGAAAATCTGTTTCAGCTTGTCAATAATATCCACCTCCAGTGCATAGGTAGTCACCCGGTGCGGTTCATCAACCGTTAAGCGCTGCAGTTGATGGCGAGAGGTCTCGTGAAACAGTACATCCAGTTTCTCGGACTGCTGAAAGGCCGCATCTGCTGCCGTCAGATTGTGTTGCCCTACGGCCTGAACCGCGCTCGACAGGGTTCGGCGCACGATATGGTGCAGACTGACGATTTTGTCGCTGGTGGCGGAGCTGACGGAAATCTCGGAGTCAATCAGTCGCCTACCGAGTGTAACCAGGTTGGTCTCGATGGTATCTCCGATAGTCTCCAGATCGCTGACTGCGGAGATCAACTTCATCAGCTCGCTGGTCTGCTCACTGGTTAATGACTTGGAGCTGATTTTGCCAATGTACTCGATGGTCTGTTCATACAAGATGTCCACCTCATCATCCATCAGGCTGATCTCCTGCAGCGCCTTTTTATTCCTGCTCAAGATGGCTGGCATCACCTGCTTGAGCATCTCCTGTACCACCTCTCCCATATGGAGGGCTTCCAAACGCACAAGATCGAGTGCCAGTGAGGGGGTAGAGAGCAGTTCGTCATCAAGATATTTTGCGGTGACATGCAACCCGGCCTGCTCGATCTCCGTGTCGGGTATCAGGCGTTCAACCAGGTGTGCAATCTGGGTTGTGAAGCCGATGAATATGAGCGTATTGGCCAGATTGAAGAGGGTGTGTGCATTGGCGATCTGTCGCGGAGTTTCTGCGCCCAGGCGAGCCAGCCCTGTCAGCTCTGGATGAGAGGGGGACATCGTCACGATAAAATCGGCCAACTGCGGTATGAAGAGGACCCACAACAATACCCCGGCCACATTGAAGAAAACATGAACTGCCGCCGCCCGGACAGCCTCTCTGGGTTTGCCGATGGATGCCAGAATCGCAGTCATGCAGGTACCAATATTGGCCCCCATGGCCAGTGCAATACCGGCTGGCAGGCTGATGAACCCCTGACTGGCCATCACGATAACAATACCGGTGGTTGCAGAGGAGGATTGGATCAGCGCGGTAAACAGTGCGGCAATGGTGATGCCTACCAGGGGGCTCTCCATGTGGATCATCAGGTCGAGGAAGGGCTGGTAGCTGCGTAATGGCTTCATTGCATCACTCATTACGCTCATCCCGAAGAATACCAACCCCAGACCCATGATGATTCCACCATACTGTTTGATGCGCTCTTTTTTAGAGAAAAACAGCATGGTGAAGCCAACCGCAATCAGTAACAGGGCGAGCTTGGTTACCTTGAAGGCGACGATCTGGGCGGTGATGGTGGTGCCGATATTGGCCCCCATGATGACCCCGACGGACTGAGCTGCACTCATTAACCCGGCAGAGATAAAGCCCACTACCAATACCGTAGTAACGGATGAGGATTGAATGACTGCGGTCACCAGGGCACCGGTGGCAGCGCCGACAAAGCGGTTTCCAGTCAGTTTCGCCAGGATCTGTTTCATGCGGTCGCCAGCTACCGCCTTGAGACCGTCAGCCATCTGTTCCATTCCAAACAGGAACAGCGCCAGTCCTCCAAACAGACCCATCAACATCGGGCCCCAGGCCATCTCTGATGTGTTGTCGGCGGCAGTGGCAACCGCGATCACGGAGAAGTAGAGCAGAGTGGCTACGACAAACTTCTTGTTGGACAAGTGAATCAGGTTCATTGTTAAGGAATCTCTGATTAAGTCTGGACGAGATAGGTTGTGACCATAGCGACCAAGATCAAGGCGAAGATCACAGCCAATACTGTAGTATTAGCAAGATTTTCAACGAAGATATTGGTCGCTATGGGTGCGAGATATCCGTTCATGACTTATTCAGGGTTTCCTTAAGGGGCTACCCCTTCCTCTGCAACGAGGAGAGAGGGGGGAGGGCTCTACAGAGCTTCAAGGTAGCATCATGCCGCGCAAGGTAAAGAAAAGGACAGCCGCCATTACACCGGATGCGGGCACGGTAATTACCCAGGCGGCCGCAATTTTCAGCAGAGCCGTGCGTTTCACCAGTTCGGTGCGGTATACCTTTTTCAGCCCTTTACGTTCGCTTTTCGACAGGTCGGCCTCGGCATTATGCTTTTTCAGCTGTTCAAGCATGATCCTCTTCTCTTCGATGGTTGCCCGGTCGAACTCATGCAGGAAGTGCTTGACCTCATCCTCATCCTTGCCCTGGTGGTGCATCTCGATCTCGTCGAGCATGCGGGCATAATTACTCTTCAGGTATTCACGCAGGAAGCCCACCCCAAAGACCCCACCAACAGCGATATGGGTAGAGGAGACCGGAAGCCCCAACTGTGAGGCGATGATCACGGTGATCGCTGCGGCCATGGCAATCGAAAAGGCTCTCATCTGATCCAGCTCGGTAATTTCGCTGCCAACGGTACGAATCAACTTGGGGCCGTAGAGGGCAAGCCCAATGGCGATACCCAGCGCCCCTACCATCATCACCCAGAGCGGGATGGAGGCCTTTTTGGCGACACCACCATGCAGAATGGCATCATTGATGGCCGCCAGTGGCCCCACCGCATTGGCCACATCATTGGCGCCGTGGGCAAAACTGAGTAGTGCTGCGGCAAAGATCAGGGGGATTGTGAACAGCTTGTTGATACTCACCTTGTCATTTTCCAGGCGATCTGCAGCTCTTCGAATCATTGGCATGACAATGAAGTAGATCAGAATGGCAATGCCTGCCCCGATCAGTGCGGCGCTTCCAAAGTCAAACTTCCAGATCTTTTTCAGCCCCTTCAATACCAGATAGGTTGAGAAGGCCCACGCCATCAGGGAAACCAATAGCGGCACCATTCGTTTTGCAGCGGCACGCATGTCACTTTGATAGGTGATTGTTCTTTTAATCAGCATCAGAAAAGAGGCAGCAATGAGTCCGCCCAGGACGGGAGAGATCACCCAGCTGGCTGCAATCATTCCCATCTTCTCCCAGTTGGCAATCTCCATGCCTCCTGCAGCAATTCCTGCACCGAGTACACCACCAACAATCGAGTGGGTTGTGGAAACCGGGGCCCCCAGTGCGGTTGCGATGTTGAGCCAGATCGCACCCGACAGCAGTGCGGCCATCATCAACCAGATAAAGACACCACTATCGGTAATCGCGGCAGGATCAATAATTCCTTTCTTGATTGTGCTGACGACATCTCCGCCAGCAACCAGTGCTCCCGAGGCCTCGAAGATTGCAGCGATGATAATGGCGCCAACCAGGGTCAATGCCTTCGAGCCAACCGCTGGTCCCACGTTATTGGCAACATCGTTGGCCCCGATGTTCATCGCCATGTAGCCGCCGATGACTGCCGCTGCAACCAACATATGGCCGTTCGCCACGGCGCCTATCATCGAGCTGGAGTAGAGCAGAACCGCAACAATGAACAGCAGCGCATAGCCGATACGAACAATCTCTGGTCGATTAAACAGGGTTGCACTTTCGATCTTATCTAAATCATTGATATTCAATCAGATTCTCCTCGATATTTCTGGTTGTTACTCACTGCCGGACAGGGCGGTAGATTTACAGGCATGATATCAAATCTTGTAATAAAACCGTAACAATACCGTAATGAAAATGGGACTTTTCAGGAGGGCATGGAGCTGTGGGAAACTGCAGCAGCAACCTGTTTCTGCTTCGACTTTGGCTTGTTCCTGTTTTTTTCAGATTTGTTGAGGATAGTTTGATAGTATATGTTCATGACGTTATAAGCGATGGCGTCGTTCTTTGTTAAACATACCAACAGGAGTCAATGATGGCTGGAAAGAAGAAGATCAAGAAGGAGATCAAGGCACGCAAGGCAAAGATCAACAAGCAGGAGAAGAAGATCAAGAAGTTGAAAAAGTCGCTATAAGCTGACCGTTTCACTAATACTTCATACACAGGGCTGTACACTTGTAGTAGTGTATGGCCCTGATTTTTTTGCAAGGTGACGGTAGATGGGAAGAACCCCCAAGGCACAGAACATTTATGTACAGAAGGGGTATCGCAAGATGCTCAATCAGTTGGGGGGTGGCAAGCGTCTCTCCTCCAGCCAGATCCATGAACTGCTCAATGACCCCAAATACAAGACCATCTTCAAGGATGCCCTGCAAAAGCATGTTCAGGTCGAAGAGCTCAAGCCCTATCAGGTTGAGCTGATCAAGCTGCAAAGCCATCTGGAGCGCACCGGCCGTAAAATCATCATTCTGTTCGATGGGCGAGATGCCTCCGGGAAGGGGGGCACCATTCGTCGGGTGACCCGTTACATGAACGAAAAGCACTATCGTATTGTCGCACTGGGCAAACCGACCGCGGCGCAAATGACTGAAATGCACATGAAGCGCTATATCGAGCAGTTTCCACGGGCGGGTGAAATGGTGCTGTTCGACCGCAGTTGGTACAACCGTTCCATGGTGGAACCGGTGATGGGGTTCTGTACCCAGTCACAGTACAAGCTGTTCATGGATAATGTGGTCTCTTACGAGAAGAGTTTTATCGAGGATGGCTCAACCCAGTTGATCAAATTGTACTTCTCGGTCTCCAAGGAGGAGCAGGCCAACCGCTTCGAGCGCCGTCGCCTCGACCCGTTGCGCCAGTGGAAGCTGAGTGAGGTCGATCTGCAGGCGCAGGATCTGTGGGATGAATTTACCGAGATGAAATATCATCTGTTGCGCAAGACGCACCGAGCCGATACCCCCTGGTATGTGATCAAATCCGACGACAAGCACCAGGCGCGACTACAGGTGATGAAGCTGATTCTGAGCCTCAACCGTTATCGGGGGCGCAGTCGCAGCCTCGACTTTATACCCAATCGCAAGGTTGTCATCTCCGGTGATGCCGAGTTGAGGGCCATGCGTGCGCAGAAGAAGCAGCATGGGCGCTTCCTCTCCTGATCACTAATCAACGGAACGCACTGTCTGTGGACAGGCTATTATGGGAAACGGTAAACCCGAGGTTTGCTGTTATCAAAGCCCTGACGCTTCACTGTGGGGCGATCTTCACTGTTATAGCTGGTGCTGGGTTGTGAGATCGGTTGTAGTGGAACCGGTTGAGAGGCTTGCTCCTCAAGCTGCTGTTTGACCCCTTCGAGGGTTGTGTGAAGAGGGGTGAGCTCCTCTTTCAGGGTGGTGCGAATCCCATCCAGGGTTATGTCACTTCTGGTCTCAGTCGTCGGTTCGGGGCTGGGAGCGGCGGCTGGAGCAGGGGTGCTGCTCGCCTCTGCCACCATGCGGGCCTGTTGAATCTGTTGCTCGAGTGACTGCTGAAGGGTGTCAAGCTGACCGGTGAGCTGTTCCAGTGCGATCAACTCTGCACTCTTCTTCTCGGGCTCTGCGCTGCTCTCTTCCGGTTTGGGTTTGCTGGTAAGAGACTGCAGGGCCTCTTCAATTTTCTGGTTCTGCTGAGCAAGCAGCATCACCTGTGAAGCGGACTCCCCGATATTGACCTGGATCTGCTCATCGATGGCGGCGGTCTTGACGATCTGCTCATCCATCAACTCCACCAGTTCTGTGTGCTGCAGGCTGAGATAGCCAACACCACATAGGGTGAGTACACCAGCGATCAGTGGGGCGTGTTGTCCCAGACCCGGTTGCTCTTCTTCCTCTTCCGGTTTAGCCAGTGCATTCTTAACGGTGCTGTTGACGGCAACACGCACCTGATCGACCAGGGGTTGTGGGTCGAACTCGGCTACGGCCTGTCTGGGAGTCGAGCGTAATGTCTCTTCAACCGAGTTGCGTATGGCCTCAACCAGGGCATCGTTGTCGATTGGTGCAGCGGAGGGTTGTGGGGCTGTGGTGGCAGCGGCAGACTCCAGTGCCTGTTGAATCGCATGGCGAACCTCGTCCCCCATCTTGCTGCCGAGAGCAACGATACTCTCGGATGCGAGCAGGGCGGTCTCGGCGGCTTCATTCGCGGTTTCGGCGGAGGCATTGAGTGCCTCCATGGTCTTGGTTGCGTCCACAGTCTTTCCCTCTTCTGTCTGGCTGGCGGTTATCCGTCAATCAGTGTCTGAATGCGCTCACGCAACTGTTGGGTACGTTCCCGGATGGCATCACTGTGCTGCTTCAGCTCATCCATGTACTCGACCATCTCCTCACTCATCATCACCGCTGTGTTGGTTTCAGGCTGAGCTTGTTCGATCTGCTTGAGTGCGGCATCGACCAGTTCACGCATCTCGATGGTGGTATTGCTCGCTACCTCGGTAACATCATTGGCCAGATCAGCTGCTTCATGTGCCAGCTCTACTGCGTTGAGGATGGAATCGGTCAGGCGTGATACTGGAGATTCTCCCTCATTGGTAGCGGGTGTGGCTTCCGGGGCAGGGGGGGCAGGCTCAGCTGCTTCAGGTTCAGTGGCCGGTTTGGGCTCTGCGATTGCTTCTGGTTCTGCAACGGGTTCAGGCTCAGGCTCAGGTTCGGTAGCGGGTTCGGGTTCTTCACTGCCCTGATTAATGGCTTCGGAGATGAAGTCCACCTCCGGCTCTTCATCGTCGTCACTCTCATCCTCTTCCGGAATCTCGATCTCAGCGCTCTCACCACTCATGGCACCACCAATGAAGTCGACCTCTTCCTCCTCTTCGGAATCCTCTTCCAGCTCTTCAATGGACATTTCAGCGGGCTCTTCGTCTACCGCTTCAGTTGGTTCCTCATTGACTACATCAGAGAGTGGGTCGTGCATCTCCTCTGGCTGAGTCTGCTCCTCCTCCATTGCAGCACGGGCAAACATCGCCTCCAGCTCATCGCCGTTTGCCTCTTCAATCTTGTTTACATCACTCATTGTCGAACTCCTACGAACTGTTCAGATTTTTGACGCTATATGTTGCTCAAGAGCCGTTCTGCAGAAACCATGCCAAGGAGCAACGGAGCAGGTTTTTGAAAGGATTATAACGAAGGATCCCAAACCGACTGGTTTGGGATCCTGGAGAGGTTGGGAGGAGGGTTGTCAGTACAGAGCACGTCGCAGTGCATGTTGGTGCTGCTGTTGCCGGGTAAGGGTGGAGATGAGGTTGTGAAGGATCCACTGCCTCCCCAGGCGTTCGGTGTGGAGTGCCCGCAGCCGTGACTGACAGCGTTGAATGATGTCGTTTGCATGCTCTGCCTGGATCGAATAGCTCTCGGGATCATGGTTGCCTATAGAGTGGATCTCACCGTCCTGGGTAACGATGCGAGCCTCACCCTGTGAAGAGCTGCGGTATGCCTGCCTGAGCAGGGTACGTACAGCACTCTCGTTCATCTGCTGGATGGGTTGCTGAATCTGGATCATGGCCTTTCTCCGTTGTGGGTTCATGGATACCCGAAGAGGGATACCTGGAAACAAGCAACGGATATGCCACAATGAGGCCTGGTGTGTGTAAAGGGTCTGATGCTCGTACTCGTAATCTCTTGAATAAGCATCTCTGAGGGTGGTTGTGAACCGGAGGGTAAATCAATCCTTGTTCTGCGCAATAACGATGGTTTAGCTCAAAGCCCCCGGATCTACCGAATCCCCATTTTTTGCAGTAGTGCAGCCAGTTCAGCGGGAGGCGGAGTGATCCCGGTTAGCAAGGGGTAGAGTTGCGGATCCTGCATCTCCAGTAGCTGTATGAACTGCTTCTGCTCATTTCGTCCTGCTGTAGCGTAGTGGTGTTGGAGATAGTGTTGCAGGATCAGATCAAGCTCCAGCATGCCGCGTCTGCAGCGCACTCTAAGCTGAGATAGCGAAACCTCGTCAGTGCTCATCGCCGAACCAGCGCCTTTTTGATCTCGGCGATGGCCTTGGCTGGGTTGAGCCCCTTGGGGCAGGTGTTGGTACAGTTGAGAATGGTGTGACAGCGATAGAGTTTGAAGGCGTCGTCGAGCTGTTCAAGCCGCTGTTCCCGGTGGTTGTCACGGCTATCGGCAATCCAGCGATAGCTCTGCAGCAGGGTGGCGGGGCCAAGGTACTGCTCACTGTTCCACCAGTAACTGGGGCAGGAGGTGGAGCAACTGGCGCAGAGAATACACTCGTAGAGGCCATCCAGCTGTTTGCGCTCTTCAGGGGATTGACGCTGTTCACGCCCATCAGCCGGAATCGATTTAGGCTCCAGCCAGGGTTTGACCGAGGCGTGCTGGGCATAGAAGTGGGTGAGATCCGGAACCAGATCCTTGAGCACCCCCATGTGGGGTAGCGGGCTGATAGTGATCTCCTCACCGCCAAAGTCTTCGATGGGGCGGGTGCAGGCGAGAGTGTTGGTGCCGCCAATGTTCATGGCGCAGGAGCCACAGATCCCTTCGCGGCAGGAACGGCGGAAGGTGAGCCCGGGATCGATCTCATTCTTGATCTTCAACAGTGCGTCCAGCACCATGTTGCCGCAGCTATCGGCATCCAGCTGATAGATGTCCCAGCGTGGATTTTCCACTCCGTTGGGGTTGTAGCGGTAGATGCGAAAACGTTGAATGCGATTCGCCCCTTCGGGAGCAGGCCAGGTCTTTCCCGTCTGGATAACGGAGTTGGAGGGGAGTCTGAATTCAGCCATAAGTGTCTCACCATGAAGTGCATGAAGCACTTGAAGGGGTTGAGAGAAAAGGTCGGAAGAGGGGGAGCACAGCTTCCGTGGAAGAGTAGCTCCGGATGGCTTGCTGGAATAACTTCATGCGCTTCATGTTCTTCATGGTGAAGGGGGGGGAGCTCAATAAACTCGCTCTTTCGGTGGGATGTACTCCACCTCATCGGTCAGGGTGTATTCATGTACCGGACGGCTGCCAAAACGGGTGGAGCCATCCTTCTCCACCCAGCACAGTGAGTGCTTCATCCACTGTTGATCGTCACGCTCGGGGTAGTCCTCTCGGGCGTGGGCACCACGACTCTCCTTGCGGTCGATGGCGCAGTGCAGGGATGCCTGTGCACACTGCAGCATGTTGTCGAGTTCCAGGGTCTCCATCAGATCGGAGTTCCAGATCATTGAGTCATCACTGATGGCAACATCATTAAAGCTTTCATAGATGGCATTCATCTTGTGAACCCCGGCCTGCATGGTCTCTTCGGTGCGGAATACCGCTGCGTGCTGCTGCATGGTACGCTGCATGCGGTCGCGTATCTCGGCGGTCGGGTGTCCGCCGCGGGCAGTGCGGATGTGTTCCAGCCGCTCCAGCAGGGGATCAATCTGTTGTGGTTTGATCTCGGGTTGAGCAGCCCCGGCCTGCAGGGTTTCGGCACAGCGGTTGGCAGCGGCACGGCCAAAGACAATGATATCGAGCAGGGAGTTGGAGCCCAGACGGTTGGCACCATGCACCGAGACACAGGCACACTCTCCAATCGCCATCAGCCCCGGTACCACGCTGTCGGCATTCCCATCCTTGTGAGTGACCACTTCACCATGCAGGTTGGTGGGAATGCCCCCCATGTTGTAGTGAACCGTGGGAAGCACCGGAATCGGTTCCCGGGTTACGTCCACTCCGGCAAAGATGCGGGCACTTTCGGCAATACCGGGCAGGCGCTCCTGAATCAGCTTCTCGCCCAGATGTTCCAGGTGGAGGTGGATGTGGTCACCTTGTTCTCCCACACCACGCCCCTCGTTGATCTCCACGGTCATTGCCCGGCTTACCACGTCACGAGAGGCCAGGTCTTTGGCGCTGGGGGCGTAGCGCTCCATGAAGCGTTCGTCATTGGCGTTGGTCAGGTAGCCCCCTTCACCACGTACCCCTTCGGTAATCAGGCAGCCGGCCCCGTAGATCCCGGTGGGGTGAAACTGGGTGAACTCCATATCCTGAAGCGGCAGTCCGGCACGAATCACCATGCCATTGCCATCTCCGGTACAGGTGTGGGCCGAGGTGGCGGAAAACCAGGTGCGCCCATAACCACCGGTGGCCAATATCACGGTCTGTGCATGGAAGATACGCAGGGTGCCGGTGGCCAGATCCCAGGCCATGACTCCACGGCAGGCACCTTCATCATTCATGATCAGGTCGGTGGCAAAATGTTCAATAAAGAACTTCGCATTGCGTTTCAGCGACTGCTGGTAGAGGGTGTGGAGGATGGCGTGGCCAGTGCGGTCGGCAGCGGCGCAGGTGCGTACCGCAACCCCTTCACCAAAGTTGGTGGTCATCCCCCCAAACGGACGTTGATAGATCTTGCCGTCCTCGGTGCGGGAGAAGGGTACCCCCTGATGTTCCAGCTCCAGTACTGCGGGGATCGCCTCGCGACACATGTACTCGATGGCATCCTGATCCCCAAGCCAGTCAGAGCCCTTGACGGTGTCATACATGTGCCACTGCCACTTATCCTCCCCCATGTTGGAGAGGGCGGCGGAGATCCCCCCCTGTGCTGCAACGGTGTGGCTGCGGGTCGGGAAGATCTTGGTGACGCAGGCGGTGGAGAGCCCCTTGTCGGCCATGCCAAAGGTGGCGCGCAGGCCGGCCCCTCCGGCACCCACCACCACGACGTCATAATGGTGGTGTTCTATCTGGTGGTCTGCCATGTCTCTATATTCCCCCGCTGACAATCTGGTAGATGGAGTAGAGGGAGAGTAGGGTTACTCCCCCCAGTGCAAGTCGTGTCACCAGCATAGTGTGGCTGCGTAGTGGTGGTGACAGATAATCTTCCAGAATGACCTGCAGACCAAGCCAGGCGTGGTGGCCGCCGATCAACACAAAGAGAGTAAGCAGAGCCATGGTTTGCGGTTGTCGCAGCCAGCTGGCAACCACCAGATAGTCTGCACTCGAGAGGGAGGCGACAGAAAAAAGCAGCCACAGTGTGAGCGGAATCAGCAGAACTGCGGTACGACGTTGGGTTTTCCAGTGGCCGGTGGCAGACATCAGGCGATACTCCATAGTAACAGGGTGAGCAACAGGGAGGTGATGACAACCGCGGAACCGCTCCAGTAGACCTGTTTCAGGGTGAAGCCGAGCCCCAGATCCCAGAACAGATGTCGGATGCCGTTGCAGAGGTGATAGAGTGCTGCCCAGCTCCAACCTGCCAGCAGAGCCTTGCCCAGCCAGCTCTCAAACAGTTGTTGAGCTACGGCGTAACTCTCCGGCCCCAGTGCGATGGCAACCAGCCAGTAGCCGACCAGAAAAGTGCCTAGTGCCAGTACAGCCCCGGTGGCCCGGTGCAGAATCGAGAGAAGTGAGGTGAGCTGCGGCTTGTAGATGGATAGGTGGGGGGAGAGAGGTTTGGTCGGCGTAGTCATGCGGGGCAATGTACCATAGTCTGCAGCAGATTCTGCCTGTTGTCGAAGATGAATTGAATTGCTTGATCTCAGTATAACCAAAACGGCAATTGTCGACAAATATAATTTTAAAAGCGGGATAATTGAGTTTATTTATTGATAATATCAAATTTAGTGGTATATTTTTATTGAATTGTCGACATATTTGGGGTGACTAGGTCATAATGAGGGGAAGAGAAGTGCGTTGATACGTACCTTGATGCAGATGAGGATCGGGAATAATGTCTACATTTGATGCCAACAATGCCGCCTATCTGGAGCTGCTCTATGAGCAGTATCTACAAAATCCCGACTCGGTTCCAGCAGAAATAGCTGGCTATTTCAATGAGTTGCCAGGGGAGCAGTCCGAGCAGACCCTGCACAGTGAGGTGCGCAGCCACTTCAAGCTGAAGCTGTCAGATAACGGGGGGAGTCGCGGCTCAACGCAGGGCAGCACCGATCTGCAGGTCGCTTCACTGCAGGCTCAACGGCAGGTAAGAGTGTTGCAGTTTATCAATGCCTACCGTTTTCTGGGCCACTTCGAGGCGGAGGTCAACCCACTGGGGCATACCAAGAAACTCAACATCAGTGAGTTGACACTGGGGCACCACGGTTTTGACGAGAGTGACTTGAGCACTCTCTACAATATTGGTTCACTGCATGGCTCCACCCAGGAAATGACCCTGGCCGCAATTCGTACCCTGTTGCGGCGTACCTACTGTGGTTCTGTGGGTGCACAGTTCATGCACATCACCAGCACCCAGAACAAACGTTGGATCCAGCGGCGGCTGGAACAGGCGGCAGGGGACTGGGGCATATCCCGCAAGGAGCAGCGTGAACTGCTGGTCAGCCTCACCGAAGCGGAGACTCTGGAGCGTTATCTGCATCACAAATACGTTGGGCAGAAGCGCTTCTCGCTGGAGGGGGGCGAGAGTCTGATTCCGATGCTCGATACCCTGATCAACCATGCGGCCGCGACCGGTACGGAGGAGATTGTCTTCGGTATGGCCCACCGCGGACGACTCAATGTGTTGGTCAATATCCTTGGTAAAGCCCCTTCATCCCTGTTCAGGGAGTTTGAGGGAACGGTGGATCATGGTGGTCGTACCGGTGATGTGAAGTACCACATGGGGTTTGCCTGTGATCGCAATACCCCGCATGGCCCGATTCACCTTGCGCTTGCCTTCAACCCATCCCATCTGGAGATCGTCGGCCCGGTGGTGGAGGGGGGGGTGCGTGCGCGTCAGGATCGTCGGCAGGGGGGCGGGGATGAGGTAGTGCCGGTGGTGATCCACGGTGATGCCGCCTTCGCTGGGCAGGGGGTGGTGATGGAGACCCTCAATATGTCGGAAACCCGGGGCTATCGTACCTATGGAACGGTACATATCGTAGTCAATAACCAGATCGGATTTACCACCAGCAGCAAGATCGACTCTCGCTCTACCCACTACTGCAGCGATGTGGCGAAGATGGTGGGGGCACCGGTATTTCATGTCAATGGAGATGACCCGGAGGCGGTCGCCTTCATCACCCGGGTTGCACTGGATTATCGTCGCGAGTTCCATGAGGATGTGGTGATTGATCTCTACTGCTATCGACGCCACGGCCATAACGAGGCGGATGAACCAGCGGCAACCCAGCCGATGATGTACAAGAAGATTCGGGCACTGCCCACCACCCGTGAACGCTACTGCCGTCAACTGGTGGAGCAGGGGGTGGTGAACGAACAGGAGTGTGAGCAGATTATCGAGGGCTATCGTCGCCGTTTGGAGGATGGTGAGCCTACCGTACCCAGCCTGTTGGATCCACAGGATGTGGATCGAAAACACCCGGTCAACTGGGGACAGTTCTGTGATGGGCTCTGGCATGAGCCGGTTGACAGTGGTATGGATCGGGAACGCTTTGTGCGCCTGGGCAGTGCGGTTGCACAGCTTCCGGACGAGCTGCAGGTCAACGGCAGGGTAGCCAAGATCTATGCCGATCGGCTACGCATGTCGATCGGGGACCACCCCCTGGACTGGGGGTATTGTGAGAATCTCGCCTATGCCGCTCTGCTGGATGAGGGCTATGCCATCCGTATTTCCGGTGAGGATTGTGGTCGCGGCACCTTCTTCCATCGCCATGCGGTGGTGCATGACCAGGAGAGCGGTCAAGCCTATACCCCGTTGCAACACCTGGCTGAAAATCAGCCCACTTTTCATGTGATTGACTCGTTGCTTTCAGAGGAGGCGGTGCTCGCCTTCGAGTATGGTTATGCCACCACCGAGGCTGACACCCTGGTGGTCTGGGAGGCACAATTCGGAGATTTTGCCAACGGTGCCCAGGTGGTGATTGATCAGTTCATCACCTCGGGAGAGCAGAAGTGGGGGCGTCTCAGTGGGCTGGTAATGTTTCTGCCACACGGATACGACGGTCAGGGGCCGGAACACTCCTCGGCACGGCTGGAGCGCTACCTGCAGCTCTGTGCCCAGGAGAATATTCAGGTCTGTGTGCCCAGTACCCCGGCCCAGACCTTCCACATGATTCAACGTCAGATGCTGCGCCGCTACCGCAAGCCACTGGTGGTGATGACCCCGAAAAGCCTGTTGCGCCACCCGATGTGTGTCAGCACTGCAGACAGTGTGATGAATGGCCATTTCGAGACTGTGCTCGATGAGGTCGACGAGTTGAAGCCGGAAGAGGTGGAGCGCGTGGTGCTCTGTAGCGGCAAGGTCTACTACGACCTGCTGGAGAAGCGTCGCAGCGGTAACTGCAACCGGGTGGCGGTGCTGCGTGTCGAACAGCTCTATCCCTTCCCCCATTATGACCTGGAGCGCCTGCTGGATCGCTACCCCAACTATCGTTATCTGGTCTGGTGTCAGGAAGAGCCCCTCAATCAGGGGGCATGGTTTATGCTCACTCCACTGTTGCAGCTGCTGGTTCAGGAGGAGGCATCCCTGCTCAATGTGGGGCGTCCAGCCTCTGCTGCACCGGCAGTGGGTAGTTTTCATATCCACAAACAGCAGCAGCAGGATCTGGTGCAGGCGGCTCTGGGGATTGATGGCGGAGGTGAGGCATGAATGGCAAGACACAACTTCTGATCATTGGTGGCGGGGTATCGGGTACCGCCCTGCTCTATACCGCTGCCCGCTACACCAACCTGGGCAGCATTACCCTGATCGAGAAGAATGGTGACCTGGCTCATGTCAATTCACATGGGCGTAATAACAGTCAGACCCTGCACCGGGGGGATATCGAGACCAACTACACGCTGGAGAAGGCACTCTACGTCAAACAGGCGGTGGATATGGTGGTGAACTATGCGTTCTCCCAGCAGGCGCAGGGTGGGCCACAACTGGTGCACCCATGCTCCAAACTGGCGCTTGGGGTGGGAGAGCAGGAGTGTGCTGTAATTCGTCAACGCCATGCCCAGTTTGCCCCCCACTATCCGGGGATGGAGCTGTTTGAGATGGGGGAGATCGCCAGCATTGAACCCTATGTGGTAATGATGCGAGATGGACGCTGGCGGCGCGACCCGGTGGTTGCATTGGGCAATCGCAGCGAGTATGTTGCCTGTGACTTTGCAGCACTGTCGCGCTCGTTTGTAACCGCCGCTCAGCACGAGGCCGGAGAGCGGCTGGATCTGCGTCTGTCCACCCAGGTTGAGTCGATTGAGTCAGCTGGGGATCACTTTGTGGTGCGTACCAGTACCGGGGTGATTGAGGCAGAGAATGTGGTCAGTTGCGCGGGTGGTCACAGTCTGTTGATGGCTCACCGCATGGGCTATGGGCTGGACTACTCGGTACTGCCAATGGGGGGGAGCTTCTACTTTACCCCGGCGCTACTCAATGGCAAGGTCTACACCGTGCAGAATCCCAGCCTTCCGTTTGCCGCAGTACATGGGGATATCGACCTGCTGGTGGAAGGCAAGACCCGCTTTGGCCCCACCGCACTGGCCCTGCCGATGCTGGAGCGCTACCGTTACCAGAGTATTGTGGACTTCCTCAAGGTATTTCGTCTCAATCCCGATGTAATGGCGATTGCCGGGGATCTGCTCAAGGTGAAGGATATTCGCAACTACTTCCTGAAAAACCTGCTCTATGAGGTTCCCCTGCTGCAGCGTTACCTGTTCATGCAGGAGATACGCAAGATTGTCCCCTCCATCACCTTTGATGAGGTGCGCTATGCCAACCGCTTTGGAGGGATTCGTCCTCAACTGCTCGACAAGAAGGCGCGCAAGCTGGTGCTGGGTGAGGCCAAGATTGATCCCGGCAACGGCATCATCTTCAATATGACCCCATCCCCCGGGGCCACCAGCTGTCTGCAAAATGCAGAGAAGGATGCGCGTACGGTCTGTGACCGACTGGGGCTGCAGTTTGATGAGGGGCGACACCAGGAAGAGCTGGCCCATGACTATACTCAGACACAACAGAAACCACGGTCTGCTGGAGTGGCGGCATGAGCCAACTGGTCGAGCACTATCTGCAGCAGGTGGAACAGCGACAGATTCGCCATGACCAGGCGCAGTTGAGAGTGGTTGAGGCACTGCAGTGTGCCCTCGATCGGGTGAGCCACCAGGGGTGGTGGTGCAGACTTTTCAAGAAACGTCAGCAGGGGGTCTTTATCTGGGGGGATGTCGGGGTAGGCAAGACCTGGCTGATGGATCAGTTTTACCGTGCCGTGGCAGCCAGGCGCAAGATTCGTTACCACTACCATGAGTTCATGGAGATGCTGCACGGCTCGATGCCGGAACACAAACACCGCCCCAATCCACTCGATGCCATCGCCAAAACCCTGGCAGAGCGCTACCGGCTGATCTGCATCGATGAGTTTCACGTGACCGAGATTGCGGATGCGATGCTGCTCTACGGCATATTGGAGGGGCTCTACAAACGTCAGGTGATGCTGGTGACCACCTCCAACCGGGCCCCCGAACATCTCTATGAGAATGGCTTTCACCGGGATCTGTTTCTACCGGCGATCGAGCTGCTCAAGCGCTACAATGTAGTGGTCGAACTGGAGAGTCATACCGACTATCGGGTGGCCAATAGTGGGGTTACGCAGTCACAGGTAAGTCGGGAGCTGAGCGAACTGGCACTGGAGCAGATCTTCCAGCAGCTGGCACAAAGTGAACCGTGGGAGCAGGAGTCGCTTCAGATCAACCAGCGCAGTCTACCGGTGATCAAGGTGGCGGAAGGGGTGGTGTGGCTGGACTTTCAGGTGCTCTGCAGCAACCCGAGGGCAACCAGCGACTATATCGAGTTGGCCCACATCTTCAGTGCGGTGATCGTATCCAATATCGATGCACGTGCCGCTTCCAATGAATCCTACGCCTGGCGCTTCCTCCATTTTGTGGATGAGCTTTATGACCACCAGATTCGTCTGGTAATCTCGGCAGTAGGGCAGTTGATGCGGGTCTATCAGGATGAGGCGTTGCGTTTTCAGTTTGCACGCACCGTCAGCCGTCTGCATGAGATGCAGGGGGCCATGGTTCAAAACCGAGGAGTAGATTGATGAGTATAGAGATTCTGACCCCCACACTTCCGGAGTCGGTAACCGAGGCAACCGTGGTGGCCTGGAACAAGGCAGTGGGAGAGGCGGTCAAACGCGACGAAGTGCTGGTTGAAATCGAGACCGACAAGGTGGTGCTGGAGGTTCCGGCATTGATGGATGGGGTGGTGGAGTCGATTGAAGAGGCGGTTGATGCGGTCGTGGTTGGCGGTCAACGGCTGGGTACAATGGCTGCCGCTACAGCCGATACAGTGCAACCGACTGTCGAGGAGCAGGCCACACCGAGTAACCACTCCAGCCCTGCGGTGCGCAAGCTGATGGCCGAGAAGGGGATTGAGCCGGATCAGGTGGAAGCGAGTGGCAGCAAGGGGCATGTGTTGAAAAGTGATGTCGAGGCTGCAGCGAAGCAAGCGACTACCTCTGCGGGTGCCGGCCCTCGACCAGAAGCCGAGCGGGAGGCAGCAACCAGGGAAGAGCAGACGGCGGGTCATCGCGAGCAGCATCGGGTGCCGATGACCCGGCTGCGAAAAACCATTGCCGAGCGTCTGCTGGCAGCGAAGCAGTCCACCGCGATGCTGACCACCTTCAATGAGGTCAATATGCAGGCGGCCATGGATCTGCGGACAGCGCACAAGGAGCAGTTCGAGAAGACCCACGGGGTGCGACTTGGATTCATGTCGATCTTTGTGCAGGCGGCGACCATCGCCCTGCAGCGTTTTCCCGAGGTCAATGCCTCGATTGATGGAGACGATATCGTCTACCATGGCTTCTGTGATATTGGTATCGCAGTCTCCTCCGATCGTGGGCTGGTGGTGCCGATTCTGCGCAATACCGAGCAGATGAGTATCGCCGATGTCGAGTCTGGTATTGTCACCTATGCCAAGCGGGCGCGGGATGGCAAGATTACCCTGGATGAATTGATGGGAGGCACCTTTACCATCACCAACGGTGGAGTGTTCGGTTCCATGCTCTCCACGCCGATCCTGAATCCACCACAGAGTGCAATTCTGGGAATGCACAACATCCAGAAACGTCCGGTGGTGGAAAATGACGAGATTGTGATTCGCCCGATGATGTATCTGGCGCTCTCCTATGATCACCGTATCATTGATGGGCAGCAGGCGGTCACCTTCCTCAAGACTATCAAGGAGCTGATCGAGGATCCAACAAGGGTGCTATTGAATATCTGATAAAAGCTATCTCGCGCAAAGACGCAAAGCCGCCAAGAGTTAATTTATTGCGTCTTTGCGGCTTTGCGCGAGACATTAACATTGATAAGGAAATTGAGTATGTTGAATGATTATCGTGAACACGTCGAAGCCCGTGCAGCCGAGGGCATTCCACCGCTGCCGCTGAATGCGGTTCAGGTCACCGGGTTGGTGGCGCTGCTGGAGTCAGATCATGCCGATGGAGCAGAGCTGTTGGAGTTGTTGACCCACCGTGTTCCCGCCGGAGTGGATGATGCTGCCCGGGTGAAGGCACAGTTTCTCGCGGCCATCGTGAGTGGTGAAAAGAGTGCTCCACTGATCACCCCGCTGCAGGCGGTTGAACTGCTGGGCACCATGCTGGGTGGATTCAATGTGGCCCCACTGATTGAGGCCCTGGACAGCGTGGATCAGGATGCCGAACTGGCACAGGCGGCCGCTACCGCGCTCTCCAAAACTCTGTTGGTGTTTGATGCCTTTGATGCGGTGGTGGAGAAGATGAAGGCGGGCAATGGGTACGCCAAACAGGTGGTGGAGTCCTGGGCCGAGGCGGAGTGGTTCACCTCGCGTGATGCACTGGCGGAGAAGGTCACCGTCACCGTCTTCAAGGTGCCGGGAGAGACCAATACCGATGATCTCTCTCCGGCGCAGGATGCCTGGTCACGCCCCGATATCCCGCTGCACGCCAGGGCGATGCTGAAGATGCCACGCCCCGACTTTACCGAAGATCCGCTGGGTACGCTCGAATCTCTCAAGCAGAAGGGCCATCCGGTCGCCTATGTGGGCGATGTAGTGGGTACCGGCTCTTCCCGCAAGTCGGCCACCAACTCGGTGCTGTGGCACATGGGGAACGATATCCCCTTTATCCCCAACAAGCGCGATGGTGGCTACTGCTTCGGCGGCAAGATCGCGCCGATCT
>CAYFNH010000032.1:0-23084 GCA_964344435.1 uncultured Piscirickettsiaceae bacterium | reverse complement strand
TTAGGCCGTTCTGATGCCGTAGCTTTACCAGTTAGAGGGTCAGTTACATATGGACCTTTAGGATCATCGTCCAGATTTTTGAAATTACTTCTATCTATTACTCTACCTTCAATCCTAGATTTTTCTGTCTTACCGTAAACAAATATATACTCATGATCTGGGGAAAGGTGTGTTTTTATCCTGTTATCTGTATTTCTTGTATTCCAAACAATCGTTCCCAATAGATTATTTCTACCAAATATTTCATCCATTACCACTCGAAGAACACCACTTTCTGTTTCATCAAGTGAAATCAGTATCACACCATCATCTTTCAAAAATTTCCTGAGAAGAATAAGACGTGGATACATCATACAGAGCCACTTGTCATGCCGACTTAGATCCTCAGCCTCTTTACCCACCACTTCACCCAGCCACTGCCTGATTTCCGGGCTGTTGACATTATCGTTATAGACCCAGCCTTCATTGCCCGTATTGTAGGGTGGATCGATATAGATACACTTCACCTTCCCCGCATAACGGGGCAGTAGTGCCTTCAAGGCATCCAGATTATCCCCTTGCACAATCAGATTGCCGTTATCCTGCTCCCCATGTGACAGCTCATCCACTGGCTCCAATAGACGATAGGGCACCTCTTGATGGTGCTTGACCACCGCTTTTTTTCCAATCCAGTCGAGTGTAGGCATAGGGGGATTCTATCGTGCTTTGGTTATACCAGCTGTTTTCGTTCCAACGTATTGAGCAGTTCCGCAAAGGTGAGGATGGCCGGACGCCGCCCTGCTGCTTTACGTACCACAGCCAGCAGCCCCGCTTCCAACAGGCTATTGATCAGTTTGTGTGCCGTCGGTTTCGGTAACCCCGCCCGTCGTGCAAGATCCGCCTTGGTAAAGGTAGGGCGATCAAACAGGGCATCCAGTAGTTGCAAGCTGTATTGGGAATGGGTGATCTCCCGTAACTCGTTCTTGGTCGCCTCATAGAGATCCATAATCTCTCGCAGTGTACGGCCATTCTGCTGTGCCTGCTCCACAACTGCCTTAAGGAAAAAGGCACACCACCCGGTCCAGTCTTCTTGCTGTGAGATCGCGCGCAGTCGTGCATAGTACTCTTCCCGGTGATTTTCCAGATAAGCCGAGAGGTAGAACATTGGACTGCTGAGGCGACCTTTGCTGTAGAGGAATAGCGGGATCAACAAGCGTCCGATACGGCCATTGCCATCCTTGAACGGATGCAACAGTTCAAACTGCGCATGAACAATCGCCGTCTGCACAATGGGATCGATATCTGCATAGTCGAGATAACGCTCCCATGCCTGCAGGTGATCCATCAGCTGTAGTGGTGAAGGGGGAACAAAGGTGGCCTCTTCAATGGTTGATCCAGGTGACCCGATCCAGTTCTGATCCTTGCGGAACTGTCCCGGTTCCTTGCTCTGTCCACGTACACTCTCCATCAGTACCCGATGCATCTCCCGAATCAGTCCCAAGCGGATTGGGCGCTCGGTAATGGTCTCCTTGGCCAGAATCAGCGCCTTGCGATAGTTGATGACCTCCTGAATATCATGCTGCTTCTCCTGGTCATACTCTTGCCCCGCTTCATGCTCCAGTACCTCCTCCACCGTAGCTTGTGTGCCTTCAATTTTTGAGGAGAGTACCGCCTCCTGATTGGTCAGCGGCGATAGCATTACTGCTGGATTGACTACTCCCATCAACAGGCCATCATAGCGAGCCAGTGCGGCATTGGCCTCACCGACAATGGTAAACAGCACCTCTTTATCGAGGTTTTCAATCGGGAGTAATTCTGGTGAATAGGGCTGCATGCAAGATATGGTTGATGGTCAGTTTTTCGATGGTAGCCACATTGAGTATCAAAAACAACAAATCATGATAAACAACTGTATTTGTCTATCCTGATTGATAAACAAATATTCTCGTAACTGTTCAGCTCACCCCTGAAGCTACTCTTATCGACGGGTAGCTGCCACTACCTTCGGGTAGGTTTACACCTTTTTCACAAACTCTGACTTCAGTTTCATCGCACCAATGCCATCGACTTTACAGTCGATGTTGTGGTCACCTTCGGTCAACCGAATATTTTTGACCTTTGTACCCACCTTGATGGTGGAGGAGGAGCCCTTCACTTTCAGATCCTTGATCAGAGAGACGGTATCCCCATCTGCCAGTATCGTTCCATTGGCGTCTTTGACCACATTTTCCTCTGCCGATTCAGTCGGCTCTGTACTCCACTCATGACCACATTCGGGACATACATAGAGGCCTCTCTCTTCATAGGTGTAGGGAGAGGTACATTCTGGACAACTGGGAAGATCGCTCATATTGGTAATTTCTCAACTTTCGGATTATGGCACCATCATGCGCCGCCAGATCTCGACCACCTGCTGACGCTCTTCGACAAATTCACTCTCCGCCACCACGGCAGGATGGTTGTCGAGAAACAGGTGGTAGGCACTACGGCGGAAGAGACGATAATTCTGTATCAGCCGGGCGGTATCCTCCCGGCTCAGCAACTTCGCCTTGGCCAGCGATTCGATCTGGCGTATGTTATCACTCCAGCGCAGCAGTTCGGGGTAATCATGCGCCCAGCGCAGAATCAGGTACTGGACGATAAATTCGATATCAACCATGCCCCCCTCCATCTGCTTGAGGTGAATCTCTCCCGCCTTGCACTGCCCCAGAGACGCCCGCATCTTCTCGCGCATCTCCACCACATCACTACACAGTTTATCGGGATCTCGCGGCTGTGACAGCACCTCCCGCCGAGTCGCCTCGAACTGTTCGATCGCCGCCTTGCCTCCAAAGACAGCGCGGGCCCGAATCAGTGCCTGGTGCTCCCAGGTCCATGCCTCCTCCAACTGATAACTACGGAACCCTTCCAGATCGGCAACCAGCAGTCCTGAATTGCCATTGGGTCGTAGACGGGAGTCGATCTCGTAGAGGCGACCACTCATGGTGCGGGTGGTCATCAGATGGATCATCCGCTGTCCCAGCCGTACATAGAATTCACGGCGGCTGGCCGGGTACTGCTTACGACTGAAGGGGGCTTCCGGGTCACCATCGTGGAGAAAGACCATGTCGAGGTCGGAGCCATATCCCAATTCCAGACCTCCCATCTTGCCGTAGCCAATGGCAACAAAACCGGGCGCCTCCCCGGTTTCAGAGCGTCTCCGTGGCTGTCCCATGCGCCGTGTCATCTCGTTCCAGCAGAGCCGGAAGCTGCGTGCCACCAACGCCTCAGCGATCCAGGTCAGCGCATCACTCACCTTCATCACCGGCAGTTTGTCCATCACATCCACGGCGGCGATCTTGAGAATATTGCGACGCTGGAAGTGTCGCATCAGCTCCATCTGCTGTTCCAGATCCTCATCATCCACCCGGCTTGCCAGCAGCTTCAGCTCCTCAAGCAGCGGCTGCGGCCCCGATGGCATGGTGATATTGCGCACATCCATCAGCTCTTCCAGCATCATCGGGGTGGCGGCGAGCTGTTCTGCAATCCAGCTACTCTTCTGCAGCAGGTTCAATAGATGTTCCAACGAGGCGCTATTCTCTGCCAACAGAGAGAAGTAGACCGAGCGCCGACCAATCCCCTCAACCAGACGGATCGCCCACATCAAACTCTCATCCGGGTGGGGCTGACGACTGGCCGACTCAATCAACAGCGGCATCAAACGGTTGAGGCGCTGCTGCCCGTCACGACTCATCGACTGTACACTGCTCGACTCCACCAGCTGTTGCAGGCGGTGGGTAACCAACTCCTCCTCTTCAAACCACTGCGCCAGCCCCTGCGGATCCTCGCCCGCGCTGATCTGATCCCAGATCACCGCGGCCGACTGCTCATGGTCGGATGCCTCCTCCCCCTCCATCGAGAAGAGCTGTTCAAACTGCTGCTCGACCGCACTACGGTGCTGTTGCAGCTGGCTGTGAAACGCCTCCCAATCATCAAACTTCATCGACTCGGCCAGCAGCTGACGGCGCTCGTCACGCTCGGGCAGGCGCTGGGTCTGGCGGTCGTCATACTCCTGAATCCGATGTTCGGTATTGCGCAGAAAGAGGTAGGCATCGACCAGTGCCTGGTATTCAGACTGACTGATTTCGTTACGATCTCGCAGCAGTGGCAGCACCTCGAGAATGGGACGAATCTGCAGCTCCTGCTCGGCCCCCCCTCGTACCAGTTGAAAGGCCTGACCGATAAACTCGATCTCGCGGATCCCTCCGGGCCCGAGCTTGACATCATCCAGCATTCCCTTCTTGCGTACCTGACGGGCAATCATCTGCTTCATCTCGCGCAGGGACTCGAAGGCGCTGTAGTCGAAGTAGCGCCGGTAGATAAAGGGGCGCAGCATCTTCATCAGGGCCTCACCAGCTACCTGGTCTCCCGCCACCACACGCCCCTTGATCCAGGCGTAGCGCTCCCAGCTACGTCCATGCATCTGATAATAGTCCTCCATCGCATCAAAGGAGGAGGCGAGTGCACCGGCCTCACCAAAGGGGCGCAGCCGCATATCAACCCGAAATACAAAGCCATCCACGGTATTGTTGTTGATGGCCCGGATCAGACGCCGCCCCAGGTTGGTGAAGAACTCCTGGTTGGAGATCCAGGGGCGACGACCTCGGGTCTCGCCATCCTCCGGATAGGCGAAGATCAGATCGATATCGGAGGAGAAGTTGAGCTCCCGTGCCCCCAGCTTGCCCATCGCCACCACCACCATGCGTTGTGCCTTGCCGCTCTCCTCCCCCTTCGGGGTGCCCTCCTCATCACACTGCCAGCGGTAGAGCAGATCCAGTGTTTCCGAGAGACAGACATCCGCCAGCGCCGAGAGCTCCGCCACAGTGCTGTGGTAATCCCCCCAGCCCGAGAGATCGCGTAGCGCAATGCGCACCATCTCCTGACACCGAAACTGACGCAACTCGGTAGCGAGCTGTTGATCACTCTTGACCCGCTTGAGTCGCTTGCTCAACAGCTTGCGGTAGGTGGCCTCATCACTGCACTGTTGCAACCGGCCCGATCGCTGCAACCACTCAAGCAGGTTCGAGTCCTGCCGACAGCTGTTTTCGATAAAGGGGCTGAAACGGAAGAGGGAGTGGATGGTATCGAGAAGGTTCACGCCCGACGCTACTTCATTGCCAGCTGGTTGTCACTGCTTTCACTCAGCAGGGTTCTACGCAGGGCAAAGGTGGATTGGTAAAAATACTTGCGCTCCTGTGCACTCAAGGTGTGCTTTTGCGGCAGCACCACCTTCATTGCATCGCGGTACTCCTCACCCTCACGGAACTCATAGTGCAGGTGGGGGCCGGTTGAAAGCCCACTACTGCCAACATAGCCGATCACATCGCCTTGATGAACACTGGCCCCCGGCTTGAGCCACTTGGCAAAACGTGAGAGATGGGCGTAGACCGTGGTGTACTGCCCCCCGTGATGCTGCAGGAAAATCACATTGCCATAGCCGTGCTGATGCTCACGCCGATCCACCACACCATCTGCGGTAGCCAGTACCGGTGTGCCCCGTTTTGCCTTGAAATCAGTACCCCGATGCGGGCGGTACACCTTGAGCACCGGATGGTAACGTCGCAACGTAAAGTGTGAGCTCACTTTCGGATGTTTCAATGGATATCGGTTAAAGTCGGAACCCAGCGGCTCCCCCTTGCCATTGTAGAAACGGGTCTCCCCGTGACGATCGGTATGACGAATCACCCGAACCGGTCTGCCCCGACTGCTGAGTTCTGCAGCCAGCAACCTGCCATGCTGCAGTGAGCCATCACTAGCGGGCTGCAGGATGACCGTAAAGTGATCCCCCTTGCGCAAGTCACGGCGAAAGTTGATCTGCTCGGCAAACAGTGCCTGCAGGTGCTGAATGTGGTTGGCAGGCAGCCCCGCCCGGTGTGCGGCCTGGGAAAAGGTGCGGTTGATGGTGCCACTCTTGACCAACCATTTCTGCCCGGCAATGGCCGGTTTTGGGTGTTTGGGTAGCTGCTCGACCTGAGCACTGCTGTGTGGTTTTGGCTCAACCCGCTCCAGCAACGGCTGTTGTACTGGACGGGAATTGGCAACCATCGGTTTCAGCAATCCACTGCTCGCGATCGGGTTTTGTGGCACACAGCCGGTAGTTGCCAGCAAGGTGGCCGCAACCGTGAGGCGGCGCAAGCGAAACGGAACCTGTCTGTTTCTATGTAGCATAGTCCAGTAGTGCCTTGTGCATCTCATGCAACAACTCCTCGGTCTTCATCGGTACCTGGTCGACCTGGTCATGATCAATCGCATCACAGACCTCCTTGCCCAGCGCCGTCAGCAACGGGTAACCAAAGGTTGCTCCGCTCCCCTTGACCGTATGGGCCACACTGCGCACAGCAGCCCAGGCCTCCTGTTGTAGCGCGGTTTCCATCTCAGCGTGCAGCTGATGGGTGCGCTCGACAAAGAGCTGTACCATTTCATCATCAATCAGCTGTGCACTATCCATTTGTGGTGCACTGTTTGCTGCAGCCTGCTTGTGTTCACGACGGCTGCAGACCACCATAAACTTGCCCAGCACCTCCTGCAAGCGATGACGATCAATCGGTTTGGCCAGGAAATCGTTACAGCCGGCCCGTTCGAACTCCTCCTGGTGCTGTGCCATCACGTTGGCGGTAAGGGCAACAATCGGTTTCTCGTAGCCGACTGAACGCAACATCTCGGTCGCCTCCACCCCATCCATCTCCGGCATCTGCATATCCATCAGGATCAGGTCGAACTCCTCACTCAGTGCCCGATCCACCGCCTCCCGGCCATTCTCCACCAGCACCACCTCCAACCCCATCATCTTGAGCATCCGCAGCTCCAGCGACTGCAGCTCCGGGGCATCTTCTGCAACCAGTACCCGCCCCTGGAAGAGGCAGTCCAGAGTCACAAAACAGTGTCGCCGTTTGGTCGAGACCGGAGTCTCGCTCACCGCCAACGGTACCGTGAAGTGGAAACAGGAGCCTTCCCCCTCAACACTCTCCACATGAATCTCACCTCCCATCATATCCACCAGGGTCCAGGAGATATGGAGCCCCAGACCGGTGCCGCCAAAGCGCCCGGAGATGGTGGCATCGGCCTGGGTGAAGGGTTTGAAGAGGCGGCGCAAAGTCTCCGCAGTCATGCCGATCCCCTGATCCTTGACCCGGAAGTTGAGCTCGTCCTGGGCCTCATCGGCCCACACCCGCAGCTCCACTGTTGACCCCTGCTCGGAAAACTTGATGGCATTGCTCAGCAGATTGACCAGCACCTGGTTGATACGGCGCCCATCTCCAATCAGCTGGTGGGTAAAGTCGGGAACCTCAATCACCAGCTTGAGATCCGCCTCCTGGGCACGGGAGGAGAAGATATATCCCACCTCGTTGATCACCTCGTTGAGATCATACGGTACCCGGTCTACAGCAAACTTGCCTGCAGCAATTTTCGAAAGGTCGAGAATATCGTTAATCAGCGCAAGCAGCCCCAGGCTGGAGACCTCTATCGAGCGCAACAGCTCATGCTGATCCTCATCCAGCGCGGTTTCGGCAAGAAATTCACTGTTGCCGATCACTGCGGTCAAAGGGGTACGCAACTCATGGCTCATGGAGGCAAGGAAGTCATCCTTGGCCCGCAGGGAGCGGTTTACCGACTCCAGCTCGGCCCGTGAGACCGACTCTTCCAGCTGTCGATCCTTGCTCCAGTTGCGACTCAGCATCCGCGCCATCTGGATGATCTCTTCACGCAGGAATGGCTTGCGTACAAACAGTGTGCCATATTCCAGCGCCTGATCCAGCTCATCGATGGAGCGGTCGGTATAGGCGGTTACAAAGATAATATAGATACGGTCATCCAGCGCCCGCAACCGTTTGGCAGTCTCAAGCCCATCGATACCGGGGGGCATGCGCATATCAAGAAAGGCTACGGTGTAGGGGCGCCCCTCATCCAGGGCCTGTTGCACGAGCTCAACGGCGTGCTCCCCCTGCTCCACCACCGTACAGTCAAATTCATTCTCCTCCCGGGAGGAGGATTCAGATCCTGCTGCCAGCTCCAGCAATTCGGCGGTTGCCTGACTACTCTCGGCGTCAGCGGGGCTGAATACAGCGCGGTAGAGCTGCTGCACATCCCTCTCATCGTCTGCCACCAGAATCCGGTGCTGCAGCCCGATGCTCTCGATCTCCTCTCTCTCCAAACCCACCGCTGGATTACTCCGAAAATTGAAGGGTGCGATTATAGAGCAGTGGAGCCGCCGTTACCATGCGGCCAGCCACACGCCATCAATCGGCTACTCGAGCTCCTTCAGTTTTCGGGTAAGCGTGTTGCGCCCCCACCCCAGCAGACGTGCCGCCTCCTGTCGCTTACCTGCGGTGTGCTCCAGCGCTGCATCAATCAGGATACGCTCCATGGTGGGCACCACCTGATCCAGCAGGCCACTCTCATTACGGTTGAGATGCTGACGGATCCACTGCTGCAGCGCCTGCTCCCAGTCTGCCGCAGGAGAGTCGGACTCTCCACGCAACTCGATGGGTAGGTCCTCAATGCGTACCTTACGGGTGGGGGCCATCACCGTAATCCAGCGACAGGTGTTCTCCAGTTGGCGCACATTGCCTTTCCACTCCAGCGCAGAGAGGTACTGCACGGTCTCCGCCAATAGCTCCTTCTCCTCTACCGCCAGCTCTCTGGCCGCAAGCTGCAGAAAGTGTCTGGCCAGCAACGGGACATCCTCCCGCCGTTGCGCCAGCCTGGGAACGTGGATACGAATCACATTGAGGCGGTGGTAGAGATCTTCGCGGAATTTTCCCGACTCCACAGCCGCCTCCAGATTCTGGTGGGTGGCGGCAATGATGCGCACATCGACATGGATGGGGTGGTGTCCACCCACCTGGTAGAACTCCCCTTCGGAGAGGACACGCAGCAACCGGGTCTGGGTCTCCAGCGGCATGTCACCAATCTCATCGAGAAACAGGGTGCCGCCGTTGGCCTGCATGAAACGGCCCTGACGGGAGCTCATCGCCCCGGTAAAGGCCCCCTTCTCATGCCCAAAGAGCTCGGAATCCATCAGATCTCGCGGAATCGCCGCCATATTGAGGGCGATAAACGGATATTCCGCACGCGGGCTATGGCGGTGCAGCGCCTGCGCCACCCGCTCCTTGCCGGTACCGGACTCGCCGTTGATCAGAACCGTCATGTTGGACTGGGCCAGACGCCCCACCGCACGGAACACCTCCTGCATGGCCGGGGACTCACCAATGATATCGGCTGCCTCTGCCAGTGGTGTACGGCTGGGTTTGGCCTGCTTGCTACGGGACTGCTCAATGGCCCGCTGGGTCAGGGTGATCGCCTCCTCGATATCGAATGGTTTGGGCAGGTACTCGAACGCGCCCCCCTCATAGGCAGAGACCGCACTGTCCATATCCGAATGTGCGGTCATGATAATGACCGGCAGGTCAGGCCAGCGCTCTCCCATCTCCTTGAGCAGGGCAAGCCCATCCATCCCGGGCATCCGGATATCGCTGATCAGCACATCAGGCTGGATATGTTCCAGTTGCTGGAGAATGGTCTGTCCATCGGTGAAGCTCTCCACCTCTACCCCAGCCCTCTGCAGCGCCTTCTCCAGCACCCAACGAATGGAACGATCATCATCGATCACCCAAACTCTTGCATTGCTACTCTGTTCCATCAGCTTGTCTCCTCAAGCGGAATCAGCAGGGTGAAAGTGGTCTTACCCGGCCTGGATTGACACTCGATGACGCCACCCTGGCGTTGCACAATCGACTGTGCAATCGACAGCCCCAAGCCGGTGCCCTCGGCACGGCCGGTGACCATCGGCAGGAATATGGAGTTACGCAACTCCTCCGATATGCCGGGGCCGTTATCCTCAATCTCCAGGCTGCAAACCAGGCGGTGATGACGATTGCCAATACTCACCTGACGCCGCACCCGGGTACGCAACTGGATCTCTCCATCATTGCCCAGGCTCTGGGCCGCATTTTTTACCATGTTCAGCAGCGCCTGAATCATCAGATCCCGATCTGCCGGAAAGCTGGGGATGCTGGGGTCATAGTCGCGATGAATAGTCAATGTACCCTCTACCGCTTCGGAAAGCACCAGAGTACGCACCCGCTCCAGTACCTCGTGGATATTGGTCTCTGCCATCTGTGGCGGCCGGTTGGGACCAAGCATCTGGTCGAGCAGTGACTGCAGTCGATCGGCCTCACCAATGATCACCTCGGTATACTCTTTCAGCTCCGGCGTTTCGAGTTCACTCTCCAGCAGCTGTGCCGCTCCCCGCAGCCCCCCCAGCGGGTTCTTGATCTCATGGGCAAGGCCACGCAGCAGATCCTCCGAAGCACGGCTCTGGTTCAGCAACCGCTCCTCATTCTGTACCCGCAGCTGCTGCTCCATCTGCTGAAACTCCACCATCACCAGTTTCTCATCCAGCGGAATCAGCGAACAGTCGACAATGGCCCGGTCTCCATTGATAAAACGCAGCACCACCTCTCGTTCGGTATAGGGAAAACGGCTCTCCACCACCCGCTCGAGGCGCTGCTCCATGTCGCAACTGATATCGACTACCGCCAGCAGCTTGTGCCCCTGCGCCTTGTTGGCACTGATGCGAAAAAGCACCTCTGCCGCCGGATTGAGATAGTGCAGGCGCTGACTTGCATCGATCACCAACTGTGCCGTGGAACTGTGTTCCAGCACCAGATCACGCAATCGATTGTGGTCATGCTCAGACATGCTGATCCTCTCTGCAATCGCTGTACCACTCTACCCATACACCTAATGCATGCATAAATATCAATAGGTTAATTTAAGCAGCACCCAAAAACTCTATCCTGTTGAGTGCAGTGTAACCAACTTATGCACTCTTTTGGTGCACAAAAAAAGGCCCCTCTGAAAATCAGAGGGGCCTTGCAACCGAACTACAAGTCAGCGTTTACACACTATAGTACATATCGAACTCGACCGGATGGGTAGTCATCCGCAGACGGGTTACCTCTTCCATCTTCAGGTCGATATAGCTGTCAATGAAATCATCGGTAAATACACCGCCCTGAGTCAGGAACTCACGATCGGCATCCAGCGCCTCCAGCGCCTGATCCAGTGAGTGGCAGACGGTTGGGATCTCTGATGCCTCTTCTGCCGGCAGATCGTAGAGATCCTTGTCCATCGCCTCACCTGGATCCATCTTGTTCCTGATCCCGTCAAGGCCCGCCATCAACATTGCGGAGAAGGCGAGGTAGGGGTTGGCGGAAGGATCCGGGAAGCGGACCTCAACACGCATCGCCTTCGGAGAAGGTACATGTGGAATACGGATGGAGGCGGAACGGTTGCGAGCGGAGTAGGCCAGCATGACCGGAGCCTCGAAGCCGGGAACCAGACGCTTGTAGGAGTTGGTTGAGGCGTTGGTGAAGGCGTTCAATGCACGGGCGTGCTTGATGATGCCACCGATGTAGTAGAGCGCCTCCTGAGAGAGCCCACCATACTTGTTGCCGGAGAAGATGTTCTTGCCCTTCTTGGCGATCGACTGATGCACATGCATGCCGGTACCGTTATCCCCAACGATCGGCTTGGGCATGAAGGTAGCGGTCTTGCCATAGGCGTGTGCCACATTGTGGATTACGTACTTGAGAATTTGAGTCTCATCCCCCTTCTTCACCAGAGTATTGAATGCAGTTGCAATCTCGTTCTGGTTGGCGGTTGCCACCTCATGGTGGTGAGCCTCGATGGTCAGGCCCATGTCCTCGCAGACCAGACACATTGCAGTACGGATATCCTGGGTAGAGTCCACTGGAGGAACCGGAAAGTACCCCCCCTTGACACCTGGACGGTGCCCCATATTACCCCCCTCGTAGACCTTCTCGGTATTCCAGGAGGCCTCTTCAGAGTCAACCTTGCAGAAAGAGCCGCTCATATCGGAACCCCAGCGGACGTCATCAAACAGGAAGAACTCAGGCTCCGGGCCAAAGTAGGCGGTATCACCAATGCCGGTAGACTTGAGGTAGGCCTCGGCTCGCGCTGCCACCGAACGCGGATCACGCTCGTAACCCTCCATGGTGGAAGGCTCAACGATATTACAGCGAATAATAACGGTGGGTTCCTCATAAAATGGATCCAGCAACGCGGTATCGGCATCCGGCATCAGGATCATGTCGGATTCGTTGATCCCCTTCCAGCCCTCGATCGAGGAGCCATCAAACATCTTGCCCGCCTTGAAGAAACCGGCATTGACCTCGGAGGAGGGGATGGTGACATGCTGCTCCTTACCCTTGGTATCAGTGAAACGGAGGTCAACAAACTTGGAATTGCTCTCCTTGATGAGCTTGAGAACTTTCTGAGACATTAAAACGACTCCTGCTTTGTCAAAAGTAAAAACGGGTGGCTACGGCCAGCAACCCGGCGAAATTTGGTCTGTCGCGGCGATGATATCTCATCCCGAAACTGTGCGAGCGATTATTTAGCATAAACCATACCAACTAATTAACCAGTTGATTTAAAATAATTATATTAAAACCGGACCTTATACATTATCACTTGTGCACTATTTTGGTGCAGACAATACAGACATATGCACCATGCTGGTTCATGCACATCAATCTCGACCGTTATAGATCAGCCCACCGCTGCTGTGGTAGGCCTGCAGTACCGCAACCGCCTGCTCTCGCTCGACCTCCTCAGCCACTTCTATCCTCCTGGCCATCAACGCTGTCTGCCAGTTCGGCGGCTTTGCCCCTTCATCGAAACCGATCGCCTCCGCATCTTCGGCCCTGGCTGCACAGGCCAGACGCATCACGCCCGACCAGGGAATGGCACCAAGACACATGGCACAGGGCTCGGTACTACTCACCAACTCATGCCGGGGTAGTGACTCTGCCCCCAAATCGTAGTGACCCAACTTCTTCTGAGCCAGTGAGATCGCAACCATCTCCGCATGGAGCATCGACAACCCTTCCGGGGTGACTCGGTTAACCCCCAAAGAGACCAGCACCCCACTCTCCTGCTCGAAGATCGCCGCCGCAAAGGGGCCACCACTGCCGTTCTCCACGTTCATGCGAGAGGCCGCAACCACAAAAGCCATGCGCTGCTGCAGGTCTTGGGTTGGGCGGTAGCTTGTACAATAGGGCTCCACCCAGGAGGGCAGGGAGAAGTGGATCTGGTCCGGTTGAAAGGGGTGAGTACTCAAGAGTGGTTATCAATCCAGCGATTGGCCAGCCGTTCTGCTTCATTGAGCTGTTTCAGGCTCATCCCCAGCACCATTTCAGACATGAACAGTCGACTCTGCTGATTGCCTAGCGAGAAGGCAATGTAAGCCCACATGTAGGATTTCACCAGATCCCGTTTGACCCCCTCCCCCTTGGCATAGACAACTGCAAGGTTGAATTGCGCGCTGGGCAACCTCTGCTCCGCCGCCTTTTCCCACCACTTTACGGCTTTCTCCTCACTACTTCGAAGCCCTTCCCCGGTGTAGTACATTACTCCCAGATTGTATTGAGCATTGGCCACCCCGAGCCGGGCCGAGTGTTTGTAGAGCTTGACCGCCTTTTTGAGGTCACGTGACACCCCCTTGCCATCGGCATACATCCCGGCCAGATGGAACAACGCCTTGGCATTGCCCTCTTCTGCACTGCTATTGAACTCGCGCAATGCGCGCTTGTAGTTGCCATCCAGATAGGCCTCAACCGCCAGGTCATAATTGGCCGCAACCAACCCTGGCAGCAGGGTAGCAATTAGCACCAGCACCCTGAGTGGCAATGTATAGCAGACTATTTTCATCGGTTCATGAGGCGAGATTCTCGCCGATTGTAACAAATTATAGAAGCCTTGCTGACGCCTGTGGCTACGCACTGCCCACCTCAATCCAGACCCGGACACTGCCCTCCTGCTGTGCCTGTTCCAGAACGGTGTGGCCATTGATACGACACCAGGCCGGGATATCATGGAGTGCACCCGGGTCGGAGGAGATTACCTCCAGCCGATCTCCCGGCTGCAGGGTCTCCACCTTGTCCTGAGCGCGGATCACCGGCATCGGGCAGAGCAGCCCGCTGGTGTCGATGGTGTAGTCGGCCATCAGATATACCAGTCCTGCTCAAGCTCGGCTGGAGCCATCGGAACCACCTTGATCTCGTAGGGGGGGTGGCCCGGTCGGATGATCTCTGCGGTTACCTCGGATGCCATCTTGCCCTTGCCAAAACGTGCGGTGATACGTGCGGCCAGCTCCAGATCGGCCTCTTCCGGCTCCCCATCAATCAGCACCAGTGGCCCTGGATAGTCGGTGATGCGCAGGGTGACATAGCGATTTTTGTACCCCTGCATGAAGTTGTTCTCCCCCTCTTCACGGGAGATGATCATCTTGAAGTTGGGGCGCGGCCGCAGATGACGCCCCACCTTGAGCAGCATGATGTCATCCATCTCGTAGTCACGGCTGCCACGCGCCTTCCACAAATCCACCAGTTTGAGTGAATAACTCTCATCGGTGAGGAAACAGCAGCCTCCTGCCGGGGTGGCGTACTCTTCAAAGCCAAACTGTTTCGCCAGTGCCATTTGTGGCTTGCGGGTACGGCCACTGAAGTCATAGAGGGTGTCACGGTCAACCCACCCCTCACGCTCCGGCAAGGTCGGGGGCAAGTTCTTCGCACAGAGGGGGCGCAACAGCAGATCTTCCGCCCCCGATTCGTGGGAGACCACCGGCATGGTATCCTTGCGCTGCGACATCGGCCGCTGCCCCACCACCTCTCCGGTGGCAATAAAGTCAAATCCCTTCTTTCGAATCCACTCCAACGCCTTCTTCACCATGAAGATCTTGCAGTCAAGGCAGGGGTTCATGTTAGCCCCGTAACCATGTTTGGGGTTAATCAGCACATCCTTGTACTCTTCGACAATATCGACAATGTGGAGCTTGATCCCCAGCTGTTCGGCCACCCAGAGGGCGTTGTTGCGTTTGTCTCTCTTCTGATCCTTCTTGCGGATGGCATGGGTGTGGCCTTCGACACAGAAGCCGGTGTAGAAGTTGATCCCCTCGACATGAACCCCCTGCTCCTGCAGTACCCGCACCGCCAACATGGAGTCGAGCCCTCCGGAAACCAGTACTGCCGCTTTGGCTTGTGTAGTCACTTCACTTTAATCTCGGTTCAACCCAGGTTCATTGCAACAGGTGGCGCCTGAGTGTCTCATACAGTTTCTCGCGATCAACCGGTTTGGTCAGAAACTCGGTGCAACCGACTGTCTGGAAGGCCTCGCGATACTCATCAAGAACATTGGCGGTGAGGGGGATGATCGGTAGATGGCAGCCACGGTTACGCAGTACCCGGGTGGCCTCGATACCATCCATCACCGGCATCTGCATATCCATCAGAATCAGGTTGAAAGGGCGCTCATTGACCAGATCCACCGCCTCCTGACCATTGTTGGCAATGGTCACCTGCAGCCCCATCTTCTCCAGCATCTTGCGCACCAGAGTCTGCATCAACGGCGTATCCTCGGCATAGAGGATATCACCACTCAGTTGCCTCTGATCGGCGGAGGCGGGACCTTTCCAGCGCTTCAACTGTGCAGAGGTATCACTCTTCTTTTCCTCACTCCCCCGCTTGCGGTGGGCAATCAGCAGCTCCAGCAGCGGCAGAACCTCACGCTTCGAGAACGGCTTGTTGATAAAAAACACCCCTTCACCCAGCTCCCGTTGCACCTCATCCAGCGAATGGTCTGCATAGGCTGTCACCACAACGATGAAGATACTCGGATCTACCGCTCGTAGTCGCCGTGCGGTCTCCAGTCCGTCGATACCCGGTGGCATGCGCATATCGATAAAGGCAACCGGAAACGGACGCTGGTGGTGCATTGCCTCGGTGGCCAGCTCCACCCCTTCCAGCCCCTGTGAGGCGGTTACCAGCGAGTAATCAGACTCACACTTGCGGTCATCACTCTCACTCCCCAGCATAAGCTTCAATTCATCGAGATCCTCATCAATCGAACCCGCCTTCGATTCAATCACCATACGGTAGTAGTCAAGCACCGATTGTTCATCATCGATTGCCAGCACCGGGATAGCCGTGTCGCTCTCACCGGGTACGCTGGAGGACGAAGTGGTGTCCGCCTCGGCCTGTTGTGGCTTGAGATGTTTTACAACCACCTTGCGCAGGGCCTCGCGCTCGATCGTCTTGTTGAGGAAACCACTAGCCCCGGCGGCAGTAAACTGTTCACGGTGGTGCTCCATCACATTGGCGGTCAGTGCCACCACCGGCACCGTATGGCCCTGCTGCTGCAGGATTCGAGTTGCCTCGATACCATCCATCACCGGCATCTGCATATCCATCAGAATCAGGTCGAAGTGCTGGCGGTTGACCAGCTCGACCGCCTCCTGACCATTGCTGGCAAGGCTTACTGTGGCACCCATCGAGGTGAGGATGCGCTGCTCCAGCAGCTGCAGTTCGGGGGTATCCTCCACCACCAGCACGGAACCTCGGAAGGTTTGATCCTGCTCTGATGAAGAGGCAGGGGCCTGTGCCCGCTTGATCAGCAGCTCACTACGGCGATAGGGGATCTGCAATACAAAACGTGAACCTCTGCCCGGCTCGCTGCTGACCTCGATAGCACCCTCCATCTGTTGTGCCAGCGCGTAAGAGATGTGCAATCCCAGACCAGTGCCGCCAAAACGGCGAGAAATACTGTTGTCGGCCTGCTCGAACGGCTTGAACAGACGTTCCAGTACCTCGGGGGTCATGCCGATTCCGCTATCCTCAACTGTGAAGCAGAGCATTCCATCTCCCACTCCGCAGTGCAACGAAACCTTGCCCTGCTCGGTAAACTTGATGGCATTGCTCAGCAGATTGATCAAAATCTGACTGATACGCTGCCCATCTCCCCACAGCTGATGGGTCTGCGGGGGTTGTGGCCCACCCACCTCAAGCACCAGTTCTGCCTCCTCGGCACGTGGCTGAAACATCTCCTGAAGATCATCGAGCAGTGTGTCCACTGCAAAGGGGGCGGTATCGATCTCGAACTTTCCCGATTCGATCTTGGAGAGATCGAGGATATCGTTGATCAGTGCGAGTAGGTGTTTTCCGGAACCCTCCATCGATCTGAGCAGCTCGTACTGCTCGGCATTGAGCTCACTCTCCAGCAGCAGTTCACCATTACCGATGATATTGGTAAGCGGCGTTCTCAGTTCATGGCTCATGGTTGCCAGGAATTGATCCTTGGCACGGTTGGCATTCTGCAGCTGAGCCGTCCTCTCTGCTACCTTGGCCTCCAGCTCACAGTTGAGATCACGCTCTTTTTTCAGCAGCCCCCCCAACTTGAGGTGGGTCTCGATCCGAGCCAGCAGCACCACCCCGTCAAAGGGTTTGAAAATGTAGCCTGCTGCACCCGCTTCATACCCCTCGATCAGGTCATCTGCTTGCTCTTTGGCGGAGAGGAAGAGCACCGGAATGAACTCGAGACGAGGCTCGCGCTTGATCCTGCGACAGAGCTCATAGCCATCCATACCCGGCATCACTACATCCAGCAGGATCAGCTCTGGCTCTTTATGCTGCAGCAACTGCAGGGCCTGCTCACCACTATCGGCCCGCTCAACCCGGTAGTTGCCCACCTCCTGCAGTACATCACACAGCACCTCACGACTGGTGAAGTCATCATCCACCACCAGTATCAGCGGTCTCTCTTGCTCATCCATTCCTGATCGTGAAGTTCACGCACCCTCAGCTTTTGAAAATTGGCAAAACACTCTACCCTCTCTACCGCAAAAAGGCCACCCCGGTATGGGATGGCCTTTTTGCAGGAGTACCACTTATCGAATGATTTCAAGACGATTTGTACGTGATTACCGGCTGTGCTGCTCCAACCAGCTGCTGATGGCCGGAGTCACCTGTGCCTGTGCCTTGCCACTGACATAAATCCCGATATGGCCTCCAGAGAAGCTCAGCTCGGTGTAATCCCGGCTGGCAGTCAGCCCATCGAGTGCCTTCGAGGCGGCCGGGGGCACCAGGTGATCCTGTTCGGCAAAGACATTGAGGATCGGGCAGGTGATGTTCTTCAGCGCTACCTCCTGACCACCGAGCTCGGTTCCACCATTGAGAAAGGCATTACCCTGATAGAACTCCTTGAGGAACTGGCGGAAGGTCTCTCCTGCCTGATCGGGGCTGTCAAAGATCCACTTCTCCATCCGCAGGAAGTTCTTGAGCCGCTTCTCGTCATCCAGCAGGTCGACCATACCCAGATATTTCTGACCAGTGAGGCTGAATGGCTTGAGGGAGAGAAAGCTCCAGTTGAGCATGTCGCCGGGGATATTGCCCATGGTATCGACCAGCAGATCGACATCCATATTCTGCACCCAGCAGGAGAGCATGTTGTCGGGGGTCTGAAAATCGACCGGGGTCACCATGGTGACCAGATTCTTCACCTTCTCCTGGTGCAGTGAGGTGTAACAGAGGCTGAAGCTACCCCCCTGGCAGATACCAAGGATATTGATGGCGGGAAGGTTGTGGCGCTCACAGATCTCATCCACACAACGATCGATATAGCCGTTGATGTAGTCATCCATGGTGAGACTGCGGTCACTGTTGTCCGGGTAGCCCCAGTCAATCAGGTAGACATCCTGCCCCTGCTGCAACAGGTTGCGGATGGTGGAGCGATCCTCCTGAATATCTGCCATGTAGGGGCGATTGACCAGCGCATAGATCACCAGCAGTGGGGTCGGGTTCTGTACCACATCACCCGGCGCCTGATAACGGTAGAGTCGAAGCTTGTCTTCCCGATAGACCTCAACCCGGGGGGTTACCCCCTCGTCAATCTCACCGGCATTGAGCAGGTTCTCCACCCCCTTGCCCAGTTTACGCCCGTAGTCATGGATCTCTTTGCCCAGTTGGTCAGGGCGGATATTGAATGGTTGCATGATTCTGTTCCTAATTCCTTGTCACTGAGTGCGCCACTATTTGGTCACGGATGCCTTTTTGCGTGTTGCACGCTTTTTGGTAGCGGCCTTCTTCACTGCGCTCTTTTTCACTGCAGCCTTTTTCACACTCTGCGGCTGGCCAGTTTGTGGCTGAGCTGGCTGTGGTCGATCCGTCTTTTGCTCTGCCGCTGCCGCAGCTTCAGACTGGGCACGCTTCAGGGCACGCATCTCGCTGCGCAGTGAACGCAGCTCACGCCGGGTCTCCTGCAGGCGATCCTGCATGGTACGCATCTCCCGCTGGCTGGGGATCCCCAGTGCAATCAGACGATCATCAATCAGGTCATGGCTCTTCTGCTTGACTCGCATCAGTGCATTGACCAGTTCACCATGTACCTTGGCATACTCTGGGGTGATGGTACGCTCGCCATAGACCTCTTCACTGGCTGTTGTCCACAAATCGAACAGCTGACGGGCGGAACCCACTTTCTCTCCGGCACTCTGCAGCGCCTCTATCTTCTGCTTGAGACGCTCCACCGAGAGTGGTGCCAGGTCAATCAGACTCTCCATATAGTGTTGCAGCGCCTTCTGATACTCACTCCAGGAGAGCAGCAGCTGCTTGTACTCTTCTTCGGTCTCGCGAGAGTAGCCCAGACCGGGCGCCCCGAGAAACTGGGAGAGATGGCCCATACTCTGGGAGAGGTCGACACTGAAGGGGTCACTGGCGTAGGGAATGGCCTTGCTGGCAAACGCCTGCCACTGCTCCAGGGGCGACTGCCAGAAGGAGCTGCTGCGGTTGAGCTGCTCCATCGCTGCATGCAGACCATCACTCAGCTGGCTCTGAAAGGGGGTAAACAGGCTATCGATCGATTGTGTCCAATCCTGCTCCTGATTCAGTCCCTGCTGCAGCCCCTCCACCATACGGAAGAACTGTTTGCCCTGATCCATCATCTTCTCCATCAGTGCCGAGGCAGAGCGATCTGCATTGGGGGCAACCGCCTGCCACCAGTGCTCCATGGACTGTTCCCAGGGGGATTTGGCCGGAGCTGCCATACCCGCTGCACGCTGACTCATTTCACTCCACTGTTTCCAGTAGTCCTGCTGGACTTTCATCCACTCTTCATTCCAGAAAGGTGATTTGCTCATTTGGTTTAACCCCTGTTGTTGATCTTTGCAGGGCAATGTATCAGGATGATTTGTGCAGTGCAACATTTACCCTCCTGAAACTCCTTAATAGCTACTATTGATAGGAACTTACCCCACTTTTTGGTAAAAAGCCCATCAAGCATTATCGACCCATCTCATTATTTCGAGGAGACCACACCATGCAGAGCAATATTGTTATCGTCGACGCCGTTCGTACTGCCATCGGCAGTTTCGGCGGCTCTCTCTCCACCACTCCGGCTCATCAGCTTGGTGCAGCGGTCATCAAGGGGTTGCTACAGCGTACCGGGGTTGCTGCCGAGCAGATTGACGAGGTGATTCTGGGACAGGTGCTGACTGCCGGTGTGGGACAGAACCCGGCCCGTCAGACGGTGCTGGAGGCCGGTCTGCCAGTGGAGACTCCGGCCATGACCATCAACAAGGTGTGTGGCAGTGGCCTCAAGGCAGTCCACCTGGCGATGCAGACAGTCGCCTGTGGTGATGCCGAAATCGTGATTGCGGGCGGTCAGGAGAATATGAGCCTCTCCGCTCACGTACTGCCACGTTCACGCGAAGGGCAGAAAATGGGCGACTGGAAGATGAAGGACACCATGATTGTGGATGGCCTGTGGGATGCCTTCAATGACTACCATATGGGAACCACCGCACAGAATATTGCCGACCAGTTCGAGATCTCCCGCGAGCAGCAGGATGCGTTTGCGGCAAATTCCCAGCAGCTTGCCGAAACCGCATTGGCCGACAACCGCTTTGCCGATGAGATCGTTACGGTAGAGATCCCCCAGCGCAAGGGAGACCCGATCAGCTTTGATCGTGATGAGTATCCACGTGCCGGTACTACAGCCGACAAGCTGGCCGGACTACGCCCTGCCTTCTCCCGCGATGGCAGCGTAACCGCCGGCAACGCCTCCGGGATCAACGATGGGGCCGCTGCGGTGATGGTGATGGCCGAGGAGAAGGCGAAGGAGTTGGGGTTGACTCCGCTGGTACGCATCGCCGCCTTCGCCTCTGCGGGCGTCGACCCATCCATCATGGGAACCGGGCCAATTCCGGCCTCGACCAAGTGCCTGCAGAAGGCCGGATGGAGCGTGGATGAGCTCGATCAAATCGAAGCCAATGAGGCCTTCGCAGCTCAGGCAATCTGTGTCAATCAGGAGATGGGGTGGGACACCAATAAGGTCAACGTCAATGGAGGCGCAATTGCCCTGGGCCACCCGATTGGTGCCTCTGGCTGCCGGGTGCTGGTCACTCTGCTGCATGAGATGAAGCGTGGTGAAGCCAGACGCGGCCTGGCTACCCTCTGCATTGGTGGTGGCCAGGGTGTGGCAATGGCGGTGGAGAAGCTGTAACACTCACTACACTTCACTCCCATAAAAAAGGCCCTCGCTTGAGGGCCTTTTTTATCGTTTACACTCCAATCAACAGGTTGTTAGTGGATAAATAGCCCACCATTAACCGGGATATTGGCACCAGTAATGTAGGTTGCCTCATCCGAAGCAAGGTAGGCAACTGCTGAGGCAATCTCCTCCGGAGTGCCCATACGACGCATTGGAATGCCACCAACAATCGCATCCCGTACATCATCACGCATCGCCGCAGTCATTGCGGTTTCGATATACCCGGGTGAGACGGTGTTGGCGGTAACCCCCTTGGTCGCCCCCTCGTAGGCCAGTGCCATGGTGAAACCATGCATCCCTGCCTTGGCAGCAGAGTAGTTGGCCTGCCCGAACTGCCCACGCTGCCCATTGACGGAAGCGATATTGATCACTCGCCCAAAGCCATTCTCCAGCATTGCATTCCATGCCGGCTGAGTAACGTTGTAGACGCTGTTGAGGTTGGTGTCGATCACTGCATTCCACTTCTCTGCATCCATCTTCTTGAAGGTGGTATCACGGGTAATACCGGCGCAGTTGACCACGATATCCACTCTACCGTGAGCCTCGGCAACCTCAGCCATGACCCGTGCCGCATCTTCGGCACTGGAGACATCGGCATTGAGCACCTCAACCTCTCCGTGCTCCGCCTTCCAGGCGGCAATCTCTTCCTCTGACATGCTGTAACTGATGGCAACGACCGTCGCCCCCTCAGCAACCAGACGTTTGCATATTGCACTGCCAATACCACCGGTACCCCCGGTAACAACCGCGATTTTTCCTTGTGAGCTCATCTAAACCCCCTTGATATAAAAATAGTCCTGACCAAAAATGGAAAAGCTGGCTGCATCATCACAGCCAGCTTTTCATCACACTGATTTTATGCCGCCTGCTTGACTGCTTCAAAACGCTCTGCAGTCTGCTTCATCACCCCCTCGGCAAAGGCGCGGTACTCTTCACCCGCCTTCTGACTCATCTCCAGAGACTCACGGCTCTTCTCGATCATCTCTTCACCCAGCTGTCGGTTGAGCTCAACCTGTGTGCGTACCGCCTCTTCCATATCTTTTGCTTCACTCATCACCTGTGCCTGTGCACCGGCAGAGGCAACAACCGTGTTGAACAGCTCCAATTGCTTGTTCATCATCTCGTTCCAGGTATTCATCTGCAGCTCACCAAACTCACGCATGGTGTTAACAGACTCCTTACCGGCCTTCTCAATCATCTCGAAAATCTCTTGTGGCTTATTCATTGTATGCTCTCCTGCAAATGGTTAAATGAAATTGTTGCAGTGCAGCATAGAGCGCTTCAGACGCCCTGTCAACCATTTTTTGTGCGATGCACAATTTTTTCAAACATAAAATAGGTTCTCCCAGAGGTAATGGCAGCCCCTGATTTGTCACCATCCAATTTATCCAATCATCTCCATAGGCATGGGGAACACCAGGAGATGGAGGTTCACGCCGATACCCGATCCGGTTCATCCCCATAGGCATGGGGAACACATAACCAACAGGCTCCTCACAGTTATCTATGGCGGTTCATCCCCATAGGCATGGGGAACACTCCATGTGCTTAACAACCTTCTCGTTCTCAGCCGGTTCATCCCCATAGGCATGGGGAACACAATCTCCATCCCGGTAAACGGGTCAACTTCAGCGGTTCATCCCCATAGGCATGGGGAACAC
>CAYFNH010000031.1:0-23179 GCA_964344435.1 uncultured Piscirickettsiaceae bacterium | reverse complement strand
ATCCCCCATCACCAGTACCGCATTCATCACCCCATCCACATTGGCAATCAGCTGGTGCTCCGGAATCAGGGTAGGATGAACCCGCAACTCTATACCGTTGTCAACCTTTCGGGCCACACCAAGGTGCTTGATGCGGTACCCCAGCTCTTCGGCATAGGCGACATCCTCTGCTGTCACCCGGGCAATTCCCTCGGTCATGGCCTGATCAAACTTGAGCGGTATTCCAAAGGCGATGGAGGCAAGGATAGTGAGTTTGTGGGCTGCATCGATCCCCTCCACATCAAAGGTGGGGTCTGCTTCGGCATAACCGAGCGCCTGAGCCTCCTTGAGTACATCCTCAAAGGCACGCCCCTTGTCACGCATCTCGGTGAGAATAAAGTTTCCGGTACCATTGATGATACCTGCCAGCCACTGGATCTGGTTTGCCGCCAACCCTTCGCGCACCGACTTGATAATGGGGATACCACCGGCTACGGCCGCCTCGAAGGCGATCATCACCCCTTTCTGCTGCGCCAACTCGAACAGCTCATTACCGTGCGTAGCGATCAGAGCCTTGTTGGCAGTGACCACATGCTTGCCCTGCTCCAGCGCTGCAACCACCACCTCACGAGCAAACCCGGTGCCGCCCATCAGCTCAAGCACGATCTCCACATCCGGAGCATTAACCACCTCATACGGATCAGTGGTCAGGTGTACACCATCGGTAACACAGATACGAGGACGAGCCAGATCACGCACCGCTGCCATGCTCACCTCAATCTGGCGGCCTGCACGACGTGCAATCTCTGCGGCATTTCGACGCAACACCTGTACACTGCCACACCCCACTGTACCCAGACCGAGGACACCTACCTTCACCGGTTTCATCATCAACTTTCCCTGTTCTCTATTCACTGACGAGAATGCCATCCTTACGGAACATCTCGCGAATTCCACGTACCGCCTGACGGGTACGGTGTTCATTTTCAATCAAACCAAAACGGACATAGCCATCCCCGTACTCCCCAAATCCGATGCCTGGAGAGACCGCCACTCTGGCATCCTTGAGCAGTTTTTTACAGAACTCCAGAGAGCCCAGCTCACGATAATGGTCTGGTATGGGGGCCCAGACGAACATGGTCGCCTTCGGCGGCGTCACCTTCCAGCCTACCGAGTTGAGCCCATTGCAGAGTGCATCCCGGCGTTTTTTGTACATATCACAGATATCCTGAACGCAGTCCTGTGGCCCCTCCAGCGCGGCGATGGCAGCCACCTGGATTGGCGTGAACATCCCATAGTCGAGGTAGGACTTCATCCGCGCCAGGGCCGCCACCAGCGTAGGGTTGCCCACCATGAAGCCAACCCGCCACCCCGGCATGTTGTAGCTCTTGGAGAGCGTATAAAACTCGACCGCCACCTCCTTGGCCCCTTCAACCTGCAGAATCGATGGTGCCTTGTAGCCATCAAAGGCGAGATCGGCATAGGCAAGGTCATGGATCACCCAGATCTTGTGCTCTTTCGCCAGGGCCACCACACGCTCGAAAAATTCCAGCTCCACACAGTGGGTGGTGGGGTTGCCGGGGAAGTTGAGCACCAGCATCTTAGGTCGTGGCCAGGAGTCCTTGATCGCCTTCTCCAGTTCAATGAAAAAGTCCTCTTCCGACTCGATCAGAGGCACATGACGGATATCGGCACCGGCGATAATGAAACCGTAGGGGTGGATCGGGTAGGCCGGGTTGGGCACCAGCACGGTATCCCCTGGCCCTACGGTAGCCAACGCCAAATGAGCCAACCCCTCCTTGGAGCCGATGGTTACGATGGCCTCGGTCTCCGGATCCAGAAATACCTCAAACTTGTCGTGGTACCAGTTGGCAATCGCCTTGCGCAGGCGAGGAATGCCTCTGGACATCGAGTAGCGGTGAGTATCGGGGCGTTGTGCCGCCTCGGTGAGCTTGTCGACAATGTGTTGCGGCGTGGGCTGATCGGGGTTACCCATACCAAAATCGATAATATCCTCTCCCCGCTTGCGCGCCTTTGCCTTCAACTCATTGACGATGTTGAAGACATACGGGGGAAGGCGCTTGATTCTCTGAAAATCTTCGATCAAGAGTGTTACTCCGGCTCAGGTAGATACCAATAAATAGCGGAGAAGTATATGATAGAGCGCTGTAAAAACCTATGAAAAGTTGACCATGAACCTGCTGCAAGAGCACCGAAATCCAGGAAATCACATCCGCAACGGCAATGCGACCGAAATCATGATCGGCAACACCCGCTACACTCGATCCCTGTTGCTGACACCCGATTCAATCGATGAGCAGTGGGGCCCTGACCACGTCGATGCACTTGCCACCACAGATATCGAACAGATTCTGGCCGCTGCTCCCGAGCTCGTACTGCTCGGTACCGGTCGGCAGCGGGCGATTTTTCGCTCTCCTCAACAGCAACAGTGGCTACAGATGTTCCCCGGAATGGAGGTGATGGATACCGCCTCTGCCTGCCGCACCTACAATCTGTTGCAGAGCGAGGGCAGACGGGTGGTGGCTGGATTGATTTTGGACAACCCAACACCAAGGCATTCAGAATCAAACCAGCCGCACCACTGACCGTTTGTAGGCATCTACAAAACAGCGCTCTGCCAACTCAACACTGCCCAACTCATAGAATGCGAGCATCGACACAATGTAATCCTGTTTGCCAAAATCGACAAAGGAGATTGGTGGCAGATTGGCCTTGATCAGCGGCACGTTGCAGAGTGCTCTCGAAGTACGCTTGTTGCCATCCTTGAAAGGCTGTAGATAAGCAATCCGGGTCATCAGATAGAAGGCTGCCCGAACCGGATGAGCAATTTTTTCAGAGGTATCAAGAATGTGCTCCAACATCTTCTCAAGATAGCCTGTACCGGGACGGTAAGGCGGCAGATAGCTGCTGAGTGCGATGTCGATATCGGAATATTCACGTACCATTCCTCGAAACTCCTTGTCCAGAAAGTGCCTCGAGCCTTGCAGCTCCGGCAGCTCATGGTCGCTGGTCAGAAGATCGTGAACCCTGTAGATTGAACCCAGATCCATATGGTCATAGAGATACTCGAAGGCCTCTTTATGGTTCAGCACCAGAAAGGCATCTTCCAGCGGCTTCCCCTCCACCTGCTCTCCATAATCGATCAACGATTGAGTATCCAACAAGGAATAGCTTCCCCCCTCCAACGTAGAAGATGCACAGGAGAAGTCGATCAGAAACTTTCCCATCTCCCGTTTTTCCAATCGGTACTCGGGAACCTCTTTCAGTTCCAGTTCGGCAGCATCACTCAACCCAGGCTCGGGACGAAGCAACGCCTCCCGATAACGGGCCAACTTTCGTTCCGTATGCGGCTGCTCAAAGTAGGCACGAATTGCCGAATGGGGATCAGCACTGCGATAGCGGGTTGCTGGCCCTTTACCTGACTGCAACAAAAGGCCTGCGGAGGTCGCCTCCTTCAAACGACGATTGAGCGTCGTACGACTCACCCCCAAACCACGTTCAATTTCCTTCGGAGAGACCCCTTCTGGATAGCGTTCTACGAAGTTCAAAATCTCTTTCATGGAAAGATTATACTGTTGTTTTATTTTGAATTTACAACAATCAAACCATTCACTGGAAAGATTTCACATCACTCCAATCGAAAGCTGCAACCTGGTTTATTGCTTGAGGCCTACAGCTCTACCCAGACCACCCCATCCCGGATGGTTAGCGGGTAGACTCTCACCGACTCCTCGGCCGGTGGCTCCTGAGGCTCACCGGTGGAGAGGTTAAAGCGACTGCCATGCAGGGAACAGCGCACCACCTCCCCTTCCAGACATCCCAGATCGAGCGCAATCACATCGTGAGGGCAGCGGTTGGCAATGGCATGAAAACCACTCTCGGTATGGGCTACCAGAATATCGTGCCCATCCAGCTGATACGCACGCATCTTGCCCTGCGCCAACTCATCGACCGATAACAGCCGCTTCATCCGATTCGCCCTGCCGCCTTGCCACTCTTGAGCACATCACGAACCTGCTCCGCTCCAATCTCAAGGGAGTCACAGCGCCCCAGGTGGTGCAGTGCCAGCGCTCCGCTCAAAACCAGGGTATCGAAGGTGATCCCCTCCTGCCCCTCCAGCGCCTTGACCCCCGCCTCAGCAGCCACTTTGGAGATCTCCTCATTCCCCTCGACACCGGGAGGGATTGCAGGTGCACGCAGATCATGCTGAATACCGAGGGTTTCCGGGTCGACCTGTACCGCCACCTCCGGCTCAGCCCCGACAAACTGGTAGGTGGTCGAGGCCTGTCGCAACGAGGCAGTCACCCCCCCTTCCACACCACGCACCAACAGAGCAGAGTCAAACCCGCCATGACGCGCCAGCATGGCGTAGATCTCCGCATAGGGCTTATGAACATAACCGGTCATCTGGTGGTTGAGTTTGCGCGCCCGCACCGGACGGGTGGAGACCTCTACCGTGGTAATGACACTGCGCTTGATCATCTCATTACGCAGTGGAATCAGGTTGTGCAGTGCAGGACATGCCTGCTGCTGATCAACATAGGCCCACCCCTTGGCAGGATCACTCAACTGTGCAGCAGCCTCATCCACTGAAAGATCCACGTTGACGCCCGCGGCACGCAATATCTGTCGATGGGTAAAGCCAAATTTCGGGCTAACCGTCTCCACTCCCTGCGAAATGGCCGGCACCCCCAGCTCAGCCAACAGTGCTGGAAGAAACGGGGCTGCAGGCAGGGTGCGGTTATAGCCATTATAGGGGTCGACAATATCGACTAGCTCATCCACCTCCGCCTCGGCCACATGGGTGAGATCCTGAATACCACTGAGAATGCCACGATTCTCCTCTTCGGTTTCACGCTTCATGCGCAATGCAATGAGGAAGATCGCAGCCTGCACAGAGGTCACATGCCCCTCCAGAATGGCCCGCATTCCAATACGAGCCTCTTCAAATTCAATATCTTTACTGAGAGTTGGGCCCGTTGCAATACGCTGAATGATAGAGGTCATCACCTCTCTGGCCTCGACCGGATCCAGTGGCTGTTCAACCATGACAATAATTCCTTACTAAAATAGTTTGCTTTTTGTTTTGCCAACTGTATCATAGCTGGCAGCCAGTAATGTGGCACCCATTATTATCAAACATCAATTTTTTACAAGGAGCGATACGATGAACGTTGATCAGCATATCAAAGTAGCACAGTGGCACATGGAGCAGGCTCGCCTGCACGCTGCAAATGGTGACCACAGCTGCGGCTGCCCTGCCAATGACCATGACCAGAAGGCGATCGATGCCGTAGAAAAAGGCAACATCGAAGAAGAGACTGCTTGTAGCGTTTAATCGTCCAGCTCAACTCTGCAAAAACCCGATACACCCAGCGTGTATCGGGTTTTTTAATGACTCAGGTATACTGCACCACCATGCTCTCCGAATCACTCTACCTATCCGCCTTTCTGATGGGGCTGCTCGGCACCGCTCACTGTGCGGGGATGTGTGGCGGCATTGTCTCCGCACTTGCCATTGGCGTATCCCCGCAACAGCGGACAACTCGTCTAACCCCTTACCTACTGAGCTATAACAGTGGGCGCATACTCAGTTACATGGTTGCCGGCAGTGCCGCCGCCGCGGTAGGCAGTGTAGTCAGCCAAGCTGGTGAAGGCATTCTGATTCGGCAGCTCTTCACCCTGTTCTCTGCAAGCCTGATGATTCTGCTGGGGCTCTATCTCGCCGGCTGGTGGCCCACGGCCATCCTCCTGATCGAGCGCACCGGTTCCCACCTCTGGCGACGGATCGAGCCGCTGGCAAAACGGTGGATCCCGATCCGCTCTCCACTACAGGCACTGGTAGCCGGGCTGCTCTGGGGCTGGCTCCCCTGCGGTCTGGTCTATACCGCACTGCTGTGGTGCCTCTCTGCCGAGAGTGTGCTACAAGGCAGTTTGATCATGGGCAGTTTTGGCCTCGGCACCCTTCCCGCACTGCTCGGCATCGGGCTCCTCTCCGCCAACCTGGTCAATCAACTTCAAAGGCGCTGGGTACGCACCAGTGCAGGTATAATGGTTGCCACCCTTGGCATTTACCAACTGACTGCACTTCTGTAATATTGAAGTGTTACATAAGTCCATTCATACCACGATTCCAGCTGCGCTCAGGCACATCCTTGTGTCGCTTGACCGCAGCCATCCATGGCTGCAGACAACCTGGAATCATGGTATGAACGAACTTTCGAGAAGATTGATACCATGAAATTCGAGATCGATGAGGCCGATATCAAGGCCAGTAAAATTCCCCATGAGGTGTTTCTGACCAACCTCATCGTCAACCATATCCTCTACTTTGTCTCTGCGCTGGGTATCGTCAAGTCGATTCCTCAACTGGTGATGGTGACCCCGATAGCCTCCATTGCCGCGCTGGCCTACATCATGGTTCGTGGTCGACAGATGGTGGAGCAGGCCCCCTGGTTTGTACAGTGTCACTGGCGCATTGCGATGAAGCGCAGCAAATTATTGATGAGCATGATAATCGGACTGATCGTGCTGCTCTCCACACTCTATGCGATCCACCTCTTTGGTGGGGTCGATTTTGCCCATATTTTCCCCTTGGCTGCGGTGGTAACACTGCCGGTAATGGTGACTATTTTTGCTCTGATCATCATGGAGTCCGATGCACTCCATCAGGCCAAGAGCGGACAGCTCTCCAACAGCATGGTTGAGCGCTTCCCACCTCCTGCAGAGGTGCGATCCATTGAAGAATCTGCCTAGCCAAACAGGAGCCCTTATGAACAGAACCGGCCTGCTTGCTGTACTACTATTCACTGCGGTGCTATTCCTGATCGCTTCACTGCTTCCGGATGAGCTGACCAGCCCCCAGATTGACACCCCCTGGAATGTCACCATCAACACCGTTGGCGACAGCCACCTGTTTGGAATCACTCTGGGCAAAAGCAGCGTAGGGGAGGCAGAACAGTACTGGAGAGAGGCCCCTGAAATCACCCTGTTTATTCCACCAGCAGGAGCCCCCAAGGTTGAGGCCTACTTCCAGCAGGTTGTTCTCGGTGGAATTCGCGCCAGCATTATCGCCGAGGTCTCATTACCCGATGAGCAGCTACAGCAGCTGATTGCAGATGGAGCCCGCATCTCCACCCAGGGGGACGGTAGCCGCAAGGTGATGCTGGATGGGGCTGGCGCCCGCATCGTCGAACAGAGCCCGATCTCCAGTCTCACCTATCTACCCAAGGCCAATCTTTCCGCAGAGGTGATTCGCAAGCGCTTCGGTAATCCGGACCGGATCTTTCACCATGACCAGGAGAAGATCGAACACTGGATCTATCCACGTATCGGACTTGATCTGGTACTCTCGGCAGAGACCAAGGAGGTACTGCAGTATGTCCGCCCTGCAGAGTTCGAGCGCCTGCTCACTCCGCTGCAACAGCGCTTCAGCGACGGGCCAGATCAACCACCTGCATAACTGCACTCAACTCAACCGGCTTGACCAGATAACGGTTTGCCCCCAGGCGCACGATCTCCTGCACCGTTTCAGGCTCCTCGTAGCCGGTGGCAACTACCACAAACAGCCCTCTGTCCCGTTTACGGATCTCCTGAAGCACCTCCAGCCCACTCCTGTCCGGCAGGTGGATATCAAGCACCACCAGATCAAAGCGCCCCACCTCCAGATGATAGAGCCCCTGTTCCGCCGTAGCGGCAACCACCACCTCAGAGACACCTGACTCCAGCAACATTTTACGGTGCAGATCCTGGATCAGCGGTACATCGTCAATAATCAGTGCCTTCACGGACACTCCTTGTACTTTCTGTGAACTGAAGAGGGATTGTACCAGTCTACGCCCACAGCGTATGGATTGAAACGAGTCGATCTGATAAGGTGGAAACATGCTCACACTTGACCCCATGTCTGACTTGGTTCAGGAACATTTTGCGGTGATCTACACCCCTTCCCAGCGTCGCAAGCGCTTTCCGGACAACTGCGTGGAGATCGTCGACTCCCTTCAGGATGCTCGTGACAAAGCCAAAGAAAACGACAACTTGCATGCGGCCATCGTGATGGGGCCAGCACGCTCCTCAGAAGGGTTTATGCTCTACTATCTGCTGCGCTGGATCTGATCGCAGCACTCCCCGGAAAAAAACTGATTTTTTTGTAAATTGATATTTGACATTTTTTCAAGACTCGGATATATTCTTGACCATATTGGTTGGTTATTGAACTGCCAATTGTTCAACTATCATGTTTTTTGGAGATACGCACAATGAGAAGAGCAATCAAAGTTTGGGGTGCCATCATGAAGGATGGATCCGAGATCACGGAAGATACCGAGGGCGTTGTATCCGTCACCTGTCATCCAGACCGTTCCGTTACCACCACCGATGTCAATAACCAGGAGACCAAGTGGGACGGAGAGTGGGTCTCCTACAACCCCCGCTACAACTAAGGCAATCGCACCAGAACCGCAGACCGCTGGAGAGGCTTTGCGGTTTTGGTGCGATCGTAGACACTACAAGGAGTCATTACCATGTCTGAGAAAAAGACCAAACTGAATGCCGTCAGCCCGGAACTGGACATCCCTACACCGAATCTTGACGAGCTGGAAAAGGGGCCATGGCCCAGTTACGTCTCCGGGCTGAAGCGCCTGGCTGCCGGCAGTGCCGCGCAAGCCAAGATGATGCGTGGCGTAATCGGCACACTGGAGCAGTCCTTTGTGAATCGTCGCGGCTACTGGAAGGGGGGCACAGTTGGGGTGGTCGGATATGGTGGTGGCGTCATTCCCCGCTTCTCCGAGCTCAAGAACGAGCAGGGAGAGACCATGTACCCGGATGCCCTGGAGTTCCACACCATCCGCATACAGCCACCCTGGGGAAACCACTACAACTCCTCTCTGCTACGCAAGATGTGTGATGTGTGGGAAGAGACCGGAACCGGCCTGATCGCCCTGCACGGGCAGTCCGGTGACATCATGTTTCAGGGGGCCGATACCGAAGGTGTCCAGGTCGCTTTCAACAAGTTCAACGACCCGGAGACCTTCAAGGAGGTCGCAGAGGATTTCCAGTTTGACATGGGAGGTGCCGGCCCCGCAGTACGCACCTCGGTTGCCTGTGTTGGTGCCGCTCGCTGCGAACAGTCCTGCTATGATGAAGGCAATCTGCAGCGAGTCACCATCAACAATTTCCTTGATGACATGCATCGCCCTGCGCTGCCCTACAAGATGAAATGGAAGTTTTCAGGCTGCCCCAACGACTGCACCAACTCGATCCAGCGTGCAGATATGGCGGTAATCGGAACTTGGCGAGATGACATCAAGATCAACCAGGAGGGGTGGAAGGCGATGGTGGCCGACAAGGGGATGAAGTATGTCACCGACAACATCACCAGCCGTTGTCCCGGACAGTGCATGAGCGTCCAGGATGACAACAGCCTCGAAATTGAAAACAGTCAGTGCGTACGCTGCATGCACTGCATCAACGTGGTCTCACCACTGAGCCAGAAGTATGCAGGCAAAGAGGGCGCCCCCATTCTGGCCCAGGGCGATGACAAGGGAATCACCATTTTGATGGGCGGCAAACGCACCCTGAAGATTGGCGATACCTTCGGTACCGTGATTGTCCCCTTCATGAAAGTCGACACCGAAGAGGGGGTGGAAGAGTTCATCGAGATCTGTGAAAACCACGTTGACTTCTTTGCCGAGAATGCACTGGAACATGAGCGTTCCGGCGAGATGATCGAGCGCATCGGCCTGCCCGCCTACCTGGAAGGGATGGGGCTGGAGGTCGAGCCTTCCATGATTGACAGCCCACGTCAGTCATCCTATGTCCGCATGGACGACTGGGATGAAGAGGTGGCTAAATGGGAGGAGAGAAAGAGTGCGTAAGGCTGACTGAGACTCCTCCTCTCTTGGGAAGCCGGGGTGCTCCAGGAATCGAATTCCTGGAGCACTTTTTTTATGTCACAAAATTGCAGCGCATCACCGCCACAACTCAATCTTCAACCAGAGGATAGGCCCCTTCCTCATCATGCACCTCTTTGCCGCTGAGTGGAGGATTGAACACACAAATCAGACGCATCTCCTCGGAGGCTCGCAGATAGTGGCGCTCATGGCCATTGAGGGCATACATGGTGCCATCGGTAATCGGGTGGATCTCTCCACTCTCAAGATCCTCAATCTCACCGCAGCCAGCAACACAGTAGACCGCTTCGAGATGGTTCTTGTAGTGGATATAGGTCTCGGTACCAGCATGGATGATGGTGTCATGGTAGGAGAAGCCCATCCCCTCATCCCGCAACAGCAGGCGTCGGCTGACCCAGTTCCCGTTTTCGGCACTGACCTCTCGCTCTGTGCCGATGATCTGGTGCAACCTGCGAACGATCATGCCACCTCCCCTCTGAGCTGATTACGCTCCTGTGCCAGCTCATCCACACATTGTGCGATGACATCAATCCCCTCATTCAACATCTTTTCATCGATGATCAGGGGGGGCAAAAACTTGAGCACCTGCCCCTGTGAACCGGCGGTCTCGATCAACAGATGTTTCTCGAAGGCGCGGCCACTGACCGCCTCGGCCATCCCCTGCTGCGGGAACTCCATCCCCCAGACCATACCCCGGCCCCGAACCTCAATCTCCAATTCCGGGTGGCTATCGGCAATCTGCTGCAACCGTTGCGCCATCAGCTGCCCCCGGTGCTGTATCCCTTGCGAGAAGTCATCACTGCCCCAGAAGTGGTTGATCAATTCAGCCGCCGCAACAAACGCAAGATTATTCCCTCGGAAGGTACCGGTATGCTCTCCCGGCTGCCACTGATCCAGATCCGGACGCATCAGCAGGATCGCCATCGGCAGACCGCCACCAATCGATTTCGATATTGTGACCATATCGGGGTAGATTCCGGCCTCCTCAAAACTGAAGAAGGTGCCGGTACGCCCATTGCCCATCTGGATATCATCGATAATCAGCAGGATGTCATACTCACGGCAAAGCTGCTCCAGCTCCTGCAGCCACTTCACCGTAGCCACATTGATCCCACCCTCGCCTTGCACGGTCTCCACGATGATAGCTGCCGGCAGATCTACCCCGCTGCTGCCATCGGCAATAAATTTACGCAGATAGTCGATGGTATTAATATCCCCCAGGTATCCATCATAGGGAACACTGTCGGCATTGTTGCGTGCACCATAGGACTCATCCCGGTAGAAGTCATTTCCGGTCACCGCCAACGATCCCATGGTTAGACCATGATAGCCGTTGGTGAAGGCGATCACATTGGAGCGACGCTTGACCATGCGCGCAAGCTTGAGCGCAGTCTCTACTGCATTGGTACCGGTCGGGCCGGTAAACTGTATCTTGTAGTTGAGATTACGTGGCTTGAGGATAACATCCTGAAAGGTCTGCAAGAAGTTACGCTTGGCGACTGTGGCCTTGTCCAGCCCATGTACCACACCATTGTTCTGCAAATAGGCAATCAGTGCCTGGTTTACCTGAGGATGGTTATGCCCATAGTTGAGCGTACCCGCACCCGCAAAAAAATCGATATAGCGCTGGCCATGCTCATCCACCAACTCTGCACCCTCTGCGGTATCAAAAATTGCAGGAAAGGAGCGGACATAACCGCGCACGTTGGACTCTAGTTCCTCGAAAATTCTCATTTAAATGGTTTACTCCAGATTGGTTTACAGCAGATCACGCTGTATGGATTCGATCAGTACGCGGGATTCCGACTCATGCGTATGCCCCGTAATTGCGGGGAAAAATGCTGCCTCAAAGTGCTCTGGTTCAACCAGAAAATCTGCACCAAGGCGCTGCGCAACCCCCTTGAAGAGGGCCATCGAGGCGCTATTGGATGGGGTTATGGTTGCCTCGACATGGTGCACTGCATGGCAACCGGGCTGCCTTAACAGCTGCATCAGAAGCTGGCGGCCCAGGCCGTGCCGGCGCATTGAAGTAGCCACCCCAACCTGCCATACAAACAGGATATTGGGTTGTCGTGGCACAGTGTAGCCATAGACAAACCCGGCCATTTGCTGTTCCCGCCATGCCACAAGGGAGGTCTCGGCAAAGTGCTCCCCCATCAACAGGTAGGCGTAGGGGGAGTTCAGATCCAGCTCTCCCCCCTCACGCACCATCTCCCACACCGTGGCACCATCCTGCGGGGTGGGGCTGCGAAACTGAAAAGGGGTATCTGCAGAAGCTGCGCTCTCTTGTAACATTACTTTGTATTCTAACTATTAACTGCCGCAATATCAACCGGAGCCGCTTGAGGTCGCATGTACATCATTTACCTGAAACATCTCCATCTCAATTTTCATTGTAACTATCCAGGGGTTACCTGAAAATTGTAAAAAATAATGACAGTAGCTATTCAGATTGCCTCTGAAATTCGTCAGATCAAGGCAGAAAATGTGAGTTTACAAGTGTAAATGACCATTTTCGAACACCGATATGGCGTATTTCAGGGGTGAGCTGAATAGTTACTTTTCATTAGAATGCAAAGTAGATAACCCTCTTGAATGTACCGCTCTATTCAAGACTGTGGCTTCGCAACTTTCCACTACCACAATGAATGGATACAATGTCACTGCATACATACAAATAGTTGGATCAAGATGGCCGAAATCAGCAACCTCAGTAGCGAAGTCCTTACCGCAATCCGCCGCATTATCCGTGCAGTGGATATCCACTCGCGCAAACTGAGCCACAACTACAACCTGACCGGCCCCCAGGCACTGACCCTGAAAGAGATCTCCAACGCTCAATCCATTGCTGCCGGGGAGCTGGCCAAACGGGTCAGCCTGAGCCAGGCAACCATTACCGACATCATCAAGCGTCTGGAGCAACGAAAACTGGTACTGCGCACACGTGACCAGGCAGATCGCAGACGCGTAATGATCTCGCTAACCCAGACCGGTGAGGAGCTGATTGCCGCCGCACCACCCCTGCTACAGGAGCAGTTCACCCACCGTTTCGAGCGACTCCAGGACTGGGAGCAGACCCTTCTGCTCTCCTCCCTCCAGCACATCGCCTCCCTGATGGATGCAGAGGATCTCGACGCTGCTCCATTGCTGGCCAGTGGAGCCCCCCAGGCCACCCCGGAGGTGATACAGAGCGTTCTCGAAACCGAGCTCTCTTCTACCACAGAGGCTCGATAGACCTACCAATTCACCACATCATGACCATGGAGCAACACATGCTAGAGACAGGCAGCAAGATCCCGAAATTTTCAAAGCCGGACCAGAACGGAGAAGCAAAAACCTTCCAGGATCTCACCGGCAAACAGGGGCTGATTCTCTACTTCTACCCCAAAGACAACACCCCGGGCTGCACCACCGAGGCACAGGAGTTCCGCGATCAGATTGCAGCCTTTCGCAAGCTGGGCGTGGAAGTGGTGGGCGTTTCGAAAGACAGCGCCCGCACCCACACCAACTTCATCACCAAGCACGAACTTCCCTTCCCCCTGCTGGCCGACAACGACCCCGAGGCAGAGCTTTGCGAGGCATTTGGTGTCTGGCAAGAAAAGAAGAACTACGGCAAGGTCTACATGGGCATTGTACGCACAACCTTCGTCATTGATGCCAAAGGAAAAGTGCTCAAGGTCTACCCCAAGGTTCGAGTCAAGGGGCACGTCGAGCAGGTACTGCAAGATACACAAGAATTGTTTGGCTAACCCCGGCTTTACTCTGTCAAGGCGGGCGCCTCACTCCTGGAGGCAGGCCGCCCAAAGCCACGCTCATCAGTCATCAAACCATACTCCGAGGGGTAGCGGCTGGAGCTGTAGCGCAACGCCAGAATCGCCACGGCCAATAACAGAATCGAGCCCGAGATCCCCACCACAGCTTCAACCGGCATGGTCTTGATATCAATCGCCAGATAGCGTGTCATCGCGGTGATGGTGATAAAGAGCAGAAAGATCACCGGAATACGGTGGGTACGAAAAAAGACGCCTACCATCGCCCCCAGCTCCAGATATATGAAGAGCAGCAGGATATCACCCAACGAGGCGTGCCCCTTGCTCATGATCTCCATATACTCAGCTGCGGCCGACCAGACAATGGTGGCTCCTACCACAAACAGCCCCAACAGATGGAACAGTTCAACGACATAGTCGCCAGATTGCACAATCCAGGAAAACTTCTGATGCTCTTCCATCCGCTCTATCCAGTCATGGTGTTGTTACGACGAATAATCTCCCCTTACTCCATCGAATTATAGTAGCATACTGAGTTGCGTTTTATCACTAATAACAAATCGCAAACCACTTTTTCATTACATTCGTCCGGAGGAACTATGGATCTCAAGAAGAGTCTGATTGCAGCCACTACGCTGCTGCTCCCCTTTAGCCTGCAAGCTGCAGATCTTGAAAACGGGAAGAAGCTGAGCCGCAGCTGTGCGCTCTGTCATGGTCAATACATGCAGGGAGTTGCCGGGGATCTTTACCCGCGTCTGGCAGGCTTGCCCAGTGGCTATATTGAAAACGAGCTGCACCGGCTGAAAGAGGGGCGGCGTCAGGCCCATATGCCGATGCTGATCACCAGCATGGTGGACATGATGAGCGGTAGCGACATGGAGGATATCTCCGCCTATTTGGAGCATATGGCTGTACCCACTGCACACCAACGTCAGATCATGAATGCCCCCGGCAATGCCGCCGCTGGCAAGGAGATCTTTACTGAAGAAGAGTGCTGGCGCTGTCACAAAAAGGATGGTTCCGGTAACGCCAGGAAAGACATTCCACCGCTACAAGGGCAACATACCAGCTATCTGCTCAAGCAGCTCAAGGACTTCAAGGCAATCGTCCGTATCCATGATGGAGAAGATGTAGCGGAAGACAGCTCGTTTGTTGATCTGGATGAGACCATGCTACGCGACCTGGTCGCCTATCTTTCCACACTGGACGACTAAATCAAGGAGGAGTCACCCATGAAAATCAAATCTATTGTTACTTCACTGCTAACCACACTGCTGCTCTCGACCACCGCACTGGCAGAAGAGCCCGGGGTTGGTGTATTCAATGTAGAGCAGTCCGTCATCAAGATTGCACTACGTGATGGTATTTCTCCGCAGGACGCCATTGACGCGATGATGTCGAAGGCAAATGATCTCAACATGAAGAACGTGGGTCGCCAGAATGTTTCGGGAGAACTGACTGCACGTGGGGAAGATGTTCGCCATCTTGAGGTTTTCCAATTCTGTCGCCCTGCCGATGCCCGCACCATGGCGGACTACAACGTAGTCTATGCCGCCTACATGCCGTGCCGAATCGCCATGGTAGAGGATACCAATGGCCGTTACTGGCTAGTAACCCTCAATCTCGACATGCTGATTGAGAATACCGTTCTGCCCGACGACATCTATACCCTGGCCATCAAGACCAACAGCAACATGCTGACCATCATGTCCTCTGCAGCTACCGGCGAGTTCTGATCTCCCTCACTGCACAAAAAAGGCGAAGGGGCCAATCCCCTTCGCCTTTTTTATGTGCAACCAAAACATAGGCAGATACATTTCTATAACGGTTCATAGCGTCTCTGAAATTTGCCAGTTCAAGGCAAAAAATGTGAGTTTACAATTGTAAATGACCATTTTTGAACACCGAAATGGCGGATTTCAGAGATGCTATGAACCGTTATAGCTCTCCATTGCCCGCCTTGCCCAGTGCACTGGTAGAGAGCACAAAGGTGACCAACACCATGATAATGGCCGGCATCACCGCCACACGGGTGAGCGCCACAAAGGCAATCGAGTCCGGCTTTACAAACAGGCTGACGATGACCAGCAGAGCGGCAACAATGGCATAGCCGATGTAGAGCCAGCGAAAACGCCGCACCGCCAGCTGCCAGTGGGCCTGCACCCACTCCCGTTGCTGCTCGGCCAGATGGGCACTGCGACTACGGCTGTAGAGCAAGAGCAGGGTACTGGAAACCACCGGCACCAGCATCCCCCAGTAGCCCAGGTCAAAAGCCAGACCGGCTGGTAGCCCCAACAGATGAAAAAAAATCAGGTTAAGCACAAACAACTCATGCGCTCGTTTGGCCTCCTTGATCTCCTCTTGTCCTCGTGCATGAGACATTGACTCATCGTTCATTGCGATCTTCCTCTAGTGTCGTTTTCTCCACCTCAACTGTCTCTCTCTGATCCGCATCAGGCATCATCAGATCATCATCCATTAGAATCCGTGCCCCATCCCCCTCCAGGTCGTCATACTGCCCCCTGCGAATCGCACTGACCAATACCAGCACCAGAATAATTCCCAGCAGTACCATCCCCGGAATCAGTATGTAAATCACTTCCATCGCTCAATCCTCACTCTGTTGCTGCAGCTTCACTGCGAATTCTTGCTGCATTACCAATCACCAGCAGTGAACTGATCGGCATGGAGATGGCCGCTACCAGTGGTGTAATCAGTGCCATCATCGCCAGCGGAACCATAACCAGGTTATAGAGAATCGAGATTCCTATATTTTGGCGAATGGTACGCAAGGTGCGCTGTGACAACCGGCTTGCCAACTCAACCTGAGCCAGCTCACTACTCAGCAGCACGATATCTGCACTCTCCACCGAGACATCCGTACCCGAGCCCATGGCAATGCCGATGTCCGCCCGGGTCAGTGCCGGCGCATCATTGACCCCATCCCCAACCATTGCCACCTGGATACCTTGCTGCTGCAGTCGGGCAATGACCTCGGCCTTCTGTTGCGGCAGCACCTCGGCGATCACCTCCATATGGTTGCCAAGCTGTGCGGCCGTGGCTTCGGCAACCGCCTGGCGATCTCCACTCAACAGATAGAGCTGCATATTCTGTTGCTGCAGATGTTGAATCAATTCCGCCGCCTGTGGTCGAAGTTGATCTGCCAGGGTCAGCGCTCCTGCACAGCGACCGTTGATTGCCAGAAACAGTACGCTCTGCGCAGCCGCTTCCGCATGAATGACAAACTGCTCGATCTCCCGTCCCCAGGTAATGTCATTGCGCTGCATCCAGTCGGCACTCCCCATCAATAGCGGCACCCCATCCATGCGCCCGGAAACCCCCACTCCAGGCACATACTGAAAACCCTCTGCCCCACTGATCAGGCGGGTTGCTGCTCTCCCCAGCACCTCTTCGGCATGACTCACAACCGCTCTCGCCACCGGGTGCTCTGAATAGCGCTCCAGTGCATGGGCAGCACGGTAGAACTGCTGCACATCCACCCCCGCTTCGAGCTGCAGTTGCTGCACCTGCAGCCGCCCCTCTGTCAGGGTACCGGTCTTGTCAAACACGATATGACGAATCGACGAGAGGGTCTCCAATACACCACCATTCTTGATCAACACCCCCTGTCTCGCCCCCACTCCGGAGGCAACGGCAATGGCCATGGGGGTCGCCAGACCAAATGCACAAGGGCAGGTGATAATCAGCACCGAGGTGGCCGCCATCAGTGCCAACTCAAAATCGTATTGTAGCCAGAACAGAAAGGTGAGTGCCGCCAGCACCAGTGTTGCCGAGACAAACCAGGGAACCACACGGTCTGCAGTACACTGAATCGGTGCCCGCGAAGATTGCGCCTCCTCAACCAGGTCGATAATCCGCCCCAGTGCACTCTGCTTGAGAATGCCATCCACCTCGATCTCCAACACACCATGCCCATTCACGGTACCGGCATAGAGCAGGCTGCCCGGCTGCTTCATCACCGGCAGCGACTCCCCACTGAGCATCGACTCATCCACCTCACTCTCTCCCAGCAGCAGAGTGCCATCTACCGGAATACGCTGTCCGGGCTTGACCCGTATGCGATCTCCGCTCTGCAGCCGCCGTACCGCAACCACCTCCTCTTCCCCCTGCTGCAGCCGGGTTGCCACCCGTGGTTGCAGATCCATCAGGCGCTGGGTCGAGGAGACCGCCTGACGCTTGGCCGCCGACTCCAGATAGCGCCCTACCAGAATGACAAAGATAAAGTTGACCACGGTATCGAAATAGACCTCACCGATTACCCCTCCCTGGATGGTGACATAGGTTGAGTAGAGATAGGTTGTGGTGGCACCGATCGCAATCGGCAGGTCCATGGTCAGGTGGCGCGCCTTGAGCCCACTCCAGGCTCCGGAGAGGAACGGATAGCCGGAATAGAGCAGGGTCGGGGTTGCCAGCACAAACCCCAGCCACTGGAACCAGTTGCGAAACTCTCCCTGATCCGCACCACTATAGAGTGCAATGGAGATCCACAGCAGATTCATCATGGTAAAACCGGCAAATACCAGACGATAGAGCAGCGAGCGGTCCCGCTTGCGCAAGCGCCCCTCAGCCGTTTCCGGATCAAACGGCACGGCCACATAACCAATCTGGGAAAGGCGCTGGATGATTGCAGAGAGCTTGACCTGCTGCGGCCTCCAACGCAGGAACAGCCTTCGCCCCGAGAGGTTGACCTGCGCCGTTACCACCCCCTCCATCGGTGTCAGTGCCCGCTCGATCAGCCAGACACAGGCTGCACAGTGAATCCCCTCCACCAGCAGATGGATCTCGGCATGCTCTCCGTCTCGACGCACATACTCGGATTGAACCTCCTCCAGGTCATAGAGTGCCGCCTCTTCGGTCAGCTCTGGAGGTGGGGCCAGCTGAATATCATCCGGGGTACGTTCATAGAACCCCGACATCCCACTGTTGAAAATTACCTCACAAACACTGCGACAGCCATGACAACAGAAGTTTCTCTTCACCCCCTCGATCGGGGCCGTAATCTCCTCTTCAGGCAGAGACAGACCACAGTGGAAACAGCCTGACTCCTGGTGGCCGCTCATCTAGGGAAGCTGGAGGTTAGGCGGCCGGCTGCACGTGAATACGCTGCTCGGCACTATACTGGTCTTCCCCCTGTTGCAGGGTCAGCAGCAGATCCCAGACCCCTTTCAGCATCACGGTATAGGAGGCTTGATATTGCCCCTGGCCAACCTCACTGAGAGAGATGATGGCATCCTGGCTACGGTCGGAGGGGCGATAGAGCTGGAGATGCCCCCCCAGTCCGGTGACCGGGCTCCCCGCCTTGTCGAGCACGGTAATGTTGAGCATGGCCGGCACACCCACGGTAACCGTACCCGGCTCCAGCTGCACCTTCCAGCCCAGACGTTGACGGGTCGCCATCAACTGCTGCACGGTACGCTCATAGTCCCGTCCCTGCTCGTAGTAATCATCCTTGACCAGTCCCGGGCTGGTCTTGAATGCAGTGACGATCATCCCGCCATTGACTGTCAGAACCACCAGTAGCAACAAAATCCACCCAATCACCCATGGGTTGCGAAATGCCTGCTTGTTGGATTGTGATAAAAAGCTCATGAATACTCTCCTTTCTGATCCCTATCGTGGCCCCAGGAACATGCTCTCGTAACTTGCCGAGATTTCCGGTTTTTCGATACTGTCGAGCTTGAATATGACCGGCATCGAATCCTCCTGCAGTGAGAACCGTGGCAGGCGCAGATAGACGGTATACGGGGTCACCTTGCCCGGTTGTACCAGCAGTGGCTCTTCCGCCCCTACCAGGGTTACCCCCTCCAGCCCTTCTGTCGTGACCTGCAACCGCATGTCATCGTGCGTCTTGTTGACGATTTTCAGCTCATACTTGTTCTGGACGGAGCCGTCACTGAGCATGACGAACAGAGGCTGGCGTTCGTGCAGCACTTTGACATCCAGTCCCGAGAGGGAGCTCAAACCATAAATGATGCCGACAAAGGCGAGCACCATGATCCCCATATAGACCAACACCCTGGGACGTTTGAACAGTGGCGCCACATCCTTCCCTTCCAGAGCATCGATTGACTCATACCGAATCAGACCATGAGGACGGTCAATCTTCTCCATCACCGAGTCGCAGGCATCGATACAGAGTGCGCAGGTGATACAGCCCTCACTCAGACCATGACGAATATCAACCCCGGTGGGGCAGACTGCCACACACTGATTACAATCAATACAGTCACCATTCCCCTCTACCGGCTGCCCCTTCTTCAGGCGCCCACGGGGCTCACCACGATTGAAGTCGTAGGTCGGAACCAGCGACTCACGATCCAGCATCACCGCCTGAATACGGGCGTAGGGGCAGAGCCAGAGGCAGGCCTGCTCACGCAAAAAACCCGCCATCACATAGGTACCCGCCGTGAACAGTAACAGGGTAAACCAGGCAGCACTGGAGGCCTGCAGAGTTAGGTAATCCACCCATAACTGATAGACGTCGGTAAACCAGGCGACAAAGCTCAAACCGGTAAACGCGGATATAAGTAGCCAGAAGAGGTGCTTGCGCAGCTTGATCCAGGCTTTCTCCATGGAGAAGGCGGCCTTGTCCAGTTTTTTACGCTTGGCTGGTGCCCCCTCCAACTTCTCTTCAATCCAGGTAAACACATCGACCCAGATGGTCTGGAAACAGAAGAAGCCACAGTAGGCCCGCCCCACCATGGTGGTCACCACCGCCAGCAGAATCGCCAGGAAGAGCAGCAGCAGGGAGAGCATCCACACATCCTGCGGCAGAATGGTGAGATTGAAGATGTGATATTGTCGAGCCGGTATATCAAACAGTACCGCCTGCTGCCCATTCCAGCGCAGATAGGGCCCAAAGAAGAAGATCAACCAAGTAGCTGCAGCCCACCACTTCAGGGTGCGAAAGCGGCCCGGCATACGCTTGGCATGGATGGTCTCCTCACCGGTATTGAGGGTCCACTCCTGCCCCTCCTCATAAAGATCTTCTACACTCTGGTTTTGTTGCGCTGTATCGGACATCACTCTCTCCCACTTCAAGACTGAATTGCTCAGTCTATCACTGTAGTGTTTCTACAGGATTTCACCCAAACGGAAAAGAGGGGAAGCAGTATTCTGCTCCCCCCCCTGTACACCTCAAAGATGACTGTTAATCTTCAGAGTGTGTCTCATTCATCAACTTGCGAAGCTTCAACCCCAGGTAGACGATGATCACTGCCGTGATCCCTACGGTGATCATTGAGCCCAGCAGTACCGGATCCATATCCTGTCCTGAAAACATTCCCATAATCAAACCCTCTTGTTATTCAATCGGAACCCCCTCCACAGAGTGGAGGGGATATCACTTATTTACACCCAGTTACTTACCACCACCAAGCTGGTGAACGTAGACCGCCAGCTTCTTGATGGTTCCAGCACTGAGATCCTTGCCCAATGGGCCAAATGCAGGCATTACCGCATTGCGTGAAGCAGGATCGATCAGCTCACTGTTTACACCATGGCTAATGGTATGAGTAACACTGGCCAGACGGTGGTCACCACCTTGTACATCAAAGCGGTAGACCGCATCGGTCAGGTTGGCAGAACCCAGCGCAGCCATACCCTTGGCATCCATACCGTGGCAGGCAAAGCAGCCGCCCTTGGTAGGCTCCATAAACAGCTTCTTGCCCGCCTCGTGCTCCTTGCCTTCACTCATGGCTACGACATGCTTGGCCAGATCGGTAATCTCTGCCTCACTCAGGCGCGCACCGTAGTTTGGCATGATGCCCTTGCGACCATTGGTGATGGTGGTGACGATATTTTCAATGGTACCACCATAGAGCCAGTCATCATCTGCCAGAACCGGATAACCGGATTGATCGGCAGACATCGCAGCATTACCTGCACCACCAGCACCATGACACGCTGCACAGTAGTCACCAAACAGTACCTTGGCAGAGCGAACGGTGTAGTTACGCAGTTCATCATCGGCAATGATCATGGCCGCCGTGGTGTTCGGATCATTGATCTTGTCCTCCCACTTCTGGCGTACATTGTCGATCTTGGCCAGATCTTCCTTGTACTCACCTACAGCCGTCCAGCCCATGGTTCCCTTGGTATACCCCTGCAGATCCAGGGTAGGCAGGGATGGATAGAGGACAAAGTAGACCAGACACCACAACCAGCTGGCGTGAAAGCCGATCCTCCACCAACCCGGTGGATCATTGGTCAACTCACGCAGGGTATCATCCCAATAGTGACCAGTATTACTCTCGTTTGGAAACGGATTATTCTCACTCATTTGTTTTCTCCGTGTGTACTCATGTTAGTACGATTTTCAGCAAGGAACTCTTCCCCTTCCGGTCCATCGACCAGATAGCGTTGAGACTCCAGACGCTCCTTGTTTTTTGGATTGAAGACCAGGAAATAGGCTACTACCAACACGACTGCAACGGTGACCGTCACGATCATTCCCACCCAATCGTTAACGGTCAGCGCCGCCCAATCGGTATAGAAGAAGCCTGTCTCTTTCTCGTTAGTCATTACTTACGATAGGTCTTGCTGTAATCCAGCTTGGCCATGGTTCCAAGTACCTGAAGGTATGCAATCACCGCATCCTCTTCGGTCTTGCCCGCGAGCTTGGCATTGGCACCTGCAATGTCTGCGTCAGTGTATGGGACATGTCCAACACCAGGCATCATCTGCATCACCTTCATGTGACTCTCGATATCATAGCCATCCAGCTTGTTCTCAGCCAGCCATGGATAGTTCGGCATGACGGACTCGGGAACCACGGAGCGTGGAGCTCTCAGATGCTGGCGGTGCCACTCATCAGAGTACTTTCCACCCAGACGCGCCAGGTCAGGCCCGGTACGTTTGGAGCCCCACTGGAAGGGGTGGTCATACATCGACTCGGAAGCGAGTGAGTAGTGACCATAACGCTCCTTCTCATCACGGAACGGACGGATCATCTGGGAGTGACAGGTGTAGCACCCCTCACGGATATAGAACTTGCGTCCAGCCAGTTCCAGTGCAGTGTAAGGACGGATGCCGTCACCCGGCTTCCAGCTCTCCAGGGTATCCCCTGCCTTGCGCTGCCATACGATCTCAGGATTGGCATTATGCTCCATGGTCTCATCAATGGTGAACAGTGGAACGATCTCCACCAGACCACCTACCGATACAGTGACCATGACGAACAGCAGCATAATGATCGCGCTACGCTCGATCTTATCCTGAAGCTTGGTTGAATAAATTTTATCAGCCATTGTTCTCTACTCCTTGATTAAGCCTGACGCTCTTTAGCAGTCGCCACAGTCATTACCACGTTGTACAGCATGACAACGCCCCCAAGCCAGTAGATCACACCACCAATCGCACGCATCTTGTAGTAAGGCACCATCGCCGCTACAGACTCTGCAAAGGTATAGCTGAGTGTGCCGTACTCATCGTAGTCACGCCACATCAGGCCCTGCATGATACCGGATACCCACATCG
>CAYFNH010000030.1:0-23581 GCA_964344435.1 uncultured Piscirickettsiaceae bacterium | reverse complement strand
GGAAGAGGAAGAGGAAGAGGTGTTGGGGGTGGTTGCACTCATATTTGCAGCTGGGGAAGTTTTGAGTAAGGATGTGTTCAAAATACCGCTGAATCTTCAATAGCCTGTTTCGGATCTAGTACCCCAACCACAGTATTGTCTGTCTCAGAATCTCCACCCGTAGTTCAACACAGGGGGCCCCAGCAAAGTGTATGGAACAGCCTCTTGTGATTGCCATTTCAGCCATGTTTTGCGTAGCCGTTTAAAGTTCTCTGAAATATTATGGGGTCTATTGGAGTATCGGAGATCTTTATGGTATAAACGCTCTTTATCCAAAACGATAGTGTAGATAAAGGCCATGGCAGATCGAAGATTACAAGTATTTCACACCGTTGCCCGCATGCTCAGCTTTACCAAGGCAGCGGAGTCGCTCCATATGACCCAACCGGCGGTCACCTTCCAGGTGCGCCAGCTGGAAGACTATTTCAATACCCGGCTGTTTGACCGTACCCACAACCGTATCACCTTGACCGAGGCGGGCGAACGGGTCTATGGGTATGCGGAACGGATTCTCGATCTCTATGGAGAGATGGACAATGCGGTACGGGAGATGACCGGTGAGGTCAGTGGGGTATTGATTGTCGGTGCCAGTACCACGATTGCCGAATATATGGTGCCCAATATGTTGGGGCGTTTTCACGAAAAGCACCCCTCGGTCACAGTACGACTCAAAGTGGGCAATACCGACAGTGTTGTCTCCATGGTGGAAAACAATGTTATTGACCTCGGTATTGTCGAGGCACCGGTGGCCAACAAGAAGCTGCAACTCGACCTCTGTCGAGAGGATGAGTTGGTGCTGATTACTCCACCGGATCATCCACTGTCGGCCAAAGAGGCCATTCAGATTGATGAGATCAAGGAGTACCCCTATATCTGGCGTGAAGAGGGTTCGGGTACTCGTGAGGTGATTCATGATTATTTGACCGAGGCGGGAGTCAATCCGGCGGATCTGAATGTAATCATGGAACTGGGTAGCCCCGAGGCGATCAAGGGGGCCGTTGAGTCCGGTATCGGGATCACCATCATCTCTCGTGCCTCGATCCAGAAAGAGCTGCAGTTGGGCACAGTGAAGATGATTCGACTTGATCCACACATGGTGCGCCCCTTCTCCTTTGTGCATCAGAAGCAGAAGTTTCGTCTGCGGGCGATGGATGAGCTGCTTGAGTTTGCCAAGGAGTATTGCGAAACCCATAGCAATAAATCCTGAATGTTCACCGTAGCCAATACGGTGCACATTGGGAGAGGGTGAGTGTAGTGCATGAGTGAATTGGAGCGCTTGCAGCAGATCTACCGTGCGCTGCCCCATCAAGAGCAGCAGGCCCTGCTCTATTTTGCAGAATTTCTGCAGCAGAACAGCGAGCCGGTTGAACAGGAGAAGCAGACTCCTCTGGAGATTCCCCGTCCGGAGCAGGAGAAGGTGATCCATGCGCTGCAGCGATTGGCCAAGACCTACCCTATGCTGAAACACGAGCAGCTGTTGAAACAGGGGGCCGACCTGATGAGTGCCCACCTGGTGAGTGGACGTGATGCGGTAGCGGTGATTGATGAGTTGGAGGAGATCTTTCGCAACCACTATCAACGTTATCTGGAGTCTTGAGCAGGAAAGAGGTGATGTCGGACAATATTTTACTTCGCTGGTTTGAGCGCAACCTCTCCAACCCGCAGTTGGTGATCCTGCTGCTGTTGCTGGCGACCCTGTTTGCTGTGGTGCTGCTGTTCGGGCAGATGCTGGGACCGGTTCTGATTGCAATCGTTCTGGCCTATCTGATGGATACCCCGATTGAGCAGCTCAAGGCCAAGGGGGTGGGAAATTCACTGGCGATTGCCCTAGTCTATCTACTGTTTCTGGCGCTCTTCATCTTTCTCATTGTGGTGCTGTTACCGCTGCTCTCGCGTCAGGTTACCCAGTTTCTGGCTACCGTTCCGGAGATGGTTCAGGCGGGGAGAGTGCTTCTGAGTCAACTTCCGGAGAATTACCCGGCACTGGTCAGTGCAGAGCAACTGACCGAGATCGTTAATACCGCCAGTCGTTCGATGACCGAGTTTGCCCAGCAGACCCTCTCTCGCAGTCTTGCCTTCATTCCAGGCATCATCACCGTGCTGATCTATCTGGTGCTGGTGCCGATGCTGGTCTTCTTTATGCTCAAGGACAAGCGTACCCTGTTTGCCTGGCTTACCTCATTTCTGCCAAGAGATCGCTCTCTGGCGGAGCAGGTGTGGCATGAGGTCGACCTGCAAATTGGTAACTATATCCACGGGAAATTCTGGGAGATGTTGATTGTCGGGGTTGTCACCTATCTCGGTTTCATCTTTTTTCAGCTGCAGTATGCGGCCCTGCTCGGGGTACTGGTCGGGCTCTCGGTGTTGGTTCCGTTCGTTGGGGCAACGGTGGTCACTCTGCCGGTGGCAGCGGTTGCCTTCTACCAGTTTGGCTGGAGTGGTGACCTGGGAACCGTGATGCTGGTCTACGGGGTGATTCAGGCGCTGGATGGCAATGTGCTGGTTCCGCTGCTCTTTTCCGAGGTGGTTAACCTGCATCCGGTTGCGATTATCGTGGCGGTGCTCTTCTTTGGTGGTATCTGGGGGTTCTGGGGGGTATTCTTTGCCATCCCGTTGGCGACCCTGGTCAAGGCAGTGATCTCGGCATGGCCGAAGTTGGGATAATCAGGACTGTCATTGTATTGGAAGTGATTGAAAAAAGAGTTGGAGAGGTGTTTTGAGCAGTATGTATTCACAGCAGCAGGGTAGCCCTGCATCGGATATAGGTCAGGAGGTGGATGAGGAGTTGATGGCCATATTCAAGCAGAGTGCAGCCAACTACCACGCTGCGCTCAACACTGCGCTGGACAACAGCGAGTGGGAGGCGTTGCGCAAGACTGCGCATACGGTCAAGGGAAGTGCCGGATCCTTCGGTTTTACCCTGATTGCCCAAAAGGCAGAGACACTACAGTTGGCAATCGACGGGGAGCAGTTCGATACGGTGCCGCAACTGGCACTGGATTTGATTGCAGCGTTGGGAAAGATTCTGTAGCCGCTTTCTGGAACCGCTCTATTTGATCGGCTCCAGTAGCCCATCCAGGTTTTCTGCATCACAAAAGTCGAGAAAGTTCTCCCGCAGTTGGGTAACCGACTGCTTTTGTGGAACGCCCAGTACCATGTTGAGTATAAACATCGGGGTTCCGGTGTGAGGAGCATGGTGGCTGCTGGTGTTCATCTCCTCTACATTGATCTGCCGGGAGGAGAAAAAATCCGCCACCTTGTGGACAATGCCGGGATGGTCGATGGAGATCACTTCTACATGGTAGGGCAGATACTGAACCTTGTTGGGTCGATCCGAGGTGCGTTTGGTCAGGATGGTCAGCTCCAGCTTCTCCTGAAACTTGGGCAGAGAGGCCTCCAGCCGGGCAATGGTGTCCCACTTTCCCGATACCAGCAGCAGAATGGCAAACTCTCCACCCAAAACGGTCATCCGGCTGTCGAGGATGTTCCCCTTCTGCTCCAGTACGATGCGAGAGAGTTCATTGATGATGCCGGGGCGATCCTCGCCCAGTGCGGTGATTACCAGATTGTCTGTGGGTGCAGTCTTTTCCATGGCAGAGAGTATATCTTGTCACCCTACCTTAGCAGAAGTACCATTGCTCAATTGTAACGAATTTAAAATTAGTAACTGTTCAGGCGTGAGCTGAATAATTACGAAAATTATTGGATAAGAGAGAGTCATGACCCGATTTCGAGGAAGTATGGTGGCGCTGGTCACCCCGATGCAGGCGGATGGCGCACTGGATTGGGATGCACTGGATCGGTTGGTTGCGTTTCATGTGGAGGCGGGTACCGATGCCATCGTGGCGGTGGGTACCACCGGAGAGTCTGCTACACTGAACGAGAAAGAGCACTGTGAGGTCATCCGCAGAGTGGTGGAACAGGCAGATGGGCGGGTACCAGTCATTGCCGGAACCGGAGCCAATTCGACTCAGGAGGCGATTGATCTGACCCGTTGTGCCAAGGAGCAGGGGGCGGATGCGGCCCTGTTGGTGACGCCGTACTACAATAAGCCCACCCAGGAGGGGCTCTACCTCCACTACAAGAAGATCGCGGAAACGGTCGATATCGCTCAGATTCTCTACAACGTCCCCGGACGTACCGCCTGTGACCTGCTGCCGGAGACTATTGGCCGGCTCTCCTGGATTGAAAATATCATCGGCGTCAAGGAGGCGACTGGGGATCTATCCCGTATTGAACAGATTCGTTCGGTGATGGCGGAGGGGTTTGAGTTGTATAGTGGAGATGACTCCAGCTGTACCGAGTTCATCCTGAAGGGGGGGCATGGCACCATCTCGGTGACCGCCAATGTGGCCCCGTCACAGATGCATCAGATGTGTGAGGCCGCAGCGAGCGGTAACCACCAACTTGCCCACGAGCTCAATGAGCCCCTCAAGGCGCTGCATCGTGATCTCTTCCTGGAGGCCAACCCGATTCCGGTCAAGTGGGCGTTGCATGAGATGGACAGGATCTCCAGCGGTATTCGTCTGCCGCTGACTCCACTCTCCGAGGTGCATCGTCAGACCATTCGTGATGCCATTGCGGCAGCAGAGGGGCGTTGAGTAATGAATAGAGGGTACAAGATGGCAACTGTGGTGGCGGGGGTTGTTGTGCTCTCCGCCTGCAGTACGGTGGATACCGCTGTAGAGGAGTACAAGGCCTACAAGAAGGAGCTGAGTTACGAGAGTGCGACCGAGGAGCAGCCGCTGGAGTTGCCCCCCGACCTTGCCACCGCCACCATTCAGGATCTCTATCAGGTTCCGGGTGGGGTAACCACGCTGAAGAGCTATGAATCTGAAGGGGGGGCTGGAGGGCTTATTACCAAGGCAGCCGAGGTGATGCCGCTGCAAAAGGAGATTCAGGTGGTGCGTGATGGGGATCAGCGCTGGCTGGAGATCCAGGCTACCCCCGAACAGCTCTGGTCCAAGTTGCGGGAGTTCTGGCTCAAGAACGGATTCCTGATCAGCCGGGAAGATCCCCGCATCGGCATCATGGAGACAGACTGGGCTGAGAACCGTGCCGAGATCAAGGATGGCCCGATCCGCAGTATGCTCAGTAAGGCGATTGATGCCATCTACTCCACCGGCACCCGGGATAAGTTCCGTCTGCGCCTGGAGCGTGCCACCAAAGCGGGGGTAACCGAGCTCTATCTCAGCCATCGTCGTATGGAGGAGGAGCCATCCGGTGATACCTTTGTCTGGGTACCACAACCGGCGATGCCGGAGCTGGAGGCGGAGCTGCTCAGTCGCATCATGTCCTTCCTCGGCATGGAGGCGGCACGTGCCAATGCCAATTTGGCGGCGCTGGAGGACAAGGGGGTAGTAGAGCGTGCCCGTATTGTCGATACCAAGGAGGGAGAGCGCTTCCTGCTGATCAAGGAGGGCTTCCCCCGTACCTGGCGTCGTACCGGACATGCGCTCGATCGAGTGGGCTTTACCGTGGAAGATCGTGATCGTTCCAAGGGGCTCTACTATGTGCGCTATATTGACCCGTTCAAGGATAATGAGAAGAAGGGGATCCTCGACAAGATCAAGTTCTGGGGAGGGGATGAACAACCGAGTGAAGGCGAATACCGGATCCGGGTGGAGAGTCATGACGAGGTGAGTCGTGTGCTGGTGCTGGATGCCCAGGAACAGATCGATCGCTCGGGAACCGCACGCCGCATCATTACCCTGCTGCATGAGCAACTCAAATAAAATTGCAAGCCATACGCTACAGACATAAGCCACAAGCCATAAGCTGGCAGCTTACTGCTTCCGGCCTGTGGCCATGATGCGCTTTGCCTCGCTGGGTAGTGGTAGTAAGGGAAATGCAACCCTGATCGAGTGTGGAGAGACCACACTGCTGGTGGATTGTGGCTTCTCACTCAAACAGACCGAGCAGCGTCTGCAGCGTCTGCAGCGTTCGGTGGATGATATCGATGCCATCCTGGTGACCCATGAGCATAGTGACCATCTTGGCGGAGTGCGTCGTCTGGCCCACAAGAGCGGAGTGCCGGTATGGATGTCGAGTGGTACCGCCCGTGAGGCGGAGCGCAAACAGGGGTTGTTCGAGCGGGTACGGATTGTCTGTGGGCACCAGCCCTTCACCATTGGGGAGATCGAGGTTACCCCCTACCATGTTCCGCATGATGCCAGTGAACCGCTGCAGTACACCTTTCGTGGTGCCGGTCGACAGATTGGCTTGTTGACCGATGCGGGGGAGGTTACCCCTCATATCGAACGTCAACTGGATGGTTGTGATGCACTGCTGCTGGAGTGCAATCATGACCCGGAGCTGTTGGCTGTTGGCCCCTATCCCTACACCCTCAAACAGCGTGTCGGTGGTCGTCTGGGGCATCTCAGTAACCGCCAGGCCGCAGACCTGCTGCAACAGATCGATACCTCCCGGTTGCAACATCTGGCGGTGATGCATGTCAGTGAAAAGAACAACTGTCGGGATCGCCTGAGGATGCTGCTGAGTGAAGTGCTGCAGTGTGAGCAGAGCTGGTTCAAGATTGCCGATCAGCAGTCGGGGCTGGCCTGGGAGGAGGTTGCGTGAGCCTCGACTTCCAGGTTGCTCCGCTACCGGTGATCCGCTTTGCGGCAGGTGCCATCGATGAGCTGGGTGACCGTACCCGGGGGTGGGGGAGCAAGGTGTTGCTGGTGACCGGTGCGAACTCCTTTGATCAGCTCGACCAGCGCTTCGAGATTCTTTCCCGGTTACGTTCGGCGGGTCTGGAGTTGATGGAGAGGGTCGTGATTTCCGCTGAGCCCTCACCACAACAGGTGGATCAGATTGTGGCAGAGCTGGTTACAGCACCGGTCGAGGTGGTGGTGGCGATTGGGGGGGGCAGTGTGCTGGATGCGGCAAAGTGTATTGCTGGCCTGCTTCCCAGCGGAGATTCGGTAATGGAGTACCTGGAGGGGGTGGGGAATGGTAAGACCCATGACGGTACGGTACTTCCTCTGATAGCGGTGCCGACCACCGCGGGAACCGGCTCCGAGGCCAGTATGAACGGAGTATTGGCGGATCGGAAGCGTGGTTTCAAGAAGTCCTTTCGTCACCCGGCACTGGTGCCCCGGTTGGCGCTGGTGGATCCGGATCTGCTCTCTACTGCGCCCCAGTCGCTGCTTGCTGCCAACGGCTGTGATGCGCTCAGTCAACTGCTGGAGTCCTACCTCTCTACTGCAGCCACCCCCTTTAGCGATGGGCTTGCCCTCACCGCCCTGAAGCAGATGGGCAAGGGGCTGATTCCGCTATGGGAATCTGCTGCCGAGGATGGAGAGGCCCGTGCGGCAGTGGCCTATGGGTCGATGGTCTCCGGTATCACTCTGGCGCATGCCGGACTGGGGGTGGTGCATGGCCTGGCCGGCCCGATTGGCGGGCTCTTTCCCATTCCCCACGGGGTGGCCTGTGGTACCCTTTTGGCCGAAGCCAACCGTATCAATATCGAGGCACTGCAACAGCGAGCCCCCGATTCGGTAGCGCTACAAAAATACGTTATGATTGGATCGAGTCTGGGCTTCTATCCGGAGACTGCCAGGCAGGAGAGTGCCCTCGAACAGTTGATTGCAGGGCTCTCTGGTTGGGTGGAGCAGATGCAGATTCCCCGTCTGGGCACATTCGGGGTGAGTAAAAAGGATCTGCCCCGTATTCTGGAATGTTCCGACCAGAAGGCGAACCCGGTACGGCTCAGCAAAGAAGAATTTACGGCGATCGTGGAAAACAGGATATAGGAGTAGCCATGCATACCACCATTGTTCATGTTTACGTTAAACCGGAGTATGTTGAGGCCTTTATCGAGGCCACCCGACTCAACCATGAGGCCTCGGTTCAGGAGCCGGAGAACCGCCGTTTTGATGTGTTGCAGGATGCTGCCGATGCTACCAAATTTGTCCTCTATGAGGCCTATGAGAGTGCCGCCGGGGCCGCAGCGCACAAGTCCAGCGCCCATTATCTGCAGTGGCGCGAAACCGTGGCCGAAATGATGGCACAGCCTCGAGAGGGGATTCTTCATCAGGGGCTGTTTCCGGTATAGCGGGGATGAGACCATTTCTGCAGTGACCACACCACGAATCAGAAGAGGAGATAAGAGATGAAGATAGCCACGGCCTATTCCACGCTAGCCGATAGCGCAAGCGCAGCTGCGGACAGTTACAGCCGACTGCAGACAGAGTTGGGTGCAGCCCCGGATCTGTTGATGGTCTACTATTCTGACCCGTATGATAGTGCTGTGGTTGGGCAGACCCTGCAGCAGGCTGCAGGGGAAGAGTGCCAAGTTCATGGTGCCAGCTCCTGCCTTGGTGCCATGACCGCAGCGGGGTTCCACAGTGAAGAGGGGGTAGGCCTGAGTCTGTGGGGGATTCACGACCCGGAGGGAAGTTATGGAACCGGTGCTGCCGTGATTGGAGAGGATCCTCAACAGGCCGCGGTAGAGGCGCTGGAGCAGGCACTCGACAACTCCATGAGAATCGGAGAGATGCCAACTCTGGTCTGGCTCAATGGTGCTCCGGGCCATGAGGAGGCGCTGATTGCCGGTATCGAGTCGGTGATCGGTTCGGATGTCCCGATCGCCGGGGGGAGCAGCGGCGACAATACCGTTTCAGGCAACTGGTCACAGATTGCCAATGGCGAACACTGGAACAGTGCAGTGGTCATTACCGTGCTGTTTCCCTCCACCCAGATCTCCTATGCCTTCCACAGTGGTTATGATCCCACCTCAACTACCGGCGTGGTGACCCGCTGCGAGGGGCGCACCCTGCTGGAGATTGATGGCCGCCCGGCTGCGGAGGTCTACAATGAATGGACGGGTGGTGCCGTTAAGGAGGTGCTGCCACAGGGGGGGAATGTGCTGGCGCTGACTACGCTTCATCCGTTGGGACGCGTGGTGGGTGAGGTGGCCGGCCTGCCCTACTACAAGCTCTCACATCCGGATGGGGTGACCGCAGAGGGGGGGGTGACCCTCTTTTCCAATATTGAGGAGGGGGATCGGCTGGTATTGATGAAGGGCACGGTGGAGAGCCTGGTCAGCCGTGCTGGCCGGGTAACAACGGCTGCCGTCGAGGCCGGTGACTTTGCACCGGAGCAGCTGGTGGGAGGGTTGGCGATCTACTGTGCAGGTTGCATGCTGACGGTGCAGCCCAATATGGATGAGGTCGCCGGTTATATCGAGAAGGCACTCAATGGAAAGCCGTTTGTTGGGGTGTTCACCTTTGGTGAACAGGGCTGTTTTGTGGCCAATGAGAATGCACACGGGAACCTGATGATCTCCATTGTCACCTTCAGTAACCAACCGATTGATTGAGGTAGTGCCCGGCACCCGGTTCGATGAATACCGTCGATAACGAAATCATTCGCGAAGCGCTGATCAATCTCGACCGCTCACGAGAGAAAGAGCGGGTGTTGCGGGAGCAGGCCAACAGTCTGTTGCGGGGGCTGGAGATTATCACCAGCGCCACCGGTACCGATGACATGCTGGGGCGGTTACTGAGTATGGTGACCGAGCAACTGCAGTGTGATGATGCCATCATTCTCTCTTCCCTGGAGATAGAGGAGGGGGGAGAACAGTTGCACTGTATCGGCGCCACTACGCCACTCTACATCGAAAGCCGCTGGCCCCGTGACAAGGTGATTGAACGGGTGTTGCAGGGGCATCCAGTGATGCTTTACAGCGTAGCGCGCTCTACGGAGTGGCAGCAACAACCGCAGCAGATCCGTGACCAGTCCGGCTCTGCGTTATTGATCTCTTTTCCGGTGGTGGACCAGGTGATGGTGCTCTGCTGTATCAGTCGAGCACAGGCGTACTTCAAAAAGCAGCATATGTCGCTGTTACAGCGCCTGATCCCCATCGCATCCCATGCACTGCAGACGCTCTCCATCAATGAGCAGCTACAGCAGGAGATTGATGAGCGCAACCGGCTTGAACAGTATGCTTCGTTTCAGGCCGGTATCGCGGAAATGAGTGCCTCGGTACTGCACAATATCGGCAATACCATCACCGGAGCACAGGGCTACCTGCTCAAGCTGGGGCATCAGCGTAAAAACCTGTTCGGGTTGGTCAAGGTATTCGATACGGTTTTGCAGTGGATGCAGCAGGATGAAGTCTCCCCTGAGCAGATCAACAAGGTACGTCAGGTGCTTGAGGGGGCGGGCAAGCTGCTGACCGAGTTGTCCGGGGAGCGAGGCACCTTTCAGGAGGGGCTGGATGCGATGGAGCGTTCCACCCACCATGTTGCGGAGATCATCCAGATGCAGCGCGGGGTATCCCGTCCGGTTCTGAGTGCCTCCCGCTTTGATGCTCGGCAGATGATTGGCGACACCCTGAGTATGATTCAGGAGAGTATCGACCGGAGAGGGGTCAGTGTGGAGGTTGAGCTGGATTCCGCCATCCGTTCACTCTGGTTGCCACGCAATCCGATGATTCAGATGTTGCTTAATCTGGTCAAGAACAGCATGGAGAGTATCGATGAGCGACTGCAGGATGAGCCGGCCCTGCAAGGGGTAATCAGGGTGAGTATGGCTCTTGCCGGGGAGGGTGAGGTCGAGTTGGTTGTGGCAGACAACGGGGTGGGGATTGCAGCGGAGCGTAGCAAGGAGATTTTCAAGTTTGGAGAGAGTAGCAAGGAGCGGGGGAGCGGATTTGGATTGCACTCGGTAGCCAATTTTGTGAAGGGGGTCGGCGGAGAGGTGTTTGTGGAGAGTGAAGGGCCGAACCGTGGTGCACGCATGGTGGTGAGATTGCCGATGGTGATGGAGGGGATGGAAGAGTCTGTAACCGATGATACAGGTGCTGAATAGAGAGGGGATGGTATGGGGTGTCGCAAGAAAGTGCTGATTGTGGATGATGACCTGGGGGTGTTGCAGCACTATCGCCAACTGTTGGGAGGGAGCTCAAGGGAAGAGGGAGGCACAGAGACACTCTCTGTGTTGATGGAGCTGGTCGAAGAACCAGGTGCATCCTCTGGACAACCGGAGCATGACAACCTGGTGTTGATCGACCAGGGAGAGGAGGCGGTAGAAGAGGTAGCCAGGTCAGTACGGGTTGGGGAGCCATTCGAGATCGCCTTTCTCGATATGCGCATGCCTCCGGGGATGGATGGTCGTGAGACGGCTCTGCGGCTGCGGGCCCTGCAACCCGAGCTGCCAATTGTCTTTGTCTCGGCCTATTCCAACCACCTGGAGCAGTCTCTGGCCGAGGAGCTCTCTACTGCGCCAATCTACTTCAAGAACAAGCCTTTCTCCCGGACGGACTTGCGCGCAGCGATTCTGGAGTGGGCCCTGTAGTGGGGGCGGAATGGAATTTTGATGAGATTTATACAAGGAAGTTGAGAACATGTTGATCATTGAAGGCGGTCCTGCACTGTCACAGTTTCGGATTGAGAAGGTCGAGCGTGAGCTGGCCCAGGCGGTACCCGCACTACGGAGCGTCTCCACGCGTTGGCTCCATTTTGTCGATATCAATGGAGCACTCGATGATGCGCAACGAGAAGTGCTGGAGCGGCTGCTGGAATATGGCCCCACTCACGGAGATACGCTGGTCAGTGGGAAACAGTGGGTAGTGGTGCCCCGTATCGGAACCATCTCCCCCTGGGCAACCAAGGCGACCGATATCGCCAACAACTGTGGTCTGGATATGGTTCACCGCATTGAGCGTGGCATCCTTTGGGGCTTTGAGCTGGAGGAGGCGCTGGATGAGGAGGGTGAGGCGCGGTTGTTGGCGCTGATCCATGACCGCATGACCGAGACCGTTCTGGAGTCGACCGATGAGGCGGAGGCGCTCTTTACCAGCACCGAGCCTGCGCCGTTGATGAGTGTCGATGTTCTGGGAGGAGGCCACGCAGCGCTGCGGCAGGCCAATGGTGAGCTGGGGCTGGCGCTGGCAGAGGATGAGATCGACTATCTGGTGGAGAACTTCCAGGCCATGGGGCGCAACCCCAATGATATTGAACTGATGATGTTTGCTCAGGCCAACTCCGAGCACTGCCGCCACAAGATTTTCAACGCCGACTGGATCATCGATGGCGAGTCGCGTGAGGAGACCCTGTTCGGGATGATCCGTGCCACCCACCACAACAATAGTGAAGGGGTACTCTCCGCCTACAAGGACAATGCCGCCGTGGTGGCCGGCTTCGAGGGAGAGCGTTTCTTCCCGCAGAATGGGCGCTATCAAAGTCAACAGGAGGCGATCGATATCGTCTACAAGGCGGAGACCCATAACCACCCCACTGCAATCTCCCCGTTTCCGGGGGCAGCGACCGGTGCCGGTGGCGAGATCCGTGATGGTGGTGCTACCGGAAGAGGTGCCAAGCCCAAGGCCGGGCTGGCCGGTTACTCGGTCTCCAATCTGCGCATCCCCGGTGCCGAGCAGCCGTGGGAGACGGATCACGGCAAGCCCTCCCGCATTGTCACCGCACTCGACATCATGCTGGAGGCTCCGATTGGGGCTGCCGCCTTCAATAACGAATTTGGCCGCCCGGCAATTCACGGTTACTTCCGTACCTTTGAAGAGAAGGTGGCCGGCCCGGATGGGGAGGAGGTGCGTGGCTATCACAAGCCGATCATGCTTTCCGGTGGTATCGGCAACATCCGTCGTGACGATGTGGAGAAGCACGAGATCCCGCCGGGCACTCAAATCGTGGTGTTGGGCGGACCTTCGATGTTGATTGGACTCGGTGGTGGCGCTGCCTCCTCGATGACCAGTGGCAAGAGTTCTGAAAGTCTCGACTTCGCCTCGGTACAGCGTGGCAATCCAGAGATGGAGCGCCGCTGTCAGGAGGTGATTGACCGTTGCTGGCAGCTGGGAGCGGAAAATCCGATTGTATCGATCCATGATGTGGGTGCTGGCGGTCTCTCCAATGCGGTACCGGAGATCGTCAACGACTGTGGCCGTGGCGGCAAATTTGAACTGCGCACCGTTCCCAATGATGAACCGGGAATGTCACCACTGGAGATCTGGTGTAACGAGGCGCAGGAGCGCTACATTCTGGCGATCACACAGGATCGTATTGAGGAGTTCAAGGCGCTTTGTGAGCGGGAGCGCTGCCCCTATGCAGTGATCGGCGAGGCCACTGAAGAGCAACGTCTGATCCTTGGCGATGGCCACTTCGACAACAGCCCGATCGATTTGCCGATGGATGTCCTCTTCGGCAAGCCGCCGAAGATGTTGCGTGAGGTACGGCACAACAGTTTCCACAAGCCGGAGTTCAATACCGACCAGATCGATCTCCGGGAGGCGGCCTATCGGGTGTTGCGTTTGCCTACCGTGGCCAATAAATCATTTCTTATTACCATCGGTGACCGTAGCGTAACCGGGTTGGTGGCACGTGACCAACTGGTGGGCCCCTGGCAGGTGCCGGTAGCCGATGTCGCCGTCACCACCACCAGCTTCGATACCTATACCGGAGAGGCAACCGCGCTGGGTGAGGCGGCCCCGACGGCACTGCTGAAGCCAGCCGCGTCGGGAAGGATGGCCATTGGAGAGGCCCTGACCAATATTCTTGCAAGCCGAATCGAGTCGCTTGACCAGGTACGTTTCTCTGCCAACTGGATGGCCCCGGCGGGCCATCCGGGAGAGGATGCGGCGTTGTTCGACACCGTCCAGGCGGTCTCCGAACTCTGTCAGGCACTGGATATCTGTATTCCGGTGGGCAAGGACTCAATGTCGATGAAGAGTGTCTGGGAGCAGGATGGCGAGCAACGCTCGGTCACCGCGCCGCTCTCGCTGATTGCCTGTGCCTTTGCTCCGGTGGTGGATGTACGCAAGACGCTGACCCCGCAGTTGGTAACCGATCAAGGCGACAGTGATCTGATTCTGATCGATCTCGGCAAGAAGCATAATCGCCTTGGTGGTTCGGCGCTGGCGCAGGTCTACAAACAGGTGGGGCACCACGCCCCCGACCTCGATGGTCCGCTGGCGATCAAGCATCTCTTTGCTGCAATCCAGGCGATGAATGCGTCGGGGATGTTGCTCGCCTACCATGACCGCTCTGCGGGTGGTCTCTTTGCCACTTTGAGTGAGATGGCCTTTGCAGGCCATGTAGGGGTTTCTGTGTTGCTGGATGATCTCGGTCCCGATCCAGTGGCAGCCCTCTTCAATGAGGAGTTGGGGGTGGTGATTCAGGTGCGTCACAGTGAGCTTGAGGCGGTACAGGGGGTGTTGCGTGAACACGGGTTGTTGAGCCATAGTCATGTTCTGGGGACTCCGGGTGTGGATGAGCGGGTCACGATTCGCTATCGTGGAGAGATTCTGCTCGATGAGTCGCGAGTTGATCTGCAACGGGCCTGGTCAGAGACCAGCTGGCAGATGCAGCGGCTGCGCGATAATCCAGAGTGTGCCGATCAGGAGTTTGATCGCCTGCTGGAGCGTGTGGATCCGGGGATGGAGGTTTCACTTCCCTATGATCTCAATGAGGACGTGGCAGCCCCGTATATCAACAGCGGTATTCGTCCGAAGATGGCGATTCTGCGGGAACAGGGGGTCAATGGGCAGGTGGAGATGGCAGCGGCCTTTGATCGTGCCGGTTTCGACTGCCATGACGTCCATATGAGTGACCTGCTGGAGAATAGAGTCGACCTCAATGGCTTCAAGGGGGTGGTTGCCTGTGGTGGTTTCTCCTATGGGGATGTGCTGGGTGCCGGTGAAGGCTGGGCCAAGTCGATCCTCTTCCACAGCAATATCCGGGATGCCTTCAGCCACTTCTTCGAGCGTGAGGATACCTTCGGGCTGGGGGTCTGCAACGGCTGCCAGATGATGTCGGTGCTGCATGAGCTGATTCCCGGTGCTGAGCACTGGCCGCGCTTTGTCAAGAACCGTTCCGAGCAGTTCGAAGGGCGCTATTCGCTGGTCGAGGTGGTGGACTCTCCATCGATTTTCCTGCAGGGGATGGCCGGTGCGCGGATGCCGATTGCAGTCGCGCATGGCGAGGGACGGGTTGAATTTGCAGAGGCCGAGAAGCGGCAGCAGGCTGCACTGGCGCTGCGCTATATTGACCATCAGGGGGCTCCGACCGAAACCTATCCACTCAACCCCAATGGCTCGGCTGGGGGGGAGACCGGTTATACCAGTCGTGATGGCCGCTTCACCATCATGATGCCGCACCCGGAGCGGGTCTTCCGGGCGGTACAGCACTCTTGGCATCCGCAGGGCTGGCAGGAGGATGGGCCGTGGATGCGGATGTTCCGTAATGCTCGGGTCTGGGTTGGGTGAATGAACCTTGGATTAAACGGAAAAGTTGTTCTCATCACTGGTGCCTCTGGTGGCATCGGCGCTGGCATGGCCCGGGCTTTCGCGCGAGAGGGGGCAATGGTCGCTGTCCACTACCGTACCCGCCAGGCGGGTGCGGAGCAGGTGCTGAACGATACCCGCGGTAGCGGTGGTGAGGCAGAGAGGTTCTATGCTGATCTGCGTATCGAGGCGGAGATCAATGCCTTGGTCGAGGCGGTGGTGGCCCGGTTTGGTCGTATCGACTGTCTGGTCAATAATGCCGGGGTGGTGTTGAAGGCCTATGCCGAAGATACCGATGCGGCCCACTGGGATGACACCCTCAGTGTCAATCTGCGTGCCCCCCATCTGCTGAGTCGGGCCGCTTTGCCCCATATTCCGAGCGGAGGCTCGGTGATCCACAACAGCAGTATCCATGCAAAGAATACGGTGCAGAACTTCGCCGCCTATGCCGCCTCCAAGGCGGGGCTGGAGGCACTGGCCAAGGTGCAGGCCCTGGAGTGGGCCGAGCAGGGAATTCGGGTAAACTGTATTGCTCCCGGGGTGGTACCGGTGGAGCGTACCCGTGAGGTACTGGAGGCGACCAAGGGGGATTGGCTGCCCCATATCCCGCAACAGCGTTATGGTACGGTTGAGGATATTGCAGAGATGACGCTCTATCTGGCCAGCGGGCAGTCACAATGGGTGACCGGACAATCCTTCGTGGTGGATGGGGGGATGGCGTGTCGGATGGATATGCCCAGACGTGGGCGTATGGTAATAGGGGCAGAAAACAAGGAGCCAACCAATGAGTGATGAGACCGAGGCAGGCGGAGAGAGGGAGTTGCTTTCTGTAACCGAGCAACTGGATCGGGTTGAGAGTAATGATCGGATTCTGGCGATTGATGATGATCAGGCGGTGCTGGATTTTTACCGGGAGATTTTTCAACCAGAGCGTGAAGAGCCGCTACCGATCTGGAATGTGCTGAATACAGATGAAAACGGAGAAGATACCCCGACAGAACCCCCACGCTACGACTTGACCACCGCAGAGAGTGGTGAGGTTGGGCTGGAGTATGCACAGTGGGCCCTGACCGAACAGAAACCTTTCAGTGTTGCCCTGATTGATATGAGGATGCCGGGAGGGATGAATGGTCTTGAGACCGCACAGAAGTTGAGAGAGCTGGATCCCCGGATCATGGTGGTGATCATTACGGCCTACTCGGACCATCGGCTGGAGGAGATCCAGCAGCGTCTGCTCTATGACGTACTGTTTCTCAACAAGCCCATCTCCTCTGATGAGGCGTTGCAGACGGTACGTATGTTGAACCAGAACTGGAAGGCACGGGAAAAGAGCAAGGTGCTGGAGATGCAGATGGTCAGCAATGCACGTATGGCCTCTCTGGGGAGCATGGCGGTACGAATTGCCCATGAGATCAACCAGCCACTCTCCTATATCAATGGCATGTTGCAGATACAGAAGATGGAGCTGGAGGGAGAGAGAGCGCTGGATCCTGCAGGGGCGGTGGAGGAGATTGAGCTGGCACTGGAACAGACGGTTCGTATCAAGGAGATTATTGATAGCCTTCGGGTCTTTGCCCACCCCGATAAAAGGCACCGTGACCAACTCTCTCTGGCCGAGGCGATCAAGCATGTAGAGCGTATTTACCAGAAACAGCTTGAGGCCAGTCAGATCAAATTCACGGTTCAGTTGGCGGAGGATCTGCCGAGTCTGCATGCCAATGCCTCACAGTTGCAGCGTATTCTGATTAACCTGACCAGCAATGCGATTGATGCCCTGCAGGAGGCAGCTGCCAGCAAGAAGCCGGGATGGCAGGCAGAGATCGATCTGCAGGCCCGCTATCTGGCGGATAAGCATGCGGTAGAGGTCATTTTTTCCGATAATGGCTGCGGGATTCCGGAATCCATTGAGGATCGTATGTTTGATCCGTTTGTAACCACCAAGGAGCCGGGAAAAGGCACCGGCCTGGGGCTCTCCGAGATCCATGGAATGTTGAGAGACCATGGTGCGACGATTGAGTATCAGACAGTCATGCAGGGCGGTGGAGCCCGGTTTATAATCCTGTTTCCGCTAGAGAGTGAGGCAGATTGATGAGTGACAAGATTAAGGTGCTGGTTGTGGATGATGAAGAGGTGATCCACAGGCTGTTCCGCAAGATGTTGGCGGCAGAGCCCTATGAACTTCTTTTCTCTACCAACGGTGAAGAGGGGCTCGAGTTGATTCGGGAACAGCGTCCGAAGGTAATTATCCTGGATTATCGCATGATGGGAATGACGGGGGACGAGTTGATGACCAAACTTACCGACCAGGAGCTGGAAGAGAGCCTGGTGGTGATGGTTTCCGGCCATGCCGTGCCCGATATCGACCTGACCGAACGTAACAAGAGCAAACTGTTTGCCTATTTCGAGAAGCCATTCTTTGAAATGGCCAGACTGAAAGAGACCATCAAGCAGGCCGCAGTTGCAGGGCGCTGATACTATTCCAGCCACGACCGGCGTGTGCGGGTTACCTCCTCTCTCCCCAAGATAACTGAAACAACAATCTGAACTCTGGAGCAGAATAGCAATGACACTTCACAATACCGATGATCTGCGCATACGAGGAATGCAGGAGCTGGCTGCGCCCGAGGTGGTGCATCAACAGCATCAGATCACCGAGACCGCTGCTGAAACGGTGTGGAAGAGCCGTCAGGCGATCCACCAGCTGCTGCATGGTGAAGATGATCGACTGCTGGTGGTGGTAGGCCCCTGTTCCATCCATGATGTAGCTGCGGCAAAAGAGTACGTCTCCCGGCTCAAGCCATTGATCGAACAGTATCAACAGGAGTTGCTGGTGGTGATGCGGGTCTATTTCGAGAAGCCGAGAACCCGTATCGGCTGGAAAGGGTTGATCAATGATCCCGATCTTGATCAGAGCTTCAATATCAACAAGGGGGTGGCACTGGCTCGTGAGCTGCTGCTGGATATCAATGATCAAGGAGTGCCTGCAGCTACCGAGTTTCTCGACCTGATCAGCCCACAATATATTGCCGACCTGATCAGTTGGGGGGCCATTGGAGCCCGTACGACCGAGAGTCAGGCGCACCGTGAGCTCGCCTCGGGCCTCTCCTGTCCGGTTGGCTTCAAGAATGGTACCGATGGAAAGTTGCAGATCGCCATTGACGGCATCTGGGCTGCCTCACAGCCACACCACTTTCTCTCGGTAACCAAGCAGGGCCACTCTGCCATCTTCTCCACCGCTGGTAACGAGGATTGCCATGTGATTCTGCGGGGAGGGGATGGTCGCCCTAATTATGATGCCGAGAGTGTTCAGGATGCGATTGTGGGGTTGGAGAAGGCGCAGCAGAACTCACACCTGATGATCGACCTCAGCCATGCCAACAGTCGCAAGGACTACAAGCGTCAGCTGGATGTAGGGCGTGATGTGGCCCATCAGATCCGTGCCGGTAATGAGCGGATCATGGGGGTGATGATAGAGAGCCATCTGGTAGAGGGGCGGCAGGATATCAAGGATGGGACTGGATTGGTGTATGGCCAGAGTGTGACCGATGCCTGCATCGGTTGGGAGGCGACTGAAACCCTGCTGGAAATTCTGGCCGAGTCGGTAAGGAAACGCCGTAGTTGTCGTGGTTGAGAGGGAAAACACCTCCCCGATTGGGTTCTATTGATCATTGTTTTTGGTGTTATCGAATACTTTCGATATTACCTTCATCAGTTACAGATAACCTACACGGCTTGAGATGATCTATACTGCTATAAAGTAACTGATACCACTTATGGGGGATAACAGATGAAAGTTAATTTACCGGTTACGGACAAGATCTATCCGGTTCGACACGACCAGATCCTCAACTCGAAGACGGATCTGAAGGGGGTGATTGTCGATGCCAGTCGGGACTTTGAGGAGGTCAGTGGTTTTTCCAAGGAAGAGCTGCTGCAGTCTGCACACAATATCAACCGCCATCCTGACGTGCCCTCTGCGGTATTCGAGGATCTCTGGAGAACCATTCAGTCTGGCAAGAGCTGGAACCAGGTGGTCAAGAACCGTCGCAAGAACGGGGATGCTTACTACGTGGTGGCCAATGTTGCCCCCTACTACAACAGCAACCAAAAACATGTTGGCTACCTCTCGATACGTACTCCGGCATCGGAGGAGCAGATTGCCACCATCGATGGGGTCTACAAGCAGATTGCGGATGGCAAATTGGTGATCCGTGAAGGGGTGGTGATGAGTCGTTGGGAGGATTTGATGTATCGCATCAACCCGATGACCCGAGTGGGGATCAGCACCAAGCTTGGAGGGATTTTTCTGCTCACCACGCTGGGTGTGTTGGGGATGTTTGCCTGGATCCGGACGATCCCGGAGGGGAGCCCGCTACTTTGGGTTCCCTATAGCACGGTGGTTTTGGGTACGTTGATGGTGTGGCAGATTGCCCGCAAACAGATCATCTCACCGCTGAAGACCATCCCGAGACCATCGCCTGTGCTGCCAGCAACCACCGCTTGAGTCCCAGGGTGAAGCTCTATCGCCGGGATGAGTTTGGTGAGATTGCCGATGCCTACAACAGCATGATGCAGATGATGCAGGCCAGCGTCAGTGAGACCAATGACATTACCAAGTTGACCGCAGCCGGCCACTTCGACCGTCGTATTGCAGTGGAGATGGATGGGGACTTTCGGGTTCTCAAAGAGACTATCAACGAGACTATCCATAACAATTTCCGCTCCATTAACTCCCTTTACAAGGTGTTGATCGGACTGGCCAAGGGGAATTTCTCTTCCGATTTCAAACTGAGCGCTGAGGGGGACTTTTCCATTATGCTGGGAAGCGCCAAGGAGGCCATTGATACCCTCGCCAACGCACATGAAGAGATCAACTAGGTGGTGCGTCGTATGGCAGAGGGTGATTTTAGTGGACGTATTACTACGCCGCTGCAGGGGGAGTTTGCCAAGCTGCAGGAGAATATCAACCAGAGCCTGCAGCAGCTGGAGGAGGGGGTCAATAACATTACCAGTACGGCCAATCTGCAGGCAGAGGGCAAACTCTATGCCCGTATCGAGGGGGACTACCAGGGGCAGTTGGCGTCGTTACAACAGACCCTCAACCGTTCTACCGAGCAGATCAGCCAGATGGTGAATGAGATTCAGGGGAGCTCGAAAACACTCTCCACCCACGCCTCTCGGGTCTCTGAAACCGGGCGCACACTTGCCGACCTGACTCAGCAGCAGGCAGCCTCGGTTGAGCAGACGGTTGCCAGCATGGAGCAGATGGCGGCCAGTGTGGAGCACAGTACCGAGCACTCTCGCCAGGCAGCAGGACTGGCTGATGAGGCCAGCCTGAAAACAGCCAGAGGCAGCGAGATCATGTTCCGGGCAACCACCTCGATGAGTCAGATCTCCGAGGCATCCGATCAGATTGGAGAGATCATTACGGTAATTGACAGCATCGCTTTTCAGACCAACCTGCTGGCACTGAATGCTGCAGTTGAGGCGGCCCGTGCCGGTGATCAGGGACGTGGTTTTGCCGTGGTGGCTGGTGAGGTGCGGGCTCTGGCCCAGCGCAGTGCCGATGCTGCCAAGCAGATCAAGGTGCTGATCGAGCGCACCCTAGAGCAGGTCAACTCCGGGGTCAGTGAGGTCAATCAGTTGGGTGGCTCTCTGGATGAGATCAAGGCTGCGGTTGACAAGGTTAATATGATCGTGGGTGAGATCAGCAGTAACAGCCATGAGCAGGGGCAGGGCATTGTACAGGTCAACCAGGCCATGCAACAGATTGACACCGCAACCCAGAGCAACGCCCTGCAGGTTGAGGAGAGTGCCAGTAACAGTCAGATTCTCGATCAACAGTCGCAGCGACTCAACGAGATGATGTCCCGTTTTCAACTTAACCCCTAAAGAGTGAGCGATGAGTAATCTGATAAAGATTTTGGTGGTGGATGACGAGGTAGTGATTCATAAGCTGTTTGAAAAGATTCTTGGGGGTGAGGGCTATCAACTGCTGTTCGCAACCAGTGGAGCCGAGGGGTTGGAGCAGTTCAGAGCAGAGCAGCCGGATGTCCTGGTGCTTGATTTCCGCATGCTGGGGGTGACCGGTGACGAGTTCATGGATGAGCTTTCGGATAGTGATCTCGCCAGAGTCCCCATCATCATGATCTCCGGCCATGCCACTCCAGAGATTGATCTCTCGGAGCGTAACCAGCGTAAACTGTTTGCCTTCTTCGAGAAGCCATTTTTTGAGGTCAACCAGCTCAAGCAGAGTATCGATCTGGCGGCACAGCGCAAGCGTCATTAAACGGTGGGGCAGGGATGAGACAGCTGTTGATTTGGCTGGTGCGTGGATATCAGATTGTGCTCAGCCCCTGGATTGGACAGAGTTGTCGCTTCAACCCTACCTGCTCCAACTATGCCATTGAAGCCTTGAGAGTGCATGGTGCTCTGCGTGGCAGCTGGATGGCAATCCGCAGAATCGGGCGTTGCCACCCCTGGCATGAGGGGGGAGAGGATCCGGTGCCTCCCAAGGCATGAGTGGGGCATGGTAAAGTAGTACCATGTATCGCCTGATTCACCTGCTCCGTACTTCCATTGGTCGCAAGTTGGTGATGGCGTTGAGCGGCACGGTGTTGCTGCTGTTTGTGGTGGGGCATCTGGCGGGCAATATGAGTATCTTTCTGGGGGCCACCATTCTCAATAGCTACGCCCACTGGCTGCAGCACAGTGTGATGCTGTGGCCTTTCCGTATCACCATGTTGCTTCTGGTCGGGCTGCATATCGTCATGGGGCTCGAGCTGGCCCGTGAGAACCGCCACAGTGCATCGAGCAGAAGCCGCTATCCCGGCTGGTTTACCCGCCAACTGCGTGACCACCATATGCTCTGGAGTGGAATTGCTGTGTTGCTGTTTCTGATCTTCCATCTGGCCCACCTGACACTGGGGGTCGGTGCCGACAGCAGCTTTTATCAACTGGATGGAAACGGCATGGTCGATGTCTATCAACGGGTAGTCAACGGTTTTCGTACTCCGTGGATTGCCGCTTTCTACACGGTTTCAATGGTGCTGCTGGGACTCCATCTGCTGCATGTGATTCGTGGGCTGTTTCAGACGCTCGGTTTCTACCACGAGCGCTATCTGCAGTTGTTGCAGCGTCTGGCGCAGGGGGTGACCTTGTTGGTGGTTACTGGATTTCTCTCCATACCGCTGGCGGTATGGACGGAGGTGTTGGCGTGATTGATGCCAGAATTCCCCCCGGCCCACTGGAACAGAAGTGGGCTCGCTGTCAGGATGATCTGCGCCTGATCAGCCCCAATAACAAGCGCAAGTACAAGGTGCTGATGGTGGGTACCGGACTGGCCGGGGCCTCTGCCGCCGCAACCATGGCAGAGTTGGGCTATCAGGTCGAGAGCTTCACCTTTCATGACTCTCCTCGTCGTGCCCACTCGGTGGCAGCACAGGGGGGGATCAATGCGGCGAAAAATTATCGTGGCGATGGAGACAGTATCCACCGCCTCTTTCACGATACCATCAAGGGGGGAGACTTCCGTTCGCGCGAGGCCAATGTCTATCGGCTGGCACAGATCAGTAACCAGATCATCGACCAGTGTGTGGCACAGGGAGTGCCGTTTGCCCGTGAGTATGGTGGTTTGCTGGATAACCGCTCCTTTGGGGGGGCGCTGGTCTCGCGCACCTTCTATGCGCGGGGGCAGACCGGACAGCAGCTGTTGCTGGGTGCATATGGAGCGCTCAACCGACAGATCCATGCCGGTCAGGTCCATCTCCATACCCGCAGTGAGATGGTGGATCTGATTGTTGAGTCGGGTACTGCTCGTGGTATTGTCACTCGCAACCTGCTCAATGGCGAGATTGAGGCCCATCTTGGGGATGCGGTTGTGCTGGCGACCGGTGGCTACAGCAATGTCTATTACCTCTCGACCAATGCCGCCGGCTGTAATGTCTCTGCCGGCTGGCGTGCTTGCAAGCGTGGTGCCCTGTTTGCCAATCCCGCCTTTACCCAGATCCACCCCACCTGCATCCCGATGAGCCATGCGGGGCAATCCAAGCTGACGCTGATGTCGGAGTCGCTGCGCAACCATGGTCGAATCTGGGTACCCAAACAGGCAGGGGACGATCGGCCTCCGCAGCAGATCCCGGAACAGGAGCGTGACTATTTCCTGGAGCGCATGTATCCCGCCTACGGCAACCTCTCTCCGCGTGACATCTCCTCACGTGCGGTCAAGCATGTCTGTGATCAGGGGCGGGGTGTGGGCAAGATGGGACGTAGTGTCTATCTCGATTTTGCCGAGGCGAT
>CAYFNH010000029.1:0-24042 GCA_964344435.1 uncultured Piscirickettsiaceae bacterium | reverse complement strand
AGTGTTTTATGCGGCTACGTGAGTTTTACCTCTTCAACGTTGGGACACCAGTGACGGAGGAGCTGTTTTCAATGTTGGTCGATTGGTGGGAGAAACATATCCTGGTGGAGGATATGGCCTACAAGTCGATGTTTGAGTAGCCGCAGAGAAATAAGGGGTCTTCGGAAGATAGAATTGCTTGAGTGTCTAGAGGCTGGCTCACTCACTTGATCTAGTGGCTCTTATGTCAGCAGTGTTACGAAGAGCAGCCTCTGAGGGGAGAAGCATGTGAGACGATCGCAAATGACAAGCAAGAGACTCTGAGGTGTGCTCGATTTGAGGGGTTACCAGTGCGGGCATTGTGCTTGAAGCAGACCTTGGTTTAGACCTGTTGAGATCACATATGCTGGTCTTGTGTCGTTATTGATCATGCCCTGCGCTCAGCCAAAAGCGGACGTTGAACCACCAAGGATACGGGTGAAGGGGTAATCCAGGGATAGGTTGTCCCTTTTTTAGATTTGCCGATTATTTATGACGCATTAGTGGTGTTTTGTAATTTTATACCCTTCTTGAGAGTCATTGTTTTGGTTGTACATCAGTTTGTGAGTGGACAGGGTTACTCCGGGTTCAGATTGTACTGGTTGATCAGACGTCTCAATCTGGGGCGAGATACCCCTAGAATTTCACAACTCTTACCTTTGTGCCAAGCGGTTGCGTCAAGGACCCGTAGAACATGTTCACGCTCCACCTCCTGTAGCGAGCGGTGTACCTTATCCGTTTTCTTATTGCTGGCGAGCTTGGACGGTGTATAGGATGAGGGTGCTTGCAGGTCTGTTTCAGCGAAAAGTGTGCCACTGCTGAGTGGCTCTGGCAGCAGATCTGCGGTGATTGAGGTGCCGGGTGAGAGAGCGACCAGTTTGGTCAGAAGATTTTCCAGTTCACGTACATTACCGGGCCACTCATACTCCTGAAAGCAGTTCATTACCTCCAGACTGATCTGGTTCACATTGCGTCCCAGTTCCCGATTGATCCGCTCTAGCAGGTTTCGCACCAGATCAATCAAATCCTCTTTACGTTTGCGTAGGGGTGGTAGGTGGATAGTGACTACCTGCAGGCGGTAGAAGAGATCCTCACGGAACTCCTCATTTCTCACCTTCTCCTCAAAGTTGATGTTGGTTGCTGCAACCACTCGGGCATTGGCCTTGATCGGGTATTTGCCGCCCACCGGCGTGAACTCACGCTCCTGAAGCACACGCAGTAGTTTGGCCTGCATATTGGAGGAGAGTTCACCAATCTCGTCGAGAAATATGGTGCCACCTGCGGCCAGCTCAAATTTTCCCGGCTGTCTATTGATGGCTCCGGTGAAAGCCCCCTTCTCATGGCCAAAGAGGTCGGATTCCAGTAGAGTCTCCACCACTGCAGCACAGTTGACCGCTACAAAGGGGCCTGCTGGATTCTCTCCTGCACTGTGGATGGCATTGGCGACCAGCTCCTTTCCGGTTCCGCTCTCACCAGTGATCAGTACGGTAGCAGGGCTGCGTGCGACCAGCCCGATAGTCTTGAATACCTCACGCATGGCGCTGCCGCGTCCAACAATCTTGGAGTGGACGGAGCTGGTTGCCGGAGTCTCCAGCATCTCTTCTTGGTTGAGTTGTTGAGCTAGTAATCGTGCAATAGAGTGATCAAGCTCGTCGATATCGATCGGTTTGTGAATGTAGTCATCGGCACCGTTCTGCATTGCCTCGATGGTGCTGTCCATATCGTGAAAGGCGGTGATCATGATGATCTGAGTTGCAGGAAACTGGCTGGTGAAGTCGGGTAGCCCCTCCAGTCCAGTTCGTCCCGGCATCTGGATGTCGAGGATGATGAGTTCGGGGGCAGGTGACATTAATGCAGCCGTGGCAAGTCCATCCTCTACATTGTGTGCAATCTCAACGTTGTGGTGTTGTGCTCGCAGATGAAGCCGCAATGTGCGGCAGCTTGCTTCGTCGTCATCAATAATCAGAATATCGGCCATGGTGCTATTCCTGATGTGGTGGTTGGACAGGGAGCGAGGGGCTGGAAGAGGAGCCCTGATCTGGATCAAAGGTTGTTGTAGCAGGGTCAGCCTGGTGGGTAGGCAGGTTGATTACTACACAGGTACCCTGTGGTGGATTGTTGTGCAGTGTGATGATACCGTGGTGCTGTTCGATAATCTGCCGGACGATGGCCAAGCCTAGGCCAGTCCCCTTGGCCCGGGTGGTGAAGAAAGGCTCAAACAGAGCCTCCCGTTGCTTGGGGTCAATACCAGTCCCGTTATCACAGATTTTGAGGGAGACAGAAGAACCATGGTTGGCAATCTCCTGTTGTGCCTGAATGATAATCGCTGGATTATCTGGTACGGCTTCATCAATGGCATTGAGTGCGTTGGTCAGCAGATTGGTTAGTACTCGCCGCATCTTCAATTTATCGAGCTGTAGGGTAGGTAGAGAGGGGGGAATCTCGATTGTGATTTCTGCTGATGTTGTTATCAGACGATCCTGTAGTGCGCTGATTGCAGTGTCAATCAACTTGTCGAAGGTGCCCCAGGAGATGTCGAGTCTCTCTGGGCGTGCATAGGCGAGCAGTCCCTCCATGATGTTATCCATGTAACGGATCTGTTCGAGACCGATTTCACACAGTTCATGTGTTTGTTGATCAGAGTCTGGGCGCTTGCTCAGAATCTGTAGCCCCATCTTGATTGAGGAGAGCGGGTTGCGCAGGTCATGTGCCACCATGCTTGCCATCTTTCCAACCACAGCCAGTGTGCGGGCACGATCCAGATCTCGCTGCTGCTGCTCAATGTCTGCTTCGAGCTGCTTGCGTTGTGTGATGTCCTCCTTGACAGAGAGGTAGTGGGAGATTTTTCCCTCCTCATTGCGGATTGCTGAGATTACTGCGGACTCCCAGTAGAGCTCGCCATTCTTTTTACGATTATGCAGCAGACCACGCCATTCCGTTCCGTTGGTAATGGTTTTCCAGAGGTTGTGATATTCAGCTCTTGAGGTCTCTCCCGACTTGAGGATGCGGGGGTTTTGCCCTTTGACCTCATCAAAGCTATAACCGGTCAACTCGGTAAATTTTGGGTTTACATACTCAATGGCACCCTGCGTGTCGGTAATCATGATTACCGCAGGACTCTGTTCGGCCGCGCGTGCCAGCTTGATCAGTGCTTCGCGGGTTTTGTGCTGCTCGGTGATGTCTTCACCAATCAAGGTGACATTCTCTACCTCCCCCTTCTCGTTATGGGTTACGGTAGTGGTCCACTCCATCAGTCGGTGGTTGCCGCTGTGGTCGATGATTTCTGTTTCCAGGTTTTGCCCCGGATTGGAGGAGAGCAGTTGCTCCCGATACTCAATGCTATTGCCATCCCCTTTCGGAGTGAAGTGTTTGAACCAGTTTTTACCAATCACTGTGTCGCGCTCTTGACCCAACAGCTGGAGCAGATAGTTGTTGCAGAAGAGCACCATCCCCTCAGTTGTCAGTGTTAGTGCTGCCAGATGTACTTCCTGTAGAGTATCTCGGAAGCGGAGTTCATTGGCGTAGTGCAGTTGGAATGCCTTTCGGCGAAGACTGTCTGCGGTCAGTAGCCAGGATAGGATCAGGATGGAGAAGAGAATGACACTGTAGAGGGTACGGTTCTGGTAGAAGAACCCCTGACGAGTAGACTTCAGTTGCTCAGGAGGGAGGTGGGCGATTACATGCCACTGGTATGGTGTCTGCTGGTTGACCTGTAGTTGACCGCTCGTCCCTCCTGCATAGGTTTGAGCAATGGTGAGCGGGTTGACCGTCAGATAGGAGAATATGCCATGATCGGTGATCAGCTTGCCATTGCCTCCTTGCTGAACTTGATTCAAAATCTCCGGGAATTCATTGCCAAAGTGAACCTCATTACCAAACATGAAACCCCACTCTTGCAGGGAGTTACTGTGGCTGAGCCAGTAGCCCTGATGGTTGAGTAGGTGTACACGATCAGATATGGTGGCAACGGCTTGACGGAATCCCTGAATTAACTCATTACCCAGGTAGTTGAGGACAATGATCCCCTTGTCAGTGCCGTTTGGTGCATAGAGTGGGGTTACAAAGCGGATCACCGGTTTATAGGGAAACTCAATCTTGCTCCCTTCGATATTGAGATCCATTGGGGAGAGGTAGACCTCACCCAGTTTCAACTCAAGCCCCTGCTTAACATAGTAGCGTTCGGACTTGTCCTGCAACTTTGAATAGGGCACTGTGGTCACTTGACCATCGTTATAGTTGATACGGATTTGCTCCATCCCGTTTTGATCAATGAAGCGGAGCTGATCATAGATTCCTTTCTTCTGCGCAAAGCTGTGGAACAGTTGAGTGGTTGCCTGCTGTCGATCGATTGGAGAGTAGTCGGAAGAGCGCATCATCTTGTTGAGGTATTCTGCGATAAAGAGCAAGTCACCCACTGTGCGAGAAATTTCCTTGGCAATGATTTTCTCGGCGGAGTGGATGGTGATACGCTCGGTGTTCTCAATCGAAGCCTGACGGATCTTGTGTTCGGAGTAGAAGTGGATCGTCGCAGCAACAAAAAATATCAACAACATCGGCAGGAAGAAGAGCATGAACTGCAACATCTTCTCGGTCCAGGATATGGTCAGAATGTCCTTGTAGTAGCGCTGGTTCATTGGCAGTGCTTCAAGATCTCCAGCTCAACTCGCTGCAGATAGTCTGCAACGGGCTCATCCGTCTTGCGTGGCACCAGAAAGAGCAGTTTGGCCGCGATGAGGTAGGGTTTTCGTGGAGCGTTAGCAGCAGGGCGTTCACTACGCAGGTTTGCCTCCAGATAGTGTAGTGCCTGATCCGGGTCGGCACAGTAGCGGGGGAGAGAGACCCGCTCGCCGTACCACTCGATTGCGCTAGGTACCAGCAGCATCAACAGAGCGGTCGCCACAATGACCGGAAGGGTGTGGCGCAGCGGAAAAGGGGTGCTGTCTGGTCTCTCTGCAGCGTTCATGTAGAGTGCACCATAACAGAGGAGTGGGGGTGATCCCAACAGGTGTTGATGGAGGCACGTTCGGTATGTTCGGCGAGAATGGTTTGGGCCAGCTCCCGCCCCTGTGCAATACGATCCCGTACCGATACCCCGCCGATGTAGTTGGCTGCCAGATGGAGGCCGGTGTGTGCGTTGATCTGCTGTTGCAACTGTTTGATGCGGGCGGCATAGTGACCATGGTAGAGCGGAAGTGCCTCGTGGTGATGGTGTAGAGTGATCATCTCTGGTGGAGCGCTGATGCCGAGTATCGGTTGTAGTGCATCCAGTGTGCGCTCCACCACCTCAGCCTCACTCCACTGTTCGATCTCCGGGTGGCGTGCGCCGCCAAGATAGGTGGTCAGTAGTGCCTTGTCCCGGGGGGCACGACCGCGGAAGAGGCTGCTCATCCAGAGGTTTCCATTGAACGGGGTCTGTGCCTTGCGTGGGGTAAGAAATCCACTGCCATCCAGTGGGTGGTTTATGCTGGAGCGATCAAAACCGGTATGTAGTACTTTGAGTGCAGCGTAATCGATCCCCTGCAGCAGTTGGCTAGCTTCGGATGAGAGAGGGCTGAGCAGGGTGGCTGTGGTTGCTGCAGGGGTGCTCAGAATCAGATGATCGGCATCACTGCTGCAGTGTTTTCCATCACTGGGTTGTCTGCCCACGGCTCGCCAACGGTTATCGGGGCGGGGTTCAATCTGATCTGCTTGCCGTCCGGTATGGAGTGTGATGCCCGGGTGAGCCGCGAGTTGCTCGATCAGCGTGGACATGCCACCCTCAAAGGAAAAGGTCTCGGTAACACAGGCGGTTCGCCTCTTGAGAATACGATGCGCTACTGCACCGAGGGTCAAACTGCCAAACTTCTGTTCCAGTGCAGTCAGCCGGCCCATGGTAGAGGCGGCATTGGCAAGATCTGGATCGGAAGCGAGGGTGCCGGAGACAAACGGATCCATCGCCTTCTCCAGCAGCTCATGGCCGAATCGGCGGGTAATGAATTCGCTAACAGTCTCCTCTTCGCTCCCTCCCTTGGGAATCAGTGGCTCCATCATCATCCGCAGTCGCCCCCTCAGACTCCAGCTCTTGGAGAGGATGAAGTCGCTGAAGCGCATGCTGACCGGTTGTAGCTCTCCATCGTTGAGCAGATAGCGGTGCTGTTCAGCCAGTGGGGTACGCTGGTTCTTAAATGGTTCCAGTCCGCTCTGCTGTACCAGTTCTGCCACCTCGGGGCGAAAGTTGAGCAGTAAGGCGGCTGCCTGCTCCAGTTGGTACCCCTGATGTTGTGTGGTCTCGATTTTTCCGCCAGGCCGCGTTGCACGTTCCCAGACCTCTACCCGCGCCCCTGACTGTGCCAGCCACCAGGCGGTCGCCAGGCCAGAGATACCACCGCCGACAATGAGTACACGGGGGAACCGCTTCATGGGTCGCCCCGCTTTGGGCTGCACGGCCTTTTCAGCTCCGCCTTCATCTGCTGGAGAAGATCACGATCCAGAATACCCAGCCCTTCGCCATCGGCTCTCTGATGACCTTCTACATGGGTGCGAATTTCCTGGAACCGTTTCTCTGCCTGTGGGTTATCTTTGAGACGGGGAACACGTTCCCTGGCGATCTCCCAGGCATCAAAGTTGAGCTCCTCCATGCCGAACCCGCGCAGGCGGCGCACCGCTTTCATCATTGCTCGATTACGAAAGCGGGTGAGATCTTCTGAGGTGATCTTCTTCAGCCCCTCTCTTCGGGCATTGAACTCTGCCGCCTTCTTGATCCCAGCGCGGTTGAATTCTGGTGAATGCTCAACCCGTTGTAGGGCATCCGGCTCCCATTCGACTCCGGCCAGTTGAGTCTCGATGATGCTCTGCACATCAGTGCTGGAGACGGAAATGCTGCCTCTCCGTTTGGCCTCGCGTTCCGCTGCTGCCTCCAGTGTGGGCTTTACGAAGAGCACCACTGGCGGCTGGCGCTTGCTGAGGAAAGATTCCAATAACTGATCTGCTTTACTCTCCCAGTGGAGCTTGCGCCCCGGTTCATCTTCGGCCTCTAGACGGTCAAGCAGTTTGATATTGACCTCCAGTCGCCCTTCAGTACGGGCCACATCCTCGGCTACTGCACGTACCCCCTCACGCAGAAAGTGAGGGCTCTCTTGCAGACGTTGCGTTGCTTCCTGAGTCCAGACAATCTCTTTTTGTAATTGGCTCGACTCCGGCCGCTTCGGCATATTGTTGCCAAAGCGCTGGCTGGAGAGTTCGCTCAATACCTCTGTGCTGACGGCCTTGAGACCATTTTCTACCACATGCTTCTCGGCCCGTTTCTTCACCATCTTGCGCAGAAAGCCGGGGACACGGCTGAGTCGCTGTTGTGCTTCGGGACTCCACTCAATTTGTTCAGTATTTGAACTGTCGAGTGGCTGGATTAGCGTACCCTGTTGAGGGTGGTAGGAGCACCAGGGGTCGGTATCCATCAAGTCGTCGCCCTGTGCTTTGGGGCGGGCGCGGCAACCACCACAGAGTAGTCGGTACTCACACTGCCCGCATTTTCCACCCAGGGTAGGGTCGCGTAGCTGCTTGAAGGTGGGTGCCTCATCCCAGATGGCGAGAAATGGTTGTTGTCGGGTGTTTCCCTCCTCATCAGAAATGTAGGGGCAGGCGGTTACTCCACCCTCTGGGGTGATGCGGCAGTAGTGGGTGCCGGCAATGCATCCCCCCCCTTCATACCCTTGTGCGCGGGTAACCGGGCTATCGGGATCATTTTGGTAGGCGATCCGTTTGTAGTGGGGCGCACAGCGGGCGCGGATCATCAGATCGGGGTGCTGTTTCTGTGCTCTGATGATCTGCTGTAGTGTGGTTTCATACTGTTGTGGAGTGATGTCTGACATCTTCTCACCGCGCCCAGTACAGACCAGAAAGAAGATGTTGAGCAGATGGGCGCCAACTGCCTTGCTGAAGTCGACCATTCCCTCCAGCTCAGCTGCGTTACCCTCGTTGATGGAGAAGTGAATCTGAAAGGGGAGTTGGTGTTTGCGACAGGCATCCATCCCCGCCAGTGTCTTCTCCCAGCTGCCGGGACAGCCGCGAAACTGGTCATGAAAGCCGGGGTCAAGTGAGTCCACGCTGATGCCAAGCCCCATCACTCCAGCCGCCTGCAGTGACTGCACACGGCTCTCGGTCAGGAGCACGCCATTGGTACCGATAACGATGGCAAGTCCGAGTCGGGTACCGTGTTCCACCAGCTGCTCCAGATCCCTGCGCAGCAGTGGCTCACCACCGGTCAGCACTACCATAGTATCGGTGCTGCGTTGTGCGACCTGATCTAGTAGCTGCTGTACCTCGGTAGTGGAGAGCTCGCCCTCTCTACCGTGCTGCAGGGTCTCTGCATCGAGGTAGCAGTGGCTACAGTTGAGGTTGCAGCGACGGGTGAGATTGATGGCAAGGAGAAATAGGTCGTTCATGATACTCGAATAGCAAAATTGCCTCTGCGCGAGATGCTGTTGCTGTTCATTTGTATTGATCCGGATTGCTCTCGGAGTGAAATCCACTCCCCATCTCCCACGCCTGACTCGCCTTGTCGACCGCCGCGTGGGTCACCTGCTCCAGACCTAGCTCACGGGCACAGCGTTCAATCTCCAGTATCACCATCCCTTTGACAAAGTCAGGGATCTTCTCAATCCTTTCCCTGGCTCCGGTTTCCCACTCCATTTGAGAAGATTTAGTCTTGGAACCGGCAGCCCATTCACTGTATTTCTCTTCAACCAGAGCCTCGGTGACTTCAGTGGTGTTTTCTCTTTTGGCAAACTGCTCAACCCGCTGGCGGGTAAGATCACGCATGAAGCCTTGCGGGATGTGCTCCATTCGTGCCTCGGCAGCGCTACTCCACTGCAAAGCACCGTCCTTTTTTTCGGTCAGTTGTTCACGCTCTTTGTCGGGTTGTGCCAAATTGGCAAAAGGGCAGCGAGAGGCTTTCGGTTTGTCACTATTGGTCTGCTCTTGCATCGCTTTGCGTGCCTGCTCCAGGCCAGCCTCAGCCACCTCCAGCGAGATCTCATCCAGATCCTGTTCTCGCGCATGGGTTTCAATACGTGCTTTGCTGGAGTCGCGCATAAATCCCTCGGGTACCCGGCTTAGTCGAGCCAGTGCAGCGGCGCTCCACTGCAGTGTGCGCTCTGTTGGAGCCCCTTCGTCTTCGACAAAGGGGCGAATATGTTCAATGGTGACCCGGTTGGAACGCTCTCCACGAGCTCGCTTTTCGGCGCGCATGCTGAGGTTGCCGCGCAGTGCCAGATCCTCTACCCCCATCAACAGCTGAGTCGCATCGCTGTCCCAGCGCATGATTTTTTCGGTTACTACACCGGCTGCTTCCGGCTTGCGCTGCAGCTCTCCCGCCTCATAAGCCTCGACGATCTCGTCCATTGCGGCTTCGGCGTGGCCCGGCATCAGCTGTGCAGTCGCCTCTTCGACAATGCGTTCGGTGATGACGGTGTGGCCACGCTCCTGAGCGTAGCGCAGAATTGCCATTCGGGCCATATTGCGTACAAAGGAGGGAACCCGCTCCATCCGTGTCTCGGCCTCATGAGTCCATGAGGTGGTTGTCTCGGCCACTACATCGACGTGCGGTTCGTGGGTGCGTTGGCTCAGCAGAACAGCGCACTCGACATTGCGCAGCAGTTGCTCACTGTTGCCACCGATGTCGAGCTCATCGTCAGCATGGATGCCAAGCTTGCCGATCACCAGCAGAGCCGGGCGTGCGTTGGCAACGTAGCGTTCGACTGCATCATGCGCCTTGCCATCCAACAGTTGAGTGGTGATCTCAGTGCCATACTCATCGGCAATGGACTGGGCGACATCAAGGTGGCCCTGGTAAATCTTGGCCAGGCCGGAGTCGATGATCTCCTCATGCAGCTTCTCCTGCTCCTTGAACTTAAATACCTTGCCCGCCTCTTCCGAGAGTACCCCGGCGATGCGGTTGAAGGCGACGTAGTGGTAGTAGGGGTCGAATGCGGAGATCACCTGCACCTTGCTGCCCCACTGTTGGGCCAAAGAGAGGGCGGTGAGGAGGCCGCCATAGGCGTGTGCAGAGCCGTCGATAGCGACCACGATTGGGCCACGGTTGAGAGGCCTTTCCGGTTCCTTGATGACCAGCAGGTCGATCTCACTGCGGCGGGCAACACGATCCGTTACGGTACCGAGGCGGCTGCCTCGGATCGCCCCGAGTCCCAATGCCCCCATCACCAGCAGATCATAAGCCCCACTGTTGGTCTCACGAGTTAGTTCACGGTAGTTCTTTCCCTCCAGAGCGCGGCGCAGGAACGGGATCTGAGTCTCGTCAGCAATGCGTTTTGCCTGATCCAGATAGGAGTCGGTGATGATCGAGAGCCCTTTGGTGATCAGGTCGTCGTGCACATCCCGCTGTCGCTCCAGCTCCTGCTCTTCACGGAATTGTTCCGGTAGCCCCCCCTCCATCTGACGGAAGCGGATGTCATGCAGCTTGGCAGCATAGACATGGGTGCCGGTGACCGTTGCCCCATAATGTTGGGCGATCTGAAATGCCTCGGTAGTGCCCCGGTTGGCATGGTCAGAGCTGTCAACGGCGAGCAGAATATTCTGGTAGGTAGGGAGTGGAGCCGGTTGCTTCTGCTCTATTCGAACAACGTTTTCGGTCTGCATGGTCTTTTTTGATTTCTATTAAAAACATATAAAAGGTATGGTTTTGATGAAGCCTGAAACAGCCATCCCCCGATGAACGGGGGATGGCTGTAATGGTCGATTCGATCTCATCGTGGCTTAACTGAGCAGAAACCAGCTTACAATAGAGATCACTACCACCATGTTGATGGCTCCCCCTGCCAGAATCATGTAGTCAAACAGGGTGAACTTTTTAGGTAGCCAGTGCATCACTTCATTACGATATCAACGGTGACCTCGTCGCCACCCTTGATGGTCGCCTTCCCTTTGCCGGGTTTGAGGAAGCCATTGAAGGCGGAGATCTTGTATTTTCCGGGAGGAACATTGTCGATGGTGTAATGCCCATTCTCATCTACCATGGCGTAGTAGGGGTTCTTGGCAACGAATACAAAACCATGCATGAAGTCATGGGCATCACACTCCACCTTCATTGCGCTTCCCTTCTTCAGCTTTACGGTCTTGGAGACAACACTCCCCTTGTCGGGCTGACTAACGTTGGAGACGGTCTTTTTCGGGCCTTTCATGGTGCCGGTCAGCAGTTCGTAAGTATGGATGTTATGTAGTACCGGATCAGAGTTCTTTGCAGTCAGTTTGCCGCCATTCTGCATCACGGTGAGAAAGGGGGTGAACTCACACCCTTGCTGGTCGATGGTGGCATCCTTTGGCGCATCGCCCCAAGCCTTGCCCTGCTTGACCTTGGTCAGGTAGACGACGGTGTTAAGTAGCGCCTTGCCGTTGGTCTGCACATAGTCAACTACCCGCTCACCATCACCGCAGACCGTATTGTCCTTCTTGATATGGTAGACCTTGTGGGCCGATTTTGGTGGTGCCTTCTTCAGGGTGACCGTTCCGCTGATGGTGCCACCATTGGTTACATCGACTACCTTGTAGGCGGCAGCTGTGGTGAAGGGAATTGCTGCAGCAGCTGTTGCCAGTGCAGCGGCACTCAGTGTGCGGCTCAGATTTTTCAGTTTCATCGGTTGATACTCCAGATGTGGTTTCCAGGGGGGTAGGTGGCCTATAGAGCGAGCAGTCGCTGCTCAGGGCTCTGCAGATTTTCGTTGGGTTGGTGAATCTCCTCCAGCATTTCAATGACAAAGCGGCGTTCGGCACTGCTCTGCATGCTCTCCAGCAGTGGAAGCAGGTGACGGCTGCTGGTTTCACTGTCCAGCAAGCGCAGGGCCTGTCCCATATGGCGAGCCTGTTCGCCAGCACCGGCAAACCCGGCATCGAGGATTTTCTGAATGATGACAGGGGGCAGTTCGGCATCAATCTGGCACTGACGTAGCAGGGTTGTCGCCGCATCTGCTGCATATTTGCGGACTGACGGCTGCTCATCCTGCAGAGCCTTGCCGATCTCTTTCAGTACTTCACCATCGCTGGTGGCTCGAGTCACCATATGACCCTCCTCATCAGCGTCAAGTGCACTGGCGCAGATAGATGCGAGGGCACGAATGGTTTCCATGCGTACCACCACATCTTCATCTTTCAGTGTGTCGAGCAGGGGAGGGATGGCAGAACGGTTCTCCATGCGGCCCAGTGCACGGATTGCTGTCATCTTGATCTCAGGGTCACCAAAAAGGGCGAGAGAAATTAGTGTGCCCTGGCTCTTCAGTAGTGCCGGATTGGCGGGGTTTTTTGCGGCGATTTCGGCCAGTGCATCAGCTGCCAGTCTGCGTATCTCGTGGTCATCGTCATGCAGCAGAACGGTCAGGGTGTCGATGGCCGGGTCACTGCCATCGCGCCCGAGCATGGTTGCCGCCATCCGACGCACGTCGGTGTAGATGTCGGTTTTCTTGAAGCGGCGTTCACGCAGCTGATGGGTCTCCTCATTTTTCTCCAGAATGCCGAGATACTCCTTCGTCTCCTCATCAAACTCCATGGTGGACTCTGTCTCACTCTCATCGCCCAGTAGGGTGGCCTCGACATTGTCCATGGCGATGCTGTCGAGGGTGGAGATGCTCTCATGCTGTTCCCCCTCCAACTCTGGTGAGGCGGGAAAATCGGGCAGTGGAGGAGTTATTTCTACCTCCTGATCGGTACTTGCCGAGGCCTTGTCAACAAGGGTGTCAAACGGAACAGATTGAGTCGTGTTGCTCTTTTCGGTGTCAATCTCAGTCGGCTTCTCCGCCTCTTGCTCAGGCGCTGTATCGCTTGCACCGGCTTCAGTCAGCTCAATTCCGCATTGAATGGTGGCGAGGATCACCTCAATCGGGCGCAGTGGAGGCTCTTTATCTGTTTCTGGTTCAGGGGCAACATAGTGTGGCTCACTCGACTGTAGTGAATTGAGGGCTGCCAGCCGAACGCTCTTGTCGCTGTCATTGAGGGCCTTTGTCAGGGCAGTGACGGTGCGTGGCCCCACTTTAGTCATGCTGCCGAGACTGATTGCAGCTTGACGGCGGATAGCCTCTTCACGGGCCTGATCTTGCAGCACCTTGATCAACCGTTCTTCACCGTCACAGGTCTGCAGTTTGCTGAAGAGGCGAGTGGCGGCGGTGGAGGTTTCGATATCGGCATCACCAATCAGGGTGATGACACGCTCAATGGCCTCGCTGTCGGTGACAAATTTCTTGAGCAGGATGGACTGATCCAGATTGGCCAGGGTGTTGAGTGAGGTGGATCGTACCAGAGCACTGTTGTCATTGAGCAGACCACTGAAGAGGTCGATGCTCTCCTGTGTGGGTTGCTTCATATCGCCCAATCGTGTTGTGGCATGTACTGCTGCACGGCGCACCTCCTCATTGGGATCTTTGATTAGCAGCATGATCGCAGGGAGGTAGCGTTTGGCATCGAGCGCCTCCAGGGACTGTATCGTATGGCTGCGTACGTCGGCATGAGGGGACTTCAGTGCACGCCCCAAAATACGAATTGCCTCGGCAGATTGGGCATTGCCTAGTGCTGTAGCGGCACGACGCTGCTTGCGCGAGTCGTTGGAGCTGAGTATCTTCTCCAGTGCCTCAATACTTTCGCTGCTGTCGATCTGGGCAAGGGCTCGCAGAATATCGGCTTCAATATCTTCCCCCTCATCACTGTGGAGCAGCTCAACCAGGTTGGGTACGGCAGCAGAGGCATTCAGTTTGCCCAGTGACTTTACCGCAGCCAGTTGCACATCCCACCAGAGGTCCCAGCCATCTTCGATGATCTCAATCCCCTCATCGCGGTTCTCCATCACCCGAATCAGTCCGGGGATGGCTTTCTCATCGCCCAGTTCGCCCAATGCACGTGCAATTGAGCTCTTCACTTCACCATCGGGATCCTTCTCTAGAGATTCCAGCATTGCATCAATGGTCCCCTCTCCGCCCAGTTTTCCCAAGGTAGTTGCAGCATCTACACAGACATCAATATCCTGGTCTCTCAGTAGTGGCAACAGGCAGGAGGAGACTTCGGCATACTCATCAGGCTGTGTCAGTTTGGCCAATGCCTGGCTGACATAGCAGCGATCCGCCTCGTCTCCATTTTGTAGCAGTTGAGTGAGTGCGTGTAGGGTTTCTGATCGGCTCATTGGTGCTCTTCTTGTGATGGAGGAAGCTCGAAATAGTTAGATTTGGTGTTGGAATCTGGAGCCTGTATGCACGAGATGTGCCATCAGTTTAATGTGTTGAAAATAAAGCGAAAGAATGTTGTTTTGTTAAGGTTGATCCACTACTCACTGTATGAAGCGTTCAATGGCAGATTCTGTTTTCTCTTGCATTGAACAAATTGTTCAATTTGCACGCTGTGGCTGGCGTGGCATGCAAAAAACGAGCTGAACGATTCGTTCAATATTTAAGGAGAGAGTTGATGTAAAACAGATGGTTACTGATGTATTTTTTGTGGATGGCATAGAAAATGCCTTCATTCGGCAGATTGCGAATTTTTTGTTGTGTAATTTTTGTTGAAGGTGCCATAAAGATGGATCAAGAGCAGAAAACAACGGAGCCTGTGGGGCGCCGTACAGCGCAGAGCAGCTGGGGGCCGAAACTGTTTGCTGCCACAGCAGTTGGGCTGCTGCTCTTTTTCTGGTGGCTCTTGATCTATTCTGGCGGAGTGGTACTGCACCACTGATCAGAGAACCAGGATGCAGGAACGATTATGAAAACAGGAATTATATTTGTCGGGGCACTGGTGGTCGCCTTTCTGGTGTTCTACAGCATGGATCACCTGGTAATGGGGATGCAGGGGCTGCCGCTCAATCTTGACCTGACTCCGGCACAGTAGGGATCATTATGATGAAACGACAAGCAGTTCGAACCTCACTGTTATGGGCGTTGATCACCCTGTTGACGGCAGTGGGCTATCTTGGAATTGATCTCAATGGTGGTGCGTTGGTGCAGGATGCATCGGCACTGACGGTGGTGATGGACGGGGAGGAGCCGGTACTGAAGCCGGCACCGCAACCGACCCGTGAGAGCTATCCCGATGTCGGCGTGAGCAGCCGGGCAATCGTCTGGGTAGTGGCGCAGATGCATCTCTTCTTCGGCGCACTGGTGCTGGCGGTGCCGATGTTTGTGGTCGGTATCGAGATCATGGGGCTGGCAACCGGTGATGATCGCTATGATGATATGGCTCATGAATTCATGAAGATCAGCCTCACTGCCTACTCCATTACCGCGCTGTTTGGTGGCACGTTGGCGCTGGCGCTGTTTCTGCTATACCCCACCTTCATGGACTACATGATGGAGGTATTTGGAGCACAGATGCTGGTCTATGCGTTGCTCTTTTTTCTTGAGACCTTCTTTCTCTACACCTACTACTATGGCTGGGATGCACTGCGCTACGGCAACCGCAAGTGGGTGCACCTCTCGCTGGGGTTGATGTTGAACGGGGCGGGACTGACATTGATGGTGGTCTCCAACTCCTGGGCTACCTTCATGATGGCCCCTTCCGGGGTGAATGAGGTGGGGGCGGTAGTGGGCAATATCTGGGAGGTGATGAAGGGACCGCTGTGGAATCCGGTCAATCTTCACCGTTTTATTGCCAATGTCGCCTTTGGCGGCGCGGTGGTCGGTGCCTATGCCGGATTCAAGTTCCTCGCTGCGCGCAGCGAGGCGCAGAGGGCGCACTATGACTGGATGGGCTATACCTCGAATTTTATCGCCATCCTCGCCTTCCTGCCGCTGCCCTTTGCCGGCTACTGGCTGATGGCTGAGGTCTATGCCTACTCGCAGCAGATGGGGATTACCGCGATGGGTGGAATCCTTGCCTGGCTCTTCATTGTCCAAGCCGTGTTGATTGGCACCATCTTGCTGGCGGCCAACTACTACCTCTGGTCAGGGATGTCCCGTACACCGGGGTCGAAACGTTACCAGTGGCTGATCAAGTGGATCGCGCTGATTCTGGTGCTCTGCTTCCTGATCTGGATGACGCCCCACACCCTGTTGCTGACGGCAAACGAGATTGCCGCGCTGGGGGGCAGCCACCACCATATTCTGGGGCCGCTGGGGATCATGCCGGCGAAGAATATCGCAGTGAATCTGATGCTGATCATGACCTTCCTCTCCTTCCAGCTCTACCGTCGCTCGGACAAGGAGGCGACCGTCTCCTGGGCGCCCCTCGGTAATGCGCTATTGGTGGCGATCTATATTGTGGCGATCATCAATATCATCTTTGCCGGGGTCTACTACGGTTACTTCACCAATACGGTATACAAGGTGGGCTCCAGTGTGACCCAGGTGGTATCGACGCTGATTGTGATTGTTGCCGGAGTGGTGATCGACGGGATGATGTACAAGGGTGCCGAGGTCAAGTACCCCGCGGTCTGGGGCAAGGTCTCTAACCGTTCACAGTATGCGCTGTTTGCGTTGCCGGTCGCTTTCACCTGGCTGATGGGGCTGATGGGATATGTGCGCTCTTCGGTCAAGACCCACTGGCATGTCTATACTGTGATGAAGGATAACTCCCCCGATAACTATATTCCGGCAATTGGTTATGCCGGTAACATGGTGACGTTGGTGACCGTACTCTTTCTGCTCTTTGTGCTGTTTGTCTTCTGGGTTGCCAACCTTAGTGCTCAGAAGCAGGTGCCGCCACTTGCAGCCAATGGAGAGAATGTATGAGCATGCGGCAGCGTGGCAATGTGCTCCTCTCCACGCTCGGCTTCAGTCTGGGATTGATCCTGGTCTTTACTCTGGTGGCCAATATCCTGCCGCAGGTAGAGGGGGAGGCACCAGTGGAAAAGGAGGTTGATCTGGGGGCATTGACCATGGAGGGTTTTATCTCTATGGGAGAAGAGCTCTTCAGTGGCAAAGGTACCTGTACCCTCTGTCACAACAATATGGGGCGTGCCCCCGATATTCTGGTGGTGAACATGGTTGATGCCTCCAGCGAACGGCTGGCTGACGAGCGTTATACGGGGGCTGCAGCGGATGTGGAGGCGTATCTGCGTGAGTCGATGGTTGATCCCAGTGCCTATGTGGTCGCCACCTTTGGCAAGAAGGGGAGTAATGACAGTGAGTCTCCAATGCCGGCGGTAGACAGGGCGCCGATCAATCTCAGTACGGTAGAGATGGATGCGATTATCGCCTTCATGCAGGCAAAGGATGGCAATGAGGTGACGGTCGAGTTGCCGACCGAGGCCTCGCAGACGGCTGCTCCTGCAGCGATGAGTGACGCTGTGACGGTTGCTGCCAGTGGCGCAGAGGTAATTGCCAACCACGGCTGCAGTGCCTGTCATGTAATTAATGGTAGCGGTGGAAACCTTGGGCCGGATCTGACCGGATTGGGGGGGCGAATGGATGCGGCCACCATTCAGCAGGCGATTGTCGATCCCAATGTAGTGATTGCCGAGGGCTATGCCGCAGGGCTGATGCCGGCCGACTTTGCCAGCAAGATGAGCGTGAAAGATCTGTTGATGGCGGTTGAGTTGTTGCAGCAGCAGTAGATGGATGGTTGCCATGGTTGAGTTTCAACAAGCGGGAGTGATGGTGTGATGAGTCGATGGGGTATTACTGCATTCTGGCAGGCGGTGCTGGTGGTGATCGCGGCCTATCTCTTCTTTACCAATGCCTTCCCTCCACTGATGCCAATATCACTGGTGATCCAGTTTATGGTCATCACCGTGGTCAGTGTGCTGCTCTACTTCTCGTTTGATGATGAGCGCTGGGCAGAGTTTCTGGCACCGATACAGAATGTGCTGCGTGGAAGTGGTCTGCGGCTGACCGCAACCCGCTGGTTCTTCATGTTGGCGATACCGGCGGTGGTGGGGTATACCGCATTTACACTGCTGAAACCCTCACTCGACTCTCCGGTTGAGTTGCGCCAGGTACATCCGGCGCCCCCTTCTACGGTGAAGATCTGGGGTAAGCGTTTTGATCTCAACAGCCTGCAGAGTCCGGTGCGGGCCGAGGTGCTGAAGCAGTGGAAGGCGGGTGAAAAAGAGTCGGCGCTGGAGCTGTATGGCGAGTCGGTGAGTGCCGGGCGTGATGTCTACTACGAGAACTGCTTCTTCTGTCATGGTGATCTGCTTGATGGCAAGGGGCACTATGGTGAGGGGTTCAATCCACAGCCGATCGATTTTCAGGATCCGACGGTGATCCCTCAGCAGCAGGAGGCTTTCCTTTTCTGGCGTGCAGCAACCGGTGGTCCCGGTCTGCCCAAGGAGGGGACGCCTTGGAATTCGGCCATGCCGGTCTGGCATGAGATGCTGTCGGAGGAGGATATCTGGAATGTGCTGATGTTCATCTTTGATTACAACGGTCAGGTACCGCGGATCTGGAATCTGGAGGATTCCGAAGCGGCAACGGCGATGCGGGATGCCATCCTGAGTGAGCGCAAGGGGATGGTGGGGGAGCCACTCTATCAGCACCGCTGTGCAGTCTGTCATGGAGAAGAGGGTGCGGGGGATGGTGTCGCTGCCGAGTTGATGTACCCCAAACCGCGAGACTTTTCGCTGGCGCTGTACAAATACAAGAACTCTCCCGGCATGAGTCTGCCGCGTGATGAGGATCTCTTCAATACGATTAAAGAGGGGTTGCATGGCACCGCGATGCCGGGGTGGAGCAGACTGCTGAGTGATGCACAGATATCCAGTTTGGTACCGGTGCTCAAATCCTTTGATGTAACCGCCTCCTGGCCACCGGAAGCGGCTGAAGATGAGGATTATGATGAGGATAGTGGGCGTTATCTGAAGCAGGACTTTCGTGTAATTACAGCACTGGAGCCACTGAACGGGCAGGTGCCCTACAGTGAAGCGTCAATTGCCAGAGGCAAAGTCGCTTTTGAGAAATCCTGCACCGAGTGCCATGGAAACACGGGGCGAGGAAATATCATGTCGGGTAAACAGCTGGCAGATGACTGGGGGAACCGGATCTGGCCGCGTGATCTGACCAAACCGTGGAGCTGGCGTGCGACCGAGGTGACCACTGAAAAGAGTGTAGAAGAGAACCGCGGCAAGACCATTCAGAATATCTACAGTCGTCTCTCCATAGGTATCCCGGGTACGCCGATGCCGGCCCACAGGGCAACGGAGGAGGGGAACAAGGATCCGGTTGGCCTGGAGGATCGCTGGCATATTGCCAACTATGTCTATAGCCTGCGCGCAGGCAGCACTCCCATTAGCGCAAGTAGCATGATTCGTGCAACTCGTGTGGGTGAGCCGCTGCCTGGTTCGGTCTCGGATCCGTTGTGGGAGCAGGCGCAGCCGACCACGATGATGTTGGTACCCAATATCATCAAGGAGGAGCGCCTCTTTACCCCGTTGAATGATGCCATCACCGTGCGTGCGCTCTATGATGACCGGGAGATTGCGCTGCTGCTGGAGATTGATGACCGTACCGATAGCCGCCCTGGTGAAGAGGTATCGGAGGGGATTCAGGATGAGAATCTGGAGTTCTTCTCCGATGCTGTCGCAGTACAGTTCCCCAAGGAGGCGGCCTATGAGACCAAACCGGTGGTTGTCAAGCCGCTCTATCGTCATGGTGATGCTGCACACCACACCACCCTGTGGTACTGGAATGCGGGCAGTGTTGAGCCGGCGGCCGCGCAGCAGGCGGTGCTGCTGGAGGGTTCTGGCCCGGATCAGCCGCTCAAGCCCAGACTGGGTGATGATAGTTTGCAGGCCGAGGGGGTCTGGGAGGATGGCCGCTGGCGAATCCTGATGAAGCGCCCACGCAACGGAGGCAGCAAGGATGGCAAGGTGGGTGATCTCAATTTTATCGAAGGTCAGTTCCTCCCCATCTCCTTTGCCAACTGGGATGGCAGTAATGGGGAGCAGGGTTCCAGACACACATTGACGACCTGGGGCTGGCTTGTACTGCCGCCCGAGGTGGATCTGCAGAAACTCTATGGTATTCCGCTGGCGATTGCGCTGCTGGTTTTTCTGATGGGGGTGTTACTGGTTAATAGCCAGCGTTCCAGAGTATAGATTCTTCCAAGGAAAGTTGCTCCTTTGCCCTCTGTCTGATTCCAGACAGAGGGATTTTTTTGCAAGGGAACAGATTGTTCAACTCGAACGGGTTAATTCATCAGGGTTATTTTGGAATATGAACAAAGCGTTCAGTTTGTCTCTCCGTAAATGTGGTTGATTAATGCTGTAAATAATGCAAGCAATTGATATATAAGCGCTTAAGTGGTCTGTTTAAGGGTTGGTATGGTTTATGCAGTCCATGTGGCCGGTTTATTTTACTGGGCAGTAATTCATTGTCCGGTGAGCCAATTGAATGATTTGTCCAACCATACAATGGAGAAATAATATGGGAGAACGACTGAATACAGTGCGAGGTGCAGTTGCAGCAGCAGTTGCATTGAGCCTGAGTGTCGGGGCATCTACAACGATCGCTGCTGAGCATGGCCCGGTAGCCAAGATCGATGTAAATGCTGCGAAGGCAGAGCTCGGCAAACGACTCTTCTTTGATCGCCGCCTTTCTGGCGATGCGGCGATAGCTTGTGCGGATTGTCACGATCCAAATCATGGCTTTGGCAGTAAGGAGGCCCTCTCTCCTGGTTATCCGGGCAATGGTCACTTCCGTAATGCACCTTCTCTGCTCAATACTGCACACAAGAAGACCTGGATGCATGACGGGCGTATCGGCACCAACCTGAATGATGTTACCCGTGAGATGATCACGGAGGATTACATCATGAACATGGATATGCGGATGATGCAGGAGCGCGTCAAGCAGGAGACCAAATACCTGGAGATGTTCAAGGCAGCCGGGATGGGTGAGCCCTCCAATGGTGCGATCCGTAAACTGCTTCCGGAATACATGAAGACCCTGACTACCCGTAATGCACCGGTCGACAATGGCACCATGAGTGCTGCGGCCAAGCGTGGTGCGGATCTGTTTGATGGCAAGGCGGGTTGTAACCAGTGCCATAGCGGAGCACTCTACTCGGATGGCAAGCGCCACAACACCGGTGTGCCTGAGAACCTGGACGTTTTCCTCGATCCAATGAATCATCAGGCTTATCTCGCCTACGGTATTGCCATGGGTGTCGAGAACATCTTCAATACCAAGCGTGATATCGGTGCTGCAGTGCAGACACACGAAGCTGACGGTTCCGATCGCGGCACCTTCATGACCCCACAACTACGTGGTCTCAAGTACAGCGCGCCCTATATGCACAACGGCATGATGGCAACACTGGAAGATGTGGTGGAGTTCTACAACCAGGGGGGCGGTGAAGACAGCAACAAGAGTGCGCTGCTCAAGCCTCTACGCTTGACCGATGGTGAGAAGGCGGATCTGGTGGCCTATCTGGAGGCGCTCTCTGGTGACCCACTGACAGGGCCGGAATTTGTCTGGAATGAGCCATTCCCTGCAGAGTATGAGGTGATTCCGAACTGGACACAGGTCGACAATCGCACTCGTGCCCCTCTGAAGAAATAAGCGATCAGGAGATTGAACATGTTTGAAAAGAGAAAGACAAACCCAATCGCTCTTGCGGTCGCGATGGGGGCTACACTGATGGCAGGCTGCACCTCTGCAACCACCTCGGTCTCTACCGATACAGCAGCTGCACCGCTGACAGTGGCCATGAAGGGTATGCCAACGGCAGCTCCGGGGGTTGCGCCGGCAGCCGGTTTTGGTAATACGCCACCACCTTTGGGTGCGCTTGGTCCGGTACCGGTGCCTCCTGATAACCCCAATACTGCAGCCAAGGTAGAGCTCGGCAAGATGCTGTTTTTCGAGCCAGCGGTAGGTGGAGATACCTCCACCCCATGCTCTGCTTGTCATGATCCGGATCAGGGATGGGGCTGGGCCGAGGATATCTCTCGTGGCTATCCTGGCACTGTGCACTGGCGTAACAGCCAGACAGTGGTCAACTCTGCCTACTATCCCCGTATCTTCTGGGCGGGTTCGGTAAGTTCGCTGGAGGCACAAGCGAAGTCTGCAGCTTCCGGTGCGGTGGCTGGTAATGCCGAGTTCGATCTGGTGGAGGCGCGTCTGGCGCTGATGCCGGAGTATCGCAAGCGCTTCAAGGAGGTCTTTGGTGATGAGTTTCCACTCTACCGTAACGCCTTCCGTGCGATTGCCGCCTTCGAGCGTGCCGAGCTGGTACAGCGCGATGCGCCGATTGACAACTACTTCAATGGTGACAAGAGTGCGCTGAGTGAAGAGCAGTTGCGTGGTATGGCGCTGTTCAACGGCAAGGCCAACTGTATCGAGTGTCACAATGGTCCGATGGCAACGGACTTCGGCTTCCATAATGTCGGGGTGCCACCATTGAAACGTTGGGAAGAGGATGGTCTGGCGCAGATCACCTTCCGTTATGAACTCTATGCCAAGGGTTCCAGCGAGAAGCTCTACAAGGAGGCCAAGGCCGATCCAGGCTACTACTACCGTGGCAAGAACAAGTGGGATCTCGGCAAGTTCCGTACCCCATCGCTGCGCTATACAGCCTATACCGCACCCTATATGCATAACGGTGCACTCAATACGCTGGAAGAGGTGGTTGACTTCTATAACCGTGGCGGCATGGATGAAGAGGGACGCAGTACAGGTTATCCACAGACCAAGTCGGACAAGATCAAGCCTCTGGGGCTGACCGATGCGGAGAAGGAGGATCTGCTGGCATTCCTTGAGGCTTTCTCTGGTGAAGAGATTGCCATCGACAGACCCAAGATGCCTGAGTATGCACCTCTGTTCACCAAGGCTGAATTGATGATGGAGAAGAAATAATGAGCGCTAAGCAAGAAGTCACATTGAAAAAGAAAGAGGATCAGACGGCAGCAGAGCACGGCAAGTGCATGCTCAACCGCCGCCAGTTTCTGATGTATAGTGGTGCGACAGCCGCAACGGCAAGCACTGTTTCCATCACCCTGTTCCCGGGTACTGCCAAGGCTGCACAAGCCAAGGCGCGTGTGGTCGGGTATCCACGCAAGCTGGTGGGCAAGTTGAGCGAGATGACGGATAACGTCCCGGTCAATATCAACTACCCGGATGATGAGAAAAACTCCATCGCCACCATGGTCAAGACCGGTGTCAAGTGTGGTGGTGGTGTTGGGCCTCAGCGTGATCTGGTCGCCTTCAGTGCACTCTGCACCCATCAGGGTGGAGCGCTGATCGGAAAGTATCATGTGGAGGGTGAGCATCGGGTGATGGGTGCCTGTCCGCTCCACCTCTCAACCTACGATGTGCGTCGTCACGGCATTATCGTCTCTGGTCAGGCCTATGAGAGCCTGCCTCAAGTTCTGCTTGAGATCGATGGAGATGATATCTATGCAGTGGGAATGATGGGGCTGATCTATGGCCGTAACCAGAACCTGATGGAATCTTAAGGAGAATTGAAACATGGCTACTAACTACTATCTGCCCGAAGATTCCGCACCACTGCCACCCAAGCATGCGGATGTTCTGACTACGGCTTGTGACTACTGTATTGTTGCTTGTGGTTACAAGGTCTACCGCTGGCCTGTGGGTTCCGGAGACGGTGGGCCAAAAGCCTCCGAGAATGCATTTGGCAAGGACTTTCCAACCAGTGCGTTGCAGGAGTGGGTTGCTCCGGCGCAACACAATGTGGTGATCTACAATGGTCGTCCGCATAATGTCGTTGTCATTCCGGACAAGGATACCCAGGCGGTTAACTTCAACGGTGACTCCTCCATGCGTGGTGGTCTGTTGGCAGCGAAGTGCTATAACCCCAAGACCCCAACGCGGGATCGTTTGACCAATCCACTGGTGCGGATCAACGGTACCCTACAGCCGGTGAGCTGGGATTTTGCCCTTGATATCGCCGCCGAGGTGGGGCGCTATGTGATCAAGAATCACGGTGCCAACGCCTATTCGGTCAAGACCTACTCTTACCAGTATCTGGAGAACACCTACGCAATCAAGAAGTATGCACGCCGTAATGTGAATACTGCATCTTTCACCTTCCACGATACCCCGTCCGATGTGACATCGACTCCGGGCTTCCGTGATGCCGGTTTTGATAACTTTGGTCCATCCTATGATG
>CAYFNH010000028.1:0-24779 GCA_964344435.1 uncultured Piscirickettsiaceae bacterium | reverse complement strand
CAGTGTTTTATGGGGCTACGTGAGTTTTACCTCTTCAACGTTGGGACACCAGTGCTTTCAGATGTTACGTTCCGGTGCGGTGGATATCCTTCCCAAACCCACCTTGTGGGATTCTCTGGAGCAGTTGGAGATTGCAGCTTTCTACAAGAAGCTGAAGATGGTTGCTCAGGTAAAGGTGATGAGGCATGGGGGAGGTATTGCAGCAAGTCAGCCACTGTCCTCGCCAGCTTCTACAGGCCGGTTGGGGAAAAGTGAGCACAGCAAGTCAACAACGGAGGTAAATCGTGTGGTTGCCATCGGTGGCTCTACTGGTGCTCCACAGGGATTCTATGCCTTGCTTACTCAACTTCCAGCCAATTACAGAATCCCTGTTTTGTGTACACAACATATGAGCCCGGGTTTCTACCAATCCATGGTGGAGTGGCTGGATGAAAATGCTCGCATTCGGGTCAAGCTTGCCGAGCAGGGAGAGCCAATCCATCCCGGGACGGCCTATTTTGCTCCAGAGGGAGGGCATCTTGAGCTTGATCATAACTACTGTATTTCGATCGACCGACCGAAACAGACAAACAGTGGTTATATCCCTTCGGTAGATGTGATGTTTGAGTCACTATCCGTACTGCCGGAGCTTGATGTGACTTCAATCCTGCTCTCCGGTATGGGTGGCGATGGTGCTATCGGCATGCGAGCCTTGATGCAGCGTGGTGCCATGACCATTGCACAGGATGAGGCGAGCTGTATCGTCTATGGAATGCCCAGACGGGCTGTCGAGATAGCAGCGGTACGCCAGCAGATGACAGTGGGTGAGATGCTGAAATACTTGGTGAAGATTGGCCATGCAAACATCTGAGCACGATTCAACCATGCTGAAAGAGGCAAATACTCCGGTCATTCTGGTGGTGGAGGATAGCAAGATCCAGTCGGAGTTTTTGGGGCGTACCCTGGAGCAGGCAGGTTATCGGGTGCGACGTGCGGTAGATGGTGTTGATGGGCTGGAGCAAGTTCGGGCCCACACCCCGGATCTGGTGCTTACCGATATCAATATGCCACGGATGAATGGCCTGGAATTCTGCAAACAGATCCGATCCGAGCCCGAAATTGCCCATACTCGGGTAATCATGGTCACTACCCTGACCGATCTGGAGACGGTTTTCAGTGCCACCAATGTTGGGGCGGATGAGTATGTGGTCAAACCATTTGTTGATAGCTATCTGCTGAAAAAAGTCGGTGATACTCTCAGCATCCCTACGCAGCCTGCCGAGAGTCAGCAGCGGGTAAGCGGCAGTATTACGGTAGCAGGACACCGCTACGAGGTAGATGCACCGGTCAGCCAGTTCTTGCGCCTCTTCGTCTCTACCTACGAGAATGCAACTCAGCAGAACCGGGAGTTGATGGAGTCTCACTTCAAACTGAAAGAGAGCAACCTGGAGTTGCAGCAGAAGCTGGATGAGTTGGAATTATCTCGGCAGGAGCTGAGCCACAGTGAGGAGCGCTTCAAGTCCCTGGTCTCCGTCTTGCCTGATGTGATCTTTCGACTTGATGAAGAGGGGATCATTATTTTCATCAACCATGCGATTGAACATTACGGCTGGCAGCCTGAACAGTTGCTGGGACAGCACTTCTCCATCCTGCTCTCTGATGAAGATGCTGAGCGGGTCAGCCGAAATGTGGTGCTTCCCACCCTGAAGGGGTTGATTACCGGGGAGCACCATGCGCCCAAGCTGTTTGATGAACGTCGTGGTGGTGAGCGTGGCACCCATGGTCTGGAGATCAATATTCTCGGTGGAGGGGGGGAGTTACGTTCTGCCGAAGTACGACTCTTCTCCGAGATCAATAGCGCCGGCTTTCATGAGCGGGATGACCAGTACGGCTCGGTCGGAATGATTCATGATATTAGCGAGCGCAAGGCGGCTGAAGAGCGAATTCGCAGCCTGAATGCAAGCCTGGAAAATCGGGTGGAAGAACGTACCCGTGAACTGCTGATCTCCAACCAGCATCTTGAGAAGACCATTGATGAGCTTGACCAGTACAAAAATGGACTGGAGGAGCAGGTGGCAGAGCGAACCAGTGAACTACTGAATATGACTCACCAGGCACAGTCAGCTACCGAGGCCAAGTCGACCTTTCTTGCCAGCATGAGTCATGAGATTCGTACGCCGCTCAATGCCATTCTCAGTTTTACCTACCTGCTGTTGCAGGAGACTGAGTCGGAAAGCCAGAAAGCACGGCTCCTCAAAATCCAGTCGGCCGGTAGCCATCTACTAAGTCTTATCAACGATATTCTGGATTTATCCAAGATTGAGGCTGGAAAAATGGAGCTGGAGCTGCTGCCGGTAGCGGTGGGTCAGATTCCGCAAGAAGTGGTATCACTGTTTCAGCAGCAGGCACATGAGCGTTCCGTTACCCTTTCAGTCGAGGTGGATCAGCTGCCCGCTGCACTGATGACGGACAAGACCCGACTCTCCCAGGCGTTGATCAATCTGGTTGGCAACGCGGTCAAGTTCACTGAACAGGGCAACGTCACCATACGGCTGCAGCTGGTATCCCGGAAAGAGCAGGCGGTGGTACTCCGTTTTGAGGTAGAAGATAGCGGCATTGGTATTCCCGCCGAGCAGCTGGGGCAGCTGTTTCACCCCTTTCAGCAGGCAGACAGCTCCACTACACGCAAATATGGTGGGAGTGGGCTCGGGTTGGCACTTACCAAACTTATCGTTGAGAGGATGGGAGGGGAGATCGGGGTCGAGAGTAAAGAGGGAGAGGGCAGCCGCTTCTGGTTTACATTGACGCTTAAACAAGGCGAGGTACAGCCGGATATATCTGATGGCAATGAGATTAACCCTGATGCACCAGAGTTGCTGCGTCAGCATGGGGCCCGATTCAAACTTCTGCTAGTTGAAGATGACCCGGTCAACCAGGAGGTTGCACTGTCCCTGTTGCAGACGGTGGGGCTGCAGGCAGATACTGCGGATAATGGTCAGCAGGCGCTCGATAGAGTGCGTGACAACCATTACAATCTGATACTGATGGATCAGCAAATGCCGGTGCTGGATGGACTGGAGGCCACCCGGCAGATACGCAAACTGTCCGGGAAGCAGCCACTGCCCATTCTGGCGATGACTGCCAACGCCTTCCATGAAGATCGTGAGCGCTGTCTGGCGGCGGGAATGGATGACTTTGTCTCCAAGCCGGTTGACCCTCCCGTACTCTTCACCGTGCTGCAGCGCTGGTTGCTGCCGGATGAATCTATGGCTGCAGCAGATAAGGTGACAAACAGCACAATAGCTGCCTCAGAGATTGAGCCGAAGGCCGAGGTGGGTTCAGACTCTCCGCTACTGGAGAGCCTTGAAAGCGTGGATGGGATCGACCTGGAGCGTGGCTTGCGGGCTTTCAATGGCAGTGTGGAGCGATATGGCCACATGCTCGAACGTTTTGTACAACTCTATGCTGATGCTGCCGCAGAGATGGGGGCATTGATGGCGAGCCAACAGAGGCCAGAGGCGCAACGACTGGCCCATACCGTGAAGGGTTCTGCGGCCACACTGGGGTTGATAAAGATTCAGCAGGCAGCCCTTGAACTGGAGGGGGTACTGAAACAGGAGGAGGGGCAAGTGGCTGTAGAGGCGGCCATTGCAACGCTGGAAGCCCTTCTACGCACCCTGAAAGAGCAGCTCCCCTCACTGAGGGGGAGTGTAGAGCTGGGGGCTGGGGAGGGCAGTTGTGAGATTGAGCCCGTGTTACAGTCTCTCCAGCAGATGAAGGAGCTGTTGATGGTGGATGATGCCGAGGTGATCTCGCTGGTCGAGGCTGAGCGGAATACAATGCAGCGCTGCCTGGGGGCAGAGTGGGAGATACTTGAACGTCATCTCGATAACTTTGATTTCAAGTCTGCACTCAACCGGGTGGAGTTGCTGCTTCACGACTACTCAAAGTCTGAGAAATAGCACAGGATTGGAACCATGTTACCGCTGGATATACGCTTTGTATTGGTAGAGACCTCACACCCCGGAAATATTGGAGGGGTTGCACGGGCACTGAAGAATATGTGTCTGGATCAACTGGTGCTGGTCAATCCCAACCGTTTTCCCAGTGCAGATGCGACCTCCCGTGCCTCTGGAGCAGACGATATTCTGATGCAGGCGCAGGTAAGTGACTCTGTGGATGAGGCGTTGCAGGGGTGTGGATTGGTGGTTGGCACCAGTGCCCGTCCCCGGGGGCTCTACATCCCGGAGCTGACGCCCCGTGAGTGTGCGGCAAAGCTGATCGCCGAGGCGGCTCATACACCAGTTGCGGTGCTGTTCGGGCGTGAGGATTCCGGTCTGACCAATGCCGAACTGGATCGTTGCAATCTGTTGATGCGAATCCCCACCAGTCAGGAGTACAGCTCGCTCAACCTGGCAGCCGCCGTTCAGGTGCTTGCCTATGAGTTGATGATACAGCGCGGAGAGGCACCACTGAAACGCGCCATCGGTGAGGGGGAGCGGCGGCGCTATCCGCTAGCCAGTGCAGAGCAGATGGAGGGTCTCTATCACCATATCGAGGAGACCATTGTGGTCAGTGGTTTTCTCGATCCGGACAACCCCCGTCAGGTGATGCGCCGTCTGCGTCGACTCTTCAATCGGGCCGAAGTGGACCAGAATGAGGTCAATATTTTGCGCGGTATCCTCTCTTCGTTTCAGGCAACGGCTGATAAAGAGGTATAATTACCCCCTCTTTTTGCTGCGGTATTGATTGGAACAGGTATGTTTGAGCGAGTCAGGGAGGATATCGATTGCGTCTTCGAGCGCGATCCATCTGCACGGAACCGTTTTGAGATCTTCACCTCCTATCCCGGGGTGTTTGCCGTGGTGGCACACCGTCTCAACCATCGTCTCTGGTGTATCGGCTTGAAATGGTTGGCGCGCTGGCTCTCTACCTGGGTGCGTTGGGTAACCGGTGTGGAGATACACCCCGGCGCACAGGTGGGGCGACGTTTTTTCATCGACCATGGTATGGGGGTGGTGATCGGAGAGACCACAGAGATTGGTGATGACTGCACCCTCTACCACGGAGTGACCCTCGGTGGTACCAGCTGGGACAAGGGCAAGCGACACCCGACACTGAAGAATAATGTGGTGGTTGGCGCCGGAGCCAAGGTGTTGGGGCCAATTACGCTGGAAGATGGGGTTCGTGTGGGCTCCAACTCGGTTGTAGTCAAGGATACCCCCAGCGGAGCTACGGTAGTGGGGATACCGGGGCGTATTATTCAGCGCAAGAGGGCGGAGCTTGACCCACAGGTGAAAGAGTTTGCCGAGAAGATTGGTTTCGATGCCTATGGAACCTCCAGTGAGATGCCCGACCCGGTTGCCAATGCGATCAACTGTATTCTCGACCACGTTCAGGCCATGGACTCCCAGATGGAGCAGATGTGTGATGCCATCAAGCAGATCGGTGGTGAAATCGAAGGGGTCGATCTGCCGGAGCTGAAGGTCTCCTGTGCGATCCGCAAGCAGTCCTGTGATACCGATTGTGATAATGAAACCTGTTCGGTCCAGGTGGATCAGGTTGAATCTCCTACCCAAACCGTCATTCTAAAATAACGTATAAAGTAGTTGACCTTTTTTATCTGTTATTGCACAGTATAACCATACTGATGCACTGGGTTATTTTGACAGGAAGGGGTAAAAGATGCGACTGACAACGAAGGGAAGATATGCGGTGACGGCGATGCTGGATCTTGCAATTAATGAGGAGCGTGGGCCAATAACCCTCTCGGAGATCTCCGGGCGCCAGGAGATTTCGCTCTCCTATCTGGAGCAACTCTTCTCCAAACTGAGAAAACAGGGGTTGGTGAAGAGTTCTCGGGGGCCGGGCGGGGGATATCAACTCGCTCAAGAGGCGGGCAGTATCTCGATCTCCCAGATTATTCTTGCGGTGGATGAGGTGATTGATGTACGTCGCTGCAAGGGAGAGGGTAACTGTCAGGGGGATCGCAGCTGTCTGACCCATGACCTCTGGAGTAATCTGAGTGAGCAAATTCAGGACTTCCTCGGAGGAATCTCACTGGGGCATCTGATCAATGAGCGTGAACAGATCGAGGCAAAGCTGTGTGCCAACAAACAGGCACAGCGACAGGTTGCAGCCGCCTGAACCCCGGCTATACCACTTCGACATCAATGGCAGATGAGATGGAACTCTATTTCGACTGTAACGCAACCACACCGGTTCTTCCCGAGGTGGTTGAGGCGATGTCGGCCTGCTGGCGAGACAACTTTGGCAACCCCTCCTCGTCACACCGAGTGGGTCGCAAGGCCGGCAGTGCAATCGAGCAGGCGCGTCGACAGGTTGCCGACCTGGTAGCGGCAGACAGTCGTGGAGTCATCTTTACCGGCGGCGGAACCGAGGCCAACCATCTTGCCATCCTGGGGCTGGCTGCTGAATACCGGCAACCGGGCACCATTGCTGTCGGAATAACCGAGCACGATAGCCTCCATGGTGCGGTAAAGATCCTCATGGAGCAGGGGTGGAAGGTACTGGAACTGGCGGTAGATGGGGCAGGAAAGCTGGTTGCGGAGACCGAAAAACAGCTTGCGCAGGCACAACCACAACTGATTTCGGTGATGGTGGCCAACAACGAGACCGGGGTGATTCAGGACCTGGAACCACTGCAGCGTTATGTAGAAAACCATTCGGCAACCCTGCACCTGGATGCAACCCAGGCTGCAGGCAAGATAGCGCTCGACTTTGCACAACTGAGGGCCGATGCCATCACCCTTTCGGCACACAAGATTTACGGCCCCAAAGGGGTGGGTGCACTGGTTCTGGGCCCCAACCAAGCTTTGAAGCCGCTGTTGCTGGGAGGGGGGCAGGAGCGTGGTCTGCGTTCAGGGACAGAGAATGTCCCGGCCATCGTCGGCTTTGGCAAGGCAGCGGAACTGGCGGCCCTCGGTCTGCAGGAGCGTGCGGACTACCTGTGCCGCTGTCGCAACCACCTCGAGCAGGGGTTGCAGCAAGTCCCCGGTATCGAAGTGGTGGCACAGAAGGCAGAACGTCTCCCCAATACCGTGATGTGTCTGAGCGCTGCCATGGAGGGGGAGACCCTGCTGATGCAGCTGGACCAGCACGGGGTTGCGCTCTCCAGCGGCTCCGCCTGCAAGGCCGGCAAGACAGAGCCCAACCGGGTGTTGCTGGCGATGGGGGTTTCTGCAGAGCGGGCGCGCAACAGCATACGCATCAGTCTTTGTCAGCACACTACCGTGGCGCACATTGACCGTTTTCTGCAGATTCTCACCCAGGTGTTGACACCACCGGCAACCGCCTGGAGCGCAGTAGGGTAGTCTGATGGTAGTACAATTCTCCGTTCAATTTGCAAGAGAGAGGGAACCTCTCTTCGCTATCAATACAGGAACAAGGTAATGGAACAATCTGATCGTCCTATCTATCTAGATAACTCTGCAACCACTCCGGTTGACCCCCGTGTTGCCGAGGTGATGGTGCAGTACCTCACCGCCGAGACCAAGTTCGGTAATCCGGCCTCCCGCTCTCATGCCTATGGTTGGGAGGCGGATGAGGCTGTGGAACTGGCACGTAAACAGGTGGCAGATCTGATCGGGGCGGACCCGAAGGAGATCATCTGGACCTCCGGGGCAACCGAATCGGACAACCTTGCGATCAAGGGAATTGCCCACTTCTACCAGAAGAAGGGAAAGCACATCGTTACCTCGGCAATCGAACACAAGGCGGTACTCGATAGTTGCCGATTCCTCGAATCCGAGGGGTTTGAGGTCACCTATCTGGAGCCGGAGGAGAACGGTCTGATCGACCTGGACAAACTGACGGCGGCACTGCGTGATGACACCATTCTGGTCTCCATCATGCACGTAAACAACGAGATTGGCGTGATCCAGAATCTGGAGGCGGTCGGCAAGATCACCCGTGAACGCAAAATCTTCTTTCACTCTGATGCCGCTCAGAGTGCAGGCAAGGTTGAGATTGATGTCAACCGCATGAATATCGACCTGATGTCCTTCTCGGCCCACAAGGTGTACGGCCCCAAGGGGATTGGTGCGCTCTATGTTCGCCGCAAGCCCCGGGTACGCCTGCAGGCACAGATGCATGGTGGTGGGCATGAACGTGGCATGCGTTCCGGCACACTCGCTGTTCACCAGATTGCGGCAATGGGAAAGGCCTTCCATCTGGCTCAGCAGGAGATGAGTGCCGAGAGCGAACGCCTGACTACACTGCGTAAACGCTTCCTTCAGGGGATTGAGGATATGGAGGAGGTTTATGTCAATGGTGATCTGGAGCAGCGTATCCCCGGCAATATCAATGTCAGCTTCAACTTTGTCGAGGGGGAGTCTCTGATGATGGCGATCAACCGTCTTGCCGTCTCCTCGGGTTCTGCCTGCACCTCCGCCAGCCTGGAGCCCTCCTATGTACTGCGCGCGATCGGTCGCAATGATGAGCTTGCCCACAGCTCCATCCGTTTCACCTTTGGCCGCTTTACCACGGAACAGGAGGTGGATGAGGCGGTGGCACTAACCCGCGCCAAGGTGGAGAAGCTGCGTGCACTCTCACCGCTTTGGGATATGTACAAAGAGGGGATCGACCTCAACACCGTCCAGTGGGCGGCACACTAAGATTCAAGGAGGTAAACAATGGCAATCACCATGACCGCACCTGCCGCCGAGCGGGTAAAGGCCTTTCTCGACAATCGCGGAAAAGGGGTGGGGTTGCGCCTCGGCGTGAAAACCTCCGGCTGCTCCGGGATGGCCTATATCCTCGAGTTTGTGGATGAGATCGAAGAGGAGGATCAGACCTTCGAGTGTGACGGGGTCAAGGTAATTGTAGACCCCAAAAGTCTCGTCTACCTGGATGGAACCGAACTGGATTATGGCAAGGAGGGGCTCAACGAGGGCTTCAAGTTCAATAACCCCAATGTGAAGAACAGCTGTGGTTGTGGTGAGAGCTTCAACGTCTGACCGAACTGCGGATGAGTCTCACCAGCAACTACTTTGAACTGTTCGATCTACCACTCTCTTATGAGGTAGATAAGGCTAGGCTTTCCGAACAGTATCGTACCCTTCAGCGGCAGTACCATCCGGACCGCTTTGCCAGCGCTACTGACCAGGAGCGCCGCTACGCACTGCAGATGGCCTCTCATATCAATGAGGGAAACCGGGTGTTGCGTGACCCGGTGGCACGAGCCCGTTATCTACTGGAACTGAATGGGGTCGATCTCGGCACCGACAGCGAAACGCTGCGTGATCCGGAGTTTCTGATGGAGCAGATGGAGCTGCGTGAAACCCTGGAGGCGGCTCAGCAGGCAGCAGATCCGGTTTCGGCGCTGGAAGATTTTGCTCAGCAGATGAAGCAGCGTATTGTTGAGCAAGGCGAACGCTTCTCACAACTCTGGCAGGAGGATACCGATGCCGCCCGGATTGGTGTCCAGCAGATGCAGTTTTTCCACCGACTCGCATCCCAGTCAGAATCAATCATTGATGATTTAATATAAAAAACCCGTTATCTATCTTATGGCACTTCTGCAAATCTCCGAACCCGGACAATCCGCCGCACCGCACCAGCACCACCTGGCCGCCGGCATTGACCTGGGTACTACCAATTCACTGATCGCCTCTGTGCGCAGCGGTGTAGCCGAGACCCTGCCAGACGCAGAGGGGCGGTATATTCTCCCCTCGGTGGTGCATTATCAGTCGCCGCCGGAGCCTCCTGTGGTCGGAACCGCTGCACTGGCGACTGCGGTGGAGGATCCACTCAATACCCTCGCTTCGGTCAAGCGTATCATTGGTAAAAGTGCGGCGGAGCTGACGACCATTCCAGGGCAGTCGCCCTATCGCTTCTCGCAACAGGAAAGTTCGGTACCCAGAATAGAGACGGCTGCCGGGGCGGTGACCCCGATCGAGGTCTCTGCCGAGATTCTCAAGGTATTGCAGCAACGTGCAGTCCATACACTGGGGGGGGAACTGGAGGGGGTGGTGATTACCGTTCCCGCCTATTTTGATGATGCCCAGCGTCAGGCCACCAAGGATGCGGCCAGGCTGGCCGGGTTGCCTGTGTTACGACTGCTCAATGAGCCAACCGCTGCCGCGGTTGCCTATGGTCTGGATAGCCAGCCGGAAGGGATCCATGCGATCTATGACTTTGGTGGTGGCACCTTTGATATCTCCATCCTCCACCTTACCAAGGGGGTCTTCGAGGTACTCTCTACCGGGGGAGATGCGGTGCTGGGCGGGGATGACATGGACCATGAAGTTGCCCAGTGGATGGCGCAACAGATGGGCATGGATACCCCACTGGAAGAGAGCCCATCACAGCTCAAATACCTGTTGAGTGAGGCGCGAAGTGCCAAGGAGCAACTAACCTCTCTCAGTGAAGTCGCACTGGTGCTCGATTTTGGTTCATACAATTGGCAGGGGACTTTTTCCCGACAGCAGCTTGACGAGCTGATTCAGCCGGTTGTAGAGAGAACCCTGCGGATTGTGCGCCGGGCCCTGCGTGATGCCGGTATCGACAAGAGTGAGGTCTCCGAAGTGGTGTTGGTGGGGGGCTCCACCCGGGTACCGCTGGTGGCTCAGCAGGTCGAGGCCTTTTTTGATCGCGCCCCCCTACAGGGGATTGATCCGGAGCAGGTGGTAGCCATCGGTGCTGCCATTCAGGCCGATATTCTGGTCGGTAACAAGAAAGATGGAGAGCTGCTGTTGCTGGATGTAACGCCACTCTCTCTGGGGCTGGAGATCATGGGGGGGATGAGTGAGGTGGTGATTCCCCGTAACACCACCATTCCGGTAGCCCGGGCTCAGGAGTTCACCACCTTCAAGGATGGGCAGAGCGCAATGGCCATCCATGTGGTACAGGGCGAACGGGAGATGGTGGAGGATAATCGCTCCCTGGCCCGTTTCGAGTTGCGTGGAATCCCTCCGATGGTGGCCGGAGCGGCCCGGATTCGGGTTACTTTTCAGGTCGACGCCGATGGTTTGCTGGCAGTCTCTGCCAGGGAAGAGACCAGTGGTGTACAGGCCGAGATCAGCGTCAAACCCTCCTACGGGTTGAGTGATGGCGAGGTGGAAGGGATGCTCAAGGACTCCTATACCTACGCCGAAGCCGACCGCGATGCGCGCATGTTGCGAGAACAACAGGTCGAGGCCAAACGGACGGTCGAGGCGATGGAGTCCGCCATCAACAAGGATGGAGAGGCACTGCTCAATGCGGCAGAGCTGGGTAAACTGATGCAGATGATCGAAGAGTTGAAAGAGGTCGCACGCAGTGACGATACCCGGGCGATTGAGAAGAAGATCGAACAGATCAATCGTGACAGTGAGTTCTACGCCGCCCGTCGGATGGATCAGTCGGTACAACATGCGCTCTCGGGCAAAAATATCGAGGAAATTAATTCATGACACAACTGATTGTGCTGCCTAACGAAGAGCACTGTCCCGAAGGGGCTGTATTTGAGGTGGACCCGGGTACCACGGTGCTCGATGCATTGCTGGCGAATGACATCCATCTGGAACACGCCTGCGAGAAGAGCTGTGCCTGTACCACCTGCCACTGCTACATCCGTGAAGGGTTTGACTCCATGGAGGAGAGTGACGAGGTCGAGGATGACCTGCTCGACAAGGCGTGGGGACTGGATCCAGACTCCCGCCTCAGCTGTCAGGCGGTGGTTGCAGAGGAGGATCTGGTGGTCGAAATTCCCAAGTACACCATCAATATGGTTTCCGAGAATCACTAACCACCCCTTTCCTCCCCCTTGCAGGGGGAGGATCAAGGAGGGGGTAGAGAAGATGAGATCTAAGGAGAGGTTATGGATTTACGCTGGACCGATGTACTCGATATCGCCATTGAACTGGATGAAAATCACCCCGATGCTGACCCGTTGCGTGTCAATTTTGTCGACCTCCACAGCTGGGTAGTGGCACTGGAAGAGTTCAATGATGATCCTGAACGGGGTGGAGAGAAGGTGTTGGAGGCGATCCAGATGGCGTGGATTGAAGAGCGGGAGTAAAGAGCATACAGATGCTGCTGATAAAGAGGATGTTTCAGCCTGTTTTATAAACACAATCCTCTTTTATGGTGGTAAAATCCGCCCGCAAATTTTTTGATTCAAGACCCGCGAGTTGCGGGTCGCTTTTTATGGAGAATACAGACATGGCCATTGAGCGCACCTTTTCTATCATCAAACCGGATGCGGTTGCCAAGAATATTATCGGCAAGATCTACTCTCGTTTCGAGTCCAATGGTCTGAAGATCGTTGCCTCCAAGATGCTGCACATGACCCAGGAGCAGGCCGGTGGTTTCTATGCAGTGCACAAGGAGCGCCCTTTCTATAACGACCTGGTTGAGTTCATGACCTCTGGTCCTGTTATGGTGCAGGTTCTGGAAGGTGAGGATGCCATCGCCAAGAACCGCGAGATCATGGGGGCAACCAACCCGCAAGAGGCGGCAGAAGGTACCATCCGTGCCGACTTCGCCGAGACGGTAGATGAGAATGCGGTACACGGTTCGGATGCGCCTGAGACAGCGGCAGAGGAGATCAAGTACTTCTTTCCGGAAGGCATTTGTGAACGCACCCGTTAAATAACAGATTGGCACTGCGTGTGGCACCTTCCCCCTTGCAGGGGGAAGGTTGGGATGGGGGTTGAATCCGGGTAATTTTTACCCCCACCCTGTCCCTCCCCCTAAAAGGGGGAGGGTAGTCAGGAAAACTGAATGATGGTTAATCTACTGGGGCTCAATCGGGCACAACTGGAAGCCTTCTTCTCCGAGCAGGGGGAGAAGGCTTTTCGCGCTTCTCAGGTGATGAAATGGATTCATCAGCAGGGGGTCACCGACTTTCAGCAGATGACCAATCTGAGCAAGGTGCTGCGTGAAAAACTGCAGCTTAATTCCGTAGTTGCCTTACCAGAGGTGATTGCGGATCGTCTTTCCGAGGATGGTACCCGCAAGTGGCTCTTCCGGCTGGAAGATGGTAATTCGGTTGAGACCGTCTTTATCCCGGAGGAGGGGCGTGGCACCCTCTGTGTCTCCTCCCAGGTGGGGTGTACCCTCAACTGCACCTTCTGCAATACCGCTCAGCATGGGTTTAGCCGTAACCTCTCTTCTGCGGAGATCATTTCCCAGGTCTGGCTGGCGGATCGCTTGCTGGGGCGAGAGGGGCCTGGTTCACACCAGCGGGTGATTACCAATGTGGTGATGATGGGGATGGGCGAGCCGCTGCTCAATTTTGATGCCGCGGTCTCTGCGATGGAGTTGATGATGGAAGATTTTGCCTATGGGCTCTCTCGCAGACGCATCACCCTGAGCACCGCTGGCGTGGTGCCAATGATGGATGAGTTGAAGGCACGCTGCCATGTCAGCCTCGCAGTATCACTACATGCTACCAATGATTCCCTTCGCAACCAGATCGTACCGATTAACCAGAAGTACCCACTCAAGGCGTTGATGGCTGCCTGTCAGCGCTACGTAGAGGGCTCTCCCAGGGCGCGGGTAACCATTGAGTATATTCTGCTGGGAGGGGTGAATGATCGGGATGAGGATGCCCGTGCTCTGATCAAGCTACTGAAACCGATTCCGTCCAAGGTCAACCTGATCCCCTATAACCCCTACCCGGGCGGGCAGTACCAGCGCCCGTCCAGCCGTGCCATTGAGCGCTTTCGCAACCATCTGATTCAGGCCGGACTGACCACCGTCACCCGCAAAACCAGAGGAGAGGATATCGAGGCCGCCTGTGGGCAGTTGGCAGGGAAGTTCCAGGATCGCACTCGACGCAGCCAAGATGTTGACAGGGTTTAACCGGATTGTCCGAGTACTGTTATTGCTCAGCCTGAGCGGGTGTGCAGTACAGCCATCGAACAATCCCCCTGTGCAATCCAGTACAACAGAGCGTGACCCCAGAATCGAGCTGGGGTTGGCCTATCTCAATCAAGGGCGTCTGCAGCTTGCCCGACAACATCTGCAGAAGGCATTGGGCTCAGCAACCGAGCTCTCTCCCAGCTGGCTGGAGATCCACTATGCTTTGGCACTGTTGGAGATGCGTAGTGAGCATGAAGAGCGTTCAGAGACCCACTTCCTGCAGGCGTTGCGAGGCCAACAGGGCTACCCGGATGCTGAAAACGGATACGGAGTACTGTTGTGCCGGATGGGCAGAAAGGCGTTGGCACAACGATATTTTTTGCGTGCAATCAACAACCCGGATTATGCTACCCCCGAAGTGGCAGCAAATAACCAGAAAGCGTGTGGAGATGAGTGGTAATGAGTGATGTAGAGAGTGTGGCAGCAGACAGTGAATTTTCACTGGGTAAGGCGTTGCGCAGCAAGCGTGAGGCCAGAGGGATGAGCATAGAGGATGTATCCCACCATCTGAAGATTGACCCTGCACTGATACAGGCCTTCGAAGAGGAGCGAGAGCCATCACACAATTTGCCAGAGGTCTACTGCAAGGGGTTTCTGCGCAACTACGCCCGTTTTGTCGGGGTTGAGGTGGATCCCGGCCAGATTCGGGCCTGTCGCACGGCGGATATTCAATTGGGCAGCGGGGGAGACCTCCCCTATCAGCAGAAGGGGTCGAGATGGCCGCTGTGGTTACTGCTTGTAGCGGGGGCTGGATATGCTGCCTGGCACTATCTGTCGCAGCAGCCAGAACTTGTACCGTTGTCAGAGACTGATTCTTCGGTTGAACAGCAGGCTGCACCCGCAGCGGAAGCTCCGCATGCAGAAGCGCTTGCGCCTGCGGCTGTTGTGGAGGAGGGGGAGAGTGAGGCTATGGAAGGTGCTGAACGCGAACCTGAGCCCACACCTGAAGCCGAGGCAGCCCAGGAGGAGGTTACCTCGTCGGCAGAGACAGAAGCACCACAGGATGAAGCGGAACAGCCCCCCCAAAGGGAGGCTGCTGAATCCGTCGTGGAAAGCGTTGAGGCGAGATCAGCCGCAGCGGCCGCAGATGAGGACTCTCAGGAGAGCGCAGCACGTGGTACCGTTACCGTGCGCTATGTAGACCGCTCCTTTACCCAGATTACGGATGGGATGGGGCGCGTGCTGGTCAAGCGTACACTTGATGCCGGAGCGGTCGAGGAGTTTGAAGGCATACTTCCGCTGCAAATCAACCTGGGCAATGCGATTGGTGTTCGGGTGCAGTTCAATGGTGAAGCCTTTGACCACCTCAATTATATCGATGACAACAATATCGCCCAGTTTACGCTAGGGGCCGAGGAGTGATGCAGGCTGCGGAGATCAAGCGCAGAAAGTCACGAGAGATCCAGGTTGGTTCGGTAGCAGTGGGTGGGGATGCACCGATCTCGGTGCAGAGTATGACCAATACCGATACCTCGGATGTGGCCGCTACACTCACGCAAGTGCAGGCCCTGGAACGTGCCGGGGCCGATATCGTCCGTATCTCGATCCCCGATATGGAGGCGGCAGAGGCCTTTGGGGCCATTCGCCAACAGACAACGATGCCGCTGGTGGCGGATATCCACTTTGATTACAAGATTGCCCTGCGGGTTGCCGAACTCGGTGTCGACTGTCTGCGCATCAATCCGGGCAATATTGGCAAGGAGGATCGGGTACGCGAGGTGGTGGCATCGGCACGGGATCACAATATTCCGATTCGAATCGGTGTCAATGCCGGCTCACTGGAGAAAGATCTGCAGAAGAAGTACCAGGAGCCAACCCCGGAGGCGATGGTGGAGTCGGCAATGCGCCACATCGACTATCTCGACCGACTCGACTTTCAGCACTACAAAATCAGCCTCAAGGCATCGGATGTCTTCATGACGGTCAATGCCTATAAATTGCTGGCCGATCAGATCGAGCAACCGCTCCATCTGGGGATCACCGAAGCGGGCGGGCTACGCAGTGGTGCGGTCAAATCTTCCGTAGGATTGGGGCTACTGCTGGCCGAGGGGATTGGAGATACCATTCGTGTCTCGCTGGCAGCCGATCCGGTCGAGGAGATCAAGGTGGGATTCGATATTCTCAAGAGTCTCCATTTACGGAGTAAAGGGGTTAACCTGATCGCCTGCCCCTCCTGTTCCCGCCAGAACTTCGATGTTATCTCTACAGTCAATGCGTTGGAGCAGCGTCTGGAAGATATCATTGAGCCGATCGATGTCGCGGTTATCGGCTGTGTGGTCAACGGTCCAGGAGAGGCCAAAGAGGTCGCGGTTGGCGTGACTGGTGGTGAGCCCAATTTGGTCTATCTGGATGGGGTGCCCGACCACAAGATTGATAATGAACAGTTGGTCGATGAATTGGAGCGGCAGGTAAGAGCGCAGCTTGCGGCTCGCAGAGGATAATGGAATAGAAGCATGAGTGAAAAGATACAGTCCATCCGCGGGATGAATGATCTGTTGCCGGAGCAATCCGGCCTCTGGCAGCAGGTGGAGTCGATCCTGCGCAACACCCTCAATGGGTATGGGTACCACGAAGTGAGAATGCCCATCGTCGAGAAGACGGGGCTGTTCAAGCGAGCCATCGGTGAGGTTACTGATATCGTCGAGAAGGAGATGTACACCTTTGAAGACCGCAACGGAGACAGTCTCACCCTGCGTCCGGAAGGGACTGCGGGCTGCGTACGCTCTGCGATTGAAAACGGTCTGCTACGTGGACAGCCTCAGCGTCTCTGGTATACCGGTCCGATGTTTCGTCATGAGCGTCCGCAACGGGGGCGCTATCGCCAGTTTCACCAGTTTGGCGTTGAGGTGTTTGGTCTTGAGGGGCCGGATGTAGATGCCGAGTTGATTGCCATATCGGCCCGTATCTGGAAGCAACTGGGGATCAACGAGGTGACCCTGCAGCTCAATACCCTGGGCTCTGCAGCGTCGCGTGCACTCTACCGTGAAAAACTGGTGGCCTATTTCAGAGAGAATCTGGAGCAGCTGGATGAGGATAGTCTGCGGCGTCTGGAGAGTAACCCATTGCGGATTCTGGATAGCAAAAACCCGGATATGGCCGATCTGATTGCAGCGGCTCCGGTACTGGCAGACGCTCTTGATAAGGCCGATCAGGACCATTTCTCACAGCTCAAGGCGGCACTCGAACGCATGGGCATCGACTATGAGATCAACCCCCGCCTGGTGCGTGGACTGGACTATTATGGCCGTACCGTGTTTGAGTGGGTAACCAGTCTGCTTGGGGCACAGGGGACCATCTGTGCCGGCGGCCGTTATGATGGTCTGGTGGAACAGATCGGAGGCAAAGCCACCCCTGCTGTCGGTTTTGCGATGGGGCTGGAGCGGCTGGTCGAGCTGATGCGTGAGCAGGACAACTTTCAACATGACTCCGCACCCGATGCCTATCTGGTTCTGGCGGGAGAACAGGCTGCCGAAGCGGGATTGGCGCTTGCCGAGCAGTTGCGTTCGGCGATTCCCGGTCTGAAGCTGATCAGCAATCTTGGCGGAGGCAGCTTCAAGGCACAGTTCAAGCGTGCGGACAAGTCTGGAGCCCGGTTTGCTCTGGTGGTGGGTGAGGATGAGCTGGAGCGCAAGCAACTTACCGTCAAGGACTTGAAAGGGGAGTTGGAACAGCAGAGCCTGTCGATTGAAGGTGTAGTGGAACTGCTCAGCCGTTATAATTGAGCCCGTTTTTTCAGTACAGGGCAGCCACTATCGTGGCTCCGTAGTAACAGTAACCATTATTTAGTAACAGGTGATTCAAGAGATGGAAGTCAATACAACCGATCAGGACGAAATTGAGCAGATCAAGCGCTGGTGGAGTGAAAACGGTACTTCACTGATCATCGGTATTTCCGTTGGGCTGGCGTTACTGATGGGTTGGAAGGGGTGGAATAACTATATCGACAGTCAGGGGATGGCGGCCTCGCAGTATTTCGAGCAGATGCAGGGGGCACTCATTCAGAACGACAATGAAAAGGCTGCCACCATCGGAGATCAGCTGCTTGATCAGTATCCATCCACCATCTATGCCGCCAATGGCGCCCTTGGGCTGGCCGCGATGAAGGTCACGCAAAATGATGGCGCAGCTGCCCGGGTACATTTCCAGTGGGTGCTGGAACACAGTGACTTTGAGTCACCACGCCAGTTGGCCCGGCTCGGGCTTGCCCGCAGCTACCTCAATGAGGGCGATACCGCTCAGGCCCTTGCTCAGCTGAAACAGCTGGAGCACTCAATCTACAGCTCCCATGTGGCGGAGGTGAAGGGGGATATACTTGGCAAGCAGGGCGATCAGGATGGTGCTCAACTCGCCTATGCAGAGGCACTGGCCAGGATGGATGGTAGTGATGATCGCCGTGAACTGCTGGAGATCAAGCTAGCCGAGGTCACACCATAATGCCGAGAGTTCTTCCACACCTCTCTGCCCTTTCCATGCTGTTGCTGCTTGGGGGCTGCTCAACGGTAACTGATACCGTTGATGGCTGGATGGGCGAGAGTGGCCCGAAAATGGCGAAATTGCAGTCATACCAGGCTGAGGTGGCACCGCTGGAGCTATGGAGCCAGGGGGTAGGCGAGGGCAGTGGTGGTGTCGCTAGCAGACTGCAACCCGCCATCGACAACAGCCGTCTCTATGTGGCTGAGTTCGAGGGGGAGGTCAAGGCCGTCTCGCTCCCCGGTGGAGAGTCGTTGTGGAGTGTTACTCTGAGTGAACACATCATGAGTGGTGTGGCAGTCGATGAGGAGAACCTCTATGTAGGTACCGAGTCGGGGAAATTGTTGGCACTGGATCGCAATAACGGTAGTGAACGCTGGTCGGTCAACCTGCTGAGTGAAATTCTGGCTCCGGCAGCAGCCGCTTCCGGGCGGGTTGTGGTGCGTACTGCGGATGGAAAGTTGACCGCACTGGAGCGTACGGAAGGCAAACAGTTGTGGCAGTACGAACGAGAGGTTCCGGTGTTGACCCTGCGAGGAACCAGCGCTCCTTTGGTGACTGCTGACAAAGTCTATGCGGGGCTCGATAGTGGCGAGGTGGTCGCGCTCTCGCTGGAGGATGGACGCGAGCAGTGGATCAAACCGGTCACTACCCCTCGCGGGCGTACCGAGATCGAGCGCATGGTGGATATTGATGCAAATCCGGTGATCGTCGGTGACACCCTCTATGTGGTTGGCTTTCAGGGAAACCTGGTCGCCTTGAATGCAGAGAGTGGAGAGCTGTTGTGGAAGCGACAACTGAGCAGCTTGATGACACCTGCGATCCAGGCTAAATATCTGTTTGTATCTGATCAGGAGGGGGCTGTCTGGGCCTTTGATCGACAGGATGGTAGTGCCCTGTGGAAGCAGGATGGTCTGCTCAATCGTGCTCCCTCACCACCCTTGGCGGATGGTCGTTATGTTGTGGTGGGGGATGGTGAAGGCTACCTGCACTGGCTGGCGGTAGAGGATGGCCGTTTTGCCGGTCGTATGCAACTTGACTCAGCCGGGTTTGCCGTCCCTGCACTCGACTATGGCGAGGGGGTTGTCAGCTATAGCAAGAGTGGCCGCCTCTCACTGGTTACCCGGTAATGCTCCCGGTCGTAGCCCTGGTGGGGCGTCCCAATGTGGGAAAATCCACCCTCTTCAATCGGCTCACGGGGACCCGTGATGCACTGGTGGCCGACCTTCCCGGTCTTACCCGGGATCGCCAATATGGGTTGGCCTCTTTCAATCTGGGTAGTGAGCAGGGCAATCGTCCCTATATGTTGATCGATACCGGTGGACTCAGTGATGATCCACAGGGGATCGAAACCCTGATGGAAGAGCAGGTCTGGGTTGCGATTGAAGAGGCGGACGTGGTTCTGTTTATCGTGGATGGCCGGGGTGGTCTCACCGCTGCGGATGAACAGATTGCACAACGCTTGCGTCAACTCGACAAACCGATTCATCTGGTCGTCAACAAGACCGAAGGGTTGGATGAGGATATCGCCAGTGCCGAATTTTACGCCATCGGACTGGGCCAACCACTGGCCATTTCAGCAGCCCACAACCACCGTATTGCAGCACTGATGGAGGTGGTGCTGGAGCCATTTCCCGAAGAGGATCCCGAATCAGAAGAGGAGAACCGGGATATTCGGGTCGCCGTTGTGGGGCGCCCCAATGTCGGTAAATCCACCCTGATCAACCGTCTTATTGGTGAGGATCGGGTACTGGCCTATGACATGCCCGGCACCACCCGAGACAGTATCGAGGTGCCGTTCGAGGAGAATGGGCGTAGCTACAAGCTGATCGACACCGCAGGAGTGCGGCGTCGTGGCAAGGTGCATGATACGGTCGAGAAGTTTAGTGTGATCAAGGCATTTCAGGCCATCGAGCAGGCCAATGTGGTAGTTATGGTGATGGATGCACGAGAGGGGATGACCGACCAGGATGCCACCCTGCTGGGGATGGTGATTGACTCCGGGCGGGCGTTGGTGATCGGCTTCAATAAATGGGATGGTATGGCGGCAGATGAGCGCAAGCGTAACCTCGATGAGCTGGAGCGACGCCTCCACTTTATCGACTATGCCACTACCCACACCATCTCCGCACTGCATGGCAGTGGTATTCGTGACCTCTTTGCCTCGGTCAATCGTGCCTATCGTGCCGCCCGCAAAGACATGAAGAGCTCAGAGCTGACTCGGGTACTGGAGGAGAGTATTCAGGCACACCCGCCACCACTGGTACATGGCCACCGTATCAAGATGCGCTATGCCCACCAGGGTGGACAGAATCCACCCCGTATCGTGATTCACGGCAATCAACTCGATTCGGTACCCAATGCCTATCGCCGTTATCTGATCAACCAGTTTCGTACCGCTTTCAGGCTTCAGGGGACCCCGATACGACTGGAGTTCAGGACCAGCAAGAACCCCTATGCCGGACGCAAGAACAAATTGACGGATCGGCAGCTGAAGAAGCGTGAACGGCTGAAAAAGTTTACCAACCGCAGATAAGTGAAGCAGACCTGGTACCTCTATCTGTTGGAGTGTGAAAATGGCTATCTCTATGGCGGCATTACCAATCAGGTAGAACGGCGCTTTGCGCAACACCGGCAGGGGAAGGGGGCTCGCTTTACCCGTATCAACCCGCCTCTGCGTATTCTCGGGGTGGAGCCGTTCGAGAACCGTAGCAGCGCATCCATTGCCGAGCCCAAACTGAAAAAGTTGAGCCGAGAAGAGAAGCTGGCCTGGGCACGAAAGCACCCCTATCGGGAATTTCAAAAGTAATGGTGACCAGCCAGTGATGTGCTCAAGTATATCCTGGCCCGCAGACAGCCTCCTGGGCCGCTTCCAGTATTAGCCCCAACCATACAACGGACTCTGAACCGAGGGAGTCCCTAAGCGGTCTCTAGCCTCTCAGATAACCAGATTTTGATTAGTGACTGGTAAGGTACGTCACGCTTGTTTGCCTCTGCCTTGATTGCGGCCAACATTCCTTCCGGAAGTCTCAACGAGATCGGCTTTGTCGTGGGCTTCAAGTTTGGAAATACTGCGAGTTTTGCGTTATCCCAATCGACGAACTCAGTTGAATCATGATTCTCCCAAAAATCGCGCTCTTCTTGTTCAGTATTGAAATCAGGTATTTTTTTCATATTTCGCCCGCTCCTTCTTGTGCATTGGTCGCGCCGATATAACTCTCACTAGATCACCACGGATGGTAAATGTCACATGCAGCAACCGTCCTGCATTCGTCTTTCCCATCGCTTGTATACGTTGTTCGGTACTGCTGTGAGCAATATCAAAAGCCAATAGTAGTGGTTGATTGGAGAAAACCTGTTCTGCTTCCGCCTGCGTGACACCATGTTTATCTTCGCTTTTTCTGCTGTTTCCAGCATCCCACTGGAATCCTTTTACAGTTTCAAAGGCAATCATATATGTATATTCTCAAAATATACAAAAAGGTCAAGGAATTAGTTTGGTTGCGTTTTACCCCAATAGCAATCCGATCCTCCGAATCTCCATAAAAACTGATTCAACGGTAGACGCTTTTGGTATCATATAGCCGTTCATTTTATGGTCGACCGTATTGGTCCCCTCGCAATGATATGTTGTGAACCCCGTCAGGCCCGGAAGGGAGCAGCGGCAGCAGCAGACTCATGTGCCGGGGTGTGGCTGGTGCGGTCGACCACCCAATTTGATCATTCATCTCACGCCTGAATGGCCCCATTGCTGCGTTGGAAAATGGTCATTTACAGTTGTAAACTCACATTTTCTGCCTTGCACTGGAACCATTCAGACACAATCTGAATGACCAAATTATTAAGTAACTGTACATGTCCTACCAAGTATTAGCTCGTAAATGGCGCCCTCGCAATTTTAGCGAGATGGTGGGGCAGGAGCATGTGCTCAAGGCGCTGATCAATGCGCTGGATCGGGACCAGCTGCACCACGCCTATCTCTTTACCGGAACCCGCGGGGTGGGCAAGACCACCATCGCCCGCATCTTTGCCAAGTCGCTCAACTGTGAAACCGGTGGTGTTACCGCTACCCCGTGCGGGGAGTGCAATACCTGTCGTGAGATTGATGAGGGGCGTTTTGTAGACCTGATCGAGGTCGATGCCGCCTCCCGCACCAAGGTGGATGAGACCCGTGAACTGCTCGACAATGTCCAGTACATGCCGACCAAGGGGCGCTACAAGGTCTACCTGATTGATGAGGTGCACATGTTCTCCAACCACAGCTTCAATGCTCTGTTGAAGACGCTGGAGGAACCCCCCCCGCATGTCAAGTTTTTGCTAGCTACCACCGACCCACAGAAGCTGCCGGTGACCATCCGCTCACGCTGTCTGCAGTTCAATCTGAAACAGATTCCGCAGCAGATGATAGAAAGCTATCTTGAACAGCTGCTGACACGTGAGTCGATCGAATGTGAGGGCAACGCACTCATGCCGATTGCGCGGGCAGCCGAGGGGAGTATGCGGGATGCACTCAGCCTGCTGGATCAGGCCATCGCCTTTGGTGGAGGCACATTACGCAGTGAAGAGGTTGCCACCATGCTTGGCACCATTGAGCAGCGGCAACTACAGGCCATTGTTCAGGCTCTGGTGGATGAGGATGCTACTGAACTGCTGCAACAGGTGGCACAGTTGGCGGAACAGGCGGCCGATTTCAGCGCAGTACTGGTGGAGTTGATTGCACAGCTGCACAACCTGGCGCTGGTGCAGATGGTGGCGGGGATCGCGCAGGAGCGCAATATCGATCCGGAGTGGGTCACGCTGGCCGAGCAGATCTCGGCAGAGGATCTGCAGCTCTATTATCAGATCGCATTGACCGGCCGCAGAGACCTGCCGCTGGCGGCAACACCACGCAGTGGACTGGAGATGCTGTTGCTGCGCATGCTCGCCTTCAAGCCGGCCAGCGCTGCAAGCGCTGTTCCCTCGACAAGACCTGCTCAATCCGCTGCACAACCACCCCATTCACCTGCCAGCCAGGCACGGGCACTGCTCGAAACCCAAACCGCTTCACCACAGCCACAGCCACGTAACACAAGCGTTGAGCAAGCTGCACCCGATACGGGGTCAGCCACATCACCTTCACCGGGTACTGCAGCAAATCAACCACTCAATTCACAGGATTGGGAGCGCTGTGTGGCGGCACTTGGATTGGGAGGACTGGCGAAACAGCTGGCACAACACTGTCGCTTGAAGGAACACTCCGGTTCAACGGTACATCTGGAGATTGCGAAAAAGAGCGATGGACTGCTCAATCCCCGTTGTGAGAAACAGATCGCAGATGCTCTTTCCACGTATGTTGGAAGCACCATCACCCTGCGGATCGAGGTGGCCAGTGAGCATCAGTTGGACACTCCGGCGGAGCGTGCCGAACAGCGTGCCGATCAGGCACGCGCCAATGCCGAGGAGGTGATTCGGCAAGACAAGGATTTTCAGTCACTGCTGACCACGTTTGATGGCTCCATTGTAGAGGGTTCCATCCAACCGGCAGAGACCCCCTGACAACAGATGGAGTAAGCAATGAAAGGTGGACTAGGTGGCCTGATGAAGCAGGCGCAAAAGATGCAGGAGAACATGCAAAAGGCGCAGGATGAACTGGCCCGCATGGAGGTGGTGGGACAGTCTGGTGCCGGCATGGTCAAAATCACCATGACCGGACGACATGAGGTACGTCGTGTCGAGATTGATCCTTCCCTGTTGGAAGATGACAAGGAGATGCTGGAGGATCTGGTTGCTGCGGCTATCAATGATGCCAGCCACAAGGTGGAGGATAACAACAAGGAGAAGATGTCAGGCATGACCGCCGGGCTGGACCTCCCGGCCGGAATCAAACTTCCATTCTAATGCTGATTGATGAGTTGATCGATGCTCTGCGCTGCCTGCCGGGGGTCGGCCCCAAATCGGCTCAACGCATGGCCTACTACCTGCTCGAGCGCAACCGTGAGGGAGGAAGCCACATGGCACGTACCCTTGCACTGGCAATGGAGAAGGTTGGGCACTGTCAACAGTGCCGCACCCTGAGCGAGACCACACTCTGCCCGCAGTGCGCCAATCCGAAACGGGATGATGCGCTACTCTGTATCGTGGAGAGTCCGATGGATGTGGTTGCACTGGAGCAGTCTGCCAGTTACCAGGGGCGTTATTTTGTGTTGATGGGGCACCTTTCACCATTGGATGGGATTGGTCCAGAGGAGATTGGTCTTGACCTGCTTCAACAGCGGTTGGCATCAGGTGAGGTCGAGGAGGTGATTCTGGCTACCAACCCTACAGTTGAGGGGGAGGCCACTGCACATTACATCAGCGAGATGGCCCGCGCCCGGGGGATCAAAACCACTCGTATCGCTCATGGGGTTCCGCTGGGCGGGGAGCTGGAATATGTGGACAGTGGCACCCTGGGGCATGCGATTTCAGGACGTCAGCTCTATTGA
>CAYFNH010000027.1:0-25285 GCA_964344435.1 uncultured Piscirickettsiaceae bacterium | reverse complement strand
ATCTATTTTCTCATATTCAAGGAATATCATGAGGACTTGTTCAGGTTTTCCCTAGGGCCTGAGGTGACGGTAGTAGAGAATGGTCAGCTGGCGGTTGAGGCAGCTGCTGCTGAGCAGTATGACCTGATTCTGATGGATATGCAGATGCCGGTTTTGGACGGAGTGGAAGCAACCCGGCAGATACGTACCAGCGGTAACCACACCCCGGTCATTGCACTGACTGCCAACGTGATGCAGAAGCATCAGGATGCCTTTGAAGCAGCAGGGTGTAACGGTTTTCTTGGGAAGCCGATAGATCAGAAGGAGCTCAAAAATATCTTTGGAAAGTATCTATCGACTTCAAAAACTGCTTAGTTGGGCAGTCATGTTTTGAAGAGATGGAAGTCCGCAAAGGGTCTGCTGCCCGTGCTGGTAGCACCTCAAATCGAGCAACTCTGAGGGTCAGCAGTGTGTATGGAAACGGCCTCTTGATGGATCACTAATCCAACCATATATTGCACAAAACAGGGTGACCTCCGACCCGATGCAGCATCTCGATTACAACCATGTTTTGCACATAGCCCTTCTTCTACCGGCTGGATATCACTCCTACTCAAAAGAGTTCTCAGGTACACTTGAATAGAGTTGTTGTGCAGGAAAATGAGCACTAAATGTGCTTCCTTCCCCCAAAACGCTATCTACCTCCAATCTACCTCTATGACGCTGGACAATATGAAGCACAATCGCTAACCCTAGCCCCGTTCCGCCTTGCGCCCTGGAACGCCCCTGGTCAACACGATAAAAGCGCTCTGTCAGATGAGCCAAGTGTTTCTCAGCTATCCCATCCCCATAATCCTGAACCGTCAAACAAGCACCACCAGAACTATCACGCTGCCAACGAACATCAACCCGGGTGCCCTCCGGGTTGTAGCGAATTGCATTGTGAATCAGGTTGGAACAGAGGCTGGCAATTTCGGTTTCCACCCCTAGAAGTTGTATTCCGCCGTCAATTTCCCTGTTGATCTGCTTCTCCTGATCAAACAGTGTCAGCTGGTCTCGACAAAGCTGGTCCACAATCTGGGCAATATCAATTGGCTGCAGTGTATCCTCCTGCAGGTCACTACTCTCCAACCGTGAAAGTGCCAACAGGTCTTCGATGATATTGCGCATGCGGGTAGACTGCTCTTCCGAGGACTCCACCATGCGTACCAGCGACTCAGGAAGTTCTTCACTCTGTCCCAGCATTTCCAGATAGCCCGAGATTACTGTCAGTGGGGTACGCAGTTCATGGGACGCGTTGGAGATGAAACTCTTGCGCATCTCACTAAAATGGACTCGCTCACTGATATCTCGTGCAATTAGCAGCTTCAAATCAGAGTGGATGGTCAGCAGCTGCAGAGAGAGCTTAATGTTATAGTCACGGGGGGAATCGATCTCGATCTCTCGATCCTTCCCCTTCTCCAACACCTTGTGCAACTTGGGCAGGCGTACCAGGTTATCAATTCGCTGACCACGATCACGCCCCGCCTCAATCCCTAACAGCTGGGTAGAGTACTTGTTCGCCCAGTCAATCTCATTGTTGCCATTCAATACCACAGTCGCATAGGGCAGCCCCTTGATGATCCGCTGCATCCGTTTCAGCAGTATAGACATACGCTGCTTGCGTGCTCTGCTCTTCTGGTTTCTACGCTGAATCTGATAGCAAATTCGCTCCCAGACGCCATCACTATCCGGTACCTGACTCGCTTTCGCTCCACGCTCCAACCAATGATAGAACTGCTGCAGCTTGTAGAGTGACCAGCCAATGTACGCCAGCAGTGCAACGATCAGGGAGAGTAGCCACTCTCCGCTCAACAAACCACCGAGAAGCGTAGCAAATAACACCAGGCCAATACGGGTGGATTCCAGCTTGAGAATGGAGTCGTTCATTTATAGAACATCCACCCAGTAAAAAAATTCTTGGGACCTCTGTTACACATCATTTTTTGAGTAACGATATCCTACCCCACGAACGGTCTCGATCTGTTGTTCACAACCATGCGGCTTCAGCAGTTTACGCAGACGTAAAATATGGACATCCACTGTGCGTTCATCCACCACAACACTCTCTCCCCATACCCCATCCAGCAATTGTGCACGACTAAACACCTGTCCAGCAGATCTCATCAAAAAGTAGAGTAGACGGAACTCCGTTAACGCAGCACTTACCTCCACATCATTAATCTGGATCTGATGCGTGGAGGGGTTAAGCTCAACTCCGCCTATCTTGAGCGTGCCGGCTTCACTTAATCCATGCGAACGGCGCAGCAGTGAACGGATTCTTGCCTCCAGTTCCTTGAGTGAGACTGGTTTAGTCATATAGTCATCGGCTCCAACATCCAGCCCCTTGACCTTGTCCATCTCCTCAGCCTTTGCAGTCAACATAATCACCGGCAAGTCACTGAGGTGACCTCTTTTTCGAACCTTTCGCAGAACCTCGATCCCGTCCAGATCCGGCAACATCCAATCCAGTAGCATTAGATCCGGTGAGCGCTCGGTCAACCGCTCCAACGCAACCTCACCACTCTCTGCGATCACCACTTGATATCCCTTTGACTCCAGGAATCGCTGCAGCATCTCACAAATGGCCGCATCATCCTCAACCATCAACACTGTTGGCATGATCTTTATTCCACCTCGTTCAGAAACTCTTCACGTACCGCTTCCAGGCTAATGTGGCGCACATCCGCCCCTTTCACCAAATAGATCACATACTCACCGATATTCTGTGCATGGTCACCAATTCGCTCCAGCGCACGCGCACACCAGGTCACCTGCAACATGCTCTTTATATTTCGTGGCTCCTCCATCATGTGGGCCACCAGCAAACGAGAGATACGATTGAACTCCTCGTTGATCCGCTCATCAGCCGTGACGATTTCCACTGCCACCTGCAGATCCATGCGGGCAAAGGCATCGAGTGAACGGTTGAGTACCTCCATTACATGACGACTCAGGCTACTCAGCTCAGAGTGCATGCCGGTAGCTGCATCTTTGGAAGCGAGTTTCATTGCATAGCGACCAATCTTCTCGGCCTCATCACCAATCCGTTCCAGGTCATTCACCAACTTCACCATCGTTATCACCATACGCAAATCACCCGCTGCAGGCTGACGCCTGGCAATCACCTGGGTGCAGGCTTCATCAATCTCAACCTCCATCTTGTTGACTTTGTAGTCGGAGGTGGCGACCTGTTCAGCCAGCTGTCGATCTCGCTCCAACAGCGCACGGATGGAGTTCTCGGTTTGTGACTCTACCAATCCCCCCATGCTCAGTACCTGGTTACGAATATCCTCCAGCTCCTGGTTGTACTGCTGTGAAATATGTTGTCCTAGCTCCATGATGCACTCCTCGCACTAACCGAAACGGCCAGTGATGTAATTTTCGGTTAACTGATGCTCCGGATTGGTGAATACCGTATTGGTATCATTCACCTCGACCAGATGCCCCATATGGAAGTAGGCGGTACGGTGAGAGACTCGCGCCGCCTGCTGCATTGAGTGAGTCACGATGGCAATCGTATAGTTATCGCTCAACTCCGTCATCAACTCTTCAATGGTTGCAGTAGCAATCGGATCCAGTGCGGAGGTCGGTTCATCCATTAATATCACCTCAGGATCAATCGCAATCGTACGAGCAATACAGAGCCGCTGCTGCTGACCACCCGAAAGGCCGGTTCCAGGTTTATGCAGGTTGTCTTTTACCTCATTAAAGAGCCCAGCACGTACCAGGCTACGCTCAACCACATCATCCAACTCTGAACGATTACCAGCCAGACCATGTAGCCGTGGACCATAGGCGACATTGTCATAGATCGATTTGGGAAAGGGATTAGGCTTCTGGAATACCATCCCGACCCGAGCACGTAACAGAACCGGATCCTGCTTTCTGGTATAGACATTTTCTCCATCCAGCATGATCTCACCACTTACACGGCACGACTGAATGGTGTCATTCATTCGATTCAAACAGCGCAGATAAGTAGATTTACCACAACCCGATGGACCAATCATCGCAACAATCTCATTCTTGCCGATATCAAGGCTGACATCGAAGATTGCCTGCTTTTCTTCATAAAAGACATCGACATGACGAGTGGAGATCTTGGCTTTCTCCACCAGCGGGGAACCAACAGTCTCTACAATCTCTACATCAAACTCTTCACGTTTTTTAGGCATACCCATTCCTACCACTTCTTCTCAAATTTTCTACGCAGTATCACTGCAACTAGGTTCATTACCACCAATACGCCCAACAGCACCATAATGGCTGCAGATGTGCGCTCGGTAAATGCCCGCTCCGGGCTATCAGACCAAAGATAGATCTGTACCGGTAACACTGTTGATGGATCCACCATTCCTTGCGGGATATCGACCACAAAGGCGACCATACCGATCATCAACAATGGAGCTGTCTCTCCCAACGCCTGCGCCATACCGATGATGGTTCCAGTCAAGATACCGGGCATCGCAGCTGGAACTACATGGTGGAAGGTGGTCTGTACCTGAGAGGCCCCCAACCCAAGCGCTGCACTGCGAATCGATGGGGGAACCGCTTTCAATGCAGCACGGCTGGCAATGATGATGGTTGGCAGAGTCATCAAGGTAAGTACCAAACCACCGATTAATGGTACTGAACGGGGAACACCAAAAAAGCCGATAAATACTGCCAGCCCCAACAGTCCAAAAACAATCGATGGCACTGCAGCCAGATTGTTTATATTGATTTCGATCCAGTCGACCCAACGATTATTCTTTGGTGCAAACTCCTCCAGATAGATCGCTGCTGCGACTCCAACCGGGAAAGAGAGAAAAATGGTCACCAGCATGGTGAGTAGTGAGCCGGTAATGGCACCACGAATACCGGCCTGCTCCGGCTCGCGCGAATCCCCTGCTGTAAAGAAGGTGGTATTGAAGCGCAACTCCAAACGCTCCTGTGCCAGAAGCTGGTCGATCCATACCAGCTGAAAATCCTTGAGACGACGTTCACTCTCCGGCAAAGTACGATCAATCTGTCCCTTCATGAAGACATCGACATCATCCTTGGCCAGAAACCAGAACGACCGAGTGCTACCAATCATCTCCGGATGATGCATCACTTCATCACGTAGTTGATAGGCTGCATCACTACTGATCAGCTGCTTCAATGCACGTTTCCGCTCTCTCCCCTTTACACCCGGGAACATCTGTTTCAGTGACTGCTTGATTAAGCGACTGTAGTTAGCGGTAAATAACTGCTCCTCAGTAGAGCTGGCATTTGCACCCAACAACTGCTCATCGAGCACTACATCCAGCTTGAGGTAGCTCTGCTGAAATGCAGGCAGACCATTCAGCGTGATATTGGTAAGCAGCACCAGCAGAAAGAGGAAACTAATGGCCAGTGACGCAATCCCAAAGAGGCGGAAGTGTCGCTCTCGGGCATAACGGCGTTTCAGGCCACGTTCAATGGTTGATCTATTTTCCATCATCCTGGATTCCTCAGTTGGACGGGCCACAGTGTGCGTACAGGTGCACGCAGGACAAGGCACAACGACGCGTAATAGCCAGCTATTGCAAGGAGTTGTAACGCAGTAATGCGTGCACCTGTGCGTGCAATTTGGTTCGTAGCGATCTTCACCCGTTGAGTGAAGCTGTTTTTTTGAGAAATTGTTTGCATAAGAAGATATTGGGCCTGTTTAAAGCGGTCAACTGAGGATTCCAGGATCATGCAACTCCTACTCATACTGCTCACGGTACTTCCGTACCACATGGAGCGAGATTACGTTGAGCAATAATGTTGTAACAAAAAGCCCCAACCCCAGTGCAAAAGCAGCCAATGTTTTTGGACTATCAAATTCCTGGTCCCCGGTAAGCAGGGTGACAATTTGTACCGTAATTGTGGTCACCGCTTCGAGTGGATTGACCGTAAGATTGGCAGAGAGCCCTGCCGCCATCACCACAATCATGGTCTCTCCAATCGCTCTGGATGCGGCAAGCAGCACGCCACCGACAATGCCTGGCAACGCTGCAGGAATCACTACCTGACGAATAGTCTCTGACTTGGTAGCACCCATTCCGTAGGAGCCATCACGCATCACCTGCGGTACCGCATTGATCACATCATCCGAAAGAGAAGAGACAAACGGGATGATCATCATCCCCATCACCAGCCCAGCAGCCAGTGCACTCTCCGATGCCGGATTGAGCCCTACACTCTCTCCCATCTCGCGAATCCATGGGGCAACCGTCAGTGCAGCAAAGAAGCCATAGACCACCGTCGGAATGCCGGCCAGAATTTCCAGCATCGGCTTGGCGATCGCACGTAAACGGGTGGATGCATACTCGGATAGATAGATCGCTGACATCAACCCCAGCGGTACCGCCACAATCAATGCAATGAAGGAGATGAGTAGCGTACCAACAAAGAGCGGGACTGCACCAAAGCTACCAGAGCCTCCCACCTGATCTGCACGGATCGCCTGCTGTGGACTCCAGTGCGTACCAAACAGGAACTCTGTAACTGGGACCGCCTTGAAGAACTGGATTGCCTCAAAGGCGACCGAGAAGATAATACCGATGGTTGTTAAAATCGCTATCGAGGCACAGCCGATCATGGACCATTGGATCACCTTCTCCACCTGGTTGCGAGCATGCAGACCGGGGCGAATACGGGAGAACCCCAGATAGAGCCCCAGCAACGCAAGGACGAATAGTGCGACTACCTTGATCTCTCCACTCTGCTGCTTTAGCTGCAGATAACGCTCTGCACCCACCTGCTTGATCGGGTCATCTGAGTGCAGACCAGACTCTGCAAGATAAATTACCTCATTGAGCAGCAACCCCATATCCTCCTCGGAGAGCTGCTGAACCGCCTGTGGAAGTTCCTGTACAGTCATTTCTGTAATGACCGAGGACTCCAGACTGTTCCAGAACAGCAGGAACAATAGTGCGGGAATACCCGCCCAAAGTACGACCAGATAGCCATAGTACTGCGGTAGCGAGTGGAGCCGCTGTTTCTCGTTTGCAGCAACATGGAGTGAACGCTTGCGCCCGACAAAATAGCCAAATAGCAGTAGCGCCAGCAGGGTAATCAATAACGTTGAAAGTGACATGGTGTAATCAATCCTTAGGAAGCTCTGATTAAGTCTGGACGAGATAGGTTGTGACCATAGCATCCAAGATCAAGGCGAAGATCGCAGCCAATACTGCAGTATTAGCAAGATTTTCAACGAAGATATTGGATGCTATGGGTGCGAGATATCTGTTCATGACTTATTCAGGGTTTCCCTTACATCCAAAAGCAGCGCAATGCCAGAAATTGGCACTGCGCTGTTTCAGGGCATGAAAACTGAGTGACTATTCTGCGCTCATCTGCAGAGGAATCATCTGGTTTGCATTATTGCTCATCCGGACACGCTCCTCATCCGGCAAGGGAATCAGCCCTTTATCGGCCAGATAACCATCCTCACCCCAGGCATCTTCAGAGGTGAATTCGGCAATAAACTCACGAATGCCCGGCACCCTTCCAACATGGCTCTTCTTGACATAGAAGTAGAGCGGACGAGAGACCGGATAGCTGCCGTCGGCGATTGCATCAAAACTGATCTCCACACCATCAACCACTGCACCTTGTACCTTATCCGAATTTTGATCCAGGAAGCTGAAACCGAATACACCCAGTGCCTTGGGGTTGGCATGGAGTTTCTCGACGATCAGATTGTCGTTTTCGCCCGCCTCGATATAGGCACCATCCTCACGTACAGTATGGCAGACCTCCTTATACTTATTCTTGAGGCGCTTTGCTTCCGCTTTGTTGCCTGCCTTCTTGGCCTTTTTGGAATCCTTCTTCAGTTGCTTGATCCAACCAAAGGTTTTACACCCCCCTTCCAGTGCTAGCTCGGCGAAAGCATCACGGGTACCGGAGGTGGGTGGTGGTCCCAACACCTCGATCTTGCTGTTAGGCAGTGCTGGATTAACATCACTCCAGTTCTTGTAAGGGTTAGTGATCAATTCACCATCCTTCTTGCCAGGCACCTTCTCAGCTAGTGCAAGGAACAGTTCACGACGGGTCAGTTTCAGTTGTTCAGACGATCTGGAGTTGGCAATGGCGATACCGTCATAGCCGATCTGTACCTCAACAATGTCGGTTACCCCATTCTTCTGACAAGTCTTATACTCACTGTACTTGATACGACGTGAGGCATTAGTAATGTCTGGAGTGTCGATCCCCTTGCCTGCACAAAATAGCTTCATGCCTCCACCAGAGCCGGTGGACTCAATCTTGGGGGTCTTGCCTCCACTCTTCTTGCCATAGGTCTCTGCAACCGTGGTAGAGAATGGGTAAACCGTAGAGGAACCCACTACATCAATATAGTCTCTGGATGCTGCCTGTGATGTTGCTGCCATCAGCAACAGTGAGCTGGTTGCAGCAACTAGTGAAACTCGATTCATCATTTTTCAATCACTCCGTTTGATTTGAGAGTGACCAAGATAGCGAGTCAATATGAACCTATTATGACAATCTGGAATTTATTAGCACGATAGATCCTGCGAACAGGACTGGCAGCAGGGCTTTTGTTTTACAAGCACACAAACCATTAACGAGCGATAGCCCGACATCATGCATAAACGTTGATACCACCCTGGATGGCTTTCTGCTTTTGCTCTCTTCGTTCTATTCCTTTTGCCTGAATTTCTTCAGCCATGGCCTCTCTTTTTGCAGATATTTTTTCCATCTGCTCAAATTCAGCCTGCTTTCTTTGGGCGATTTCCTGATGATTGACCGTAGGTGGTGGAGTTGAACTGATCGTAGACATACCCTCAGTCTAATCAACTCGCCCAGCAATACAATAGCTTCAGAGTGAAATATTCTGTAACAAATCAAAGCCTTAATGTTACAGGATTGTAACAATTAGCCATAAAAAACTGCCAACCAGATGGTCGCATTATCTGGGTCAGTCCACACAACCTTGTGTTTTCTATGGGCTGGAATGTTGAGATGATCGCCGCTGTGCAAGGTGACACGCTCCCCATCTTCGAACAAAATCTCCCCTGATCCCTGTAACACCACGATCCATTCGTTCTCTTTCTGATCGTACCAACCAGCCTCTGGTGAGGTGTGCCCCTTGGAAACAATGCGCTCGATCCGCACCCCACCAGAGTTGATCAGCTCACTGAAAAGCTCATTTTCAAGGTGGTCAGGAATGGATTCGAAGAGATTTTTCATGAGCAAGTTATCCACTCAATGTCGATTACATGCCCCAATGTTTTGCGCCCTTCCTCATCCTAGCAAACTGCACTTGCAGCAACGTCAACTGCTATGGCTTTCATCATCAATACCCCCCCATCCTGATAGAAAAAATCATCTCCGGAGGAGAGACAGTCGTTGACCGTGCCGGACTCGACGTAGCCATGGGTATAGGTATCACCACTGGTGGAGGAACCATCTCAGAAAGAATTTGAACCAGCCTGCCCTGCCTGCTTGTGGGTCATGCGGTAATGGCCAAGACAGTAGGTGATCTCCGCCCCCAGCAGAATAATGATCCAGGAGATGTAGACCCAGATAAAGAGGATCGGCACTGCTGCCAGTGCGCCGTATAGCGCCTCATAGGTGGAGAAGCCTGTAATGTAGAGCGCAAACAGTTTCTTGCTCAACTCATACAGTAATGCCGCTACCAATGCACCAATGAATGCATGGTGTAGTGGAACCCGTTTTCCCGGCACCAGTACATAGAGCATCATGAAGGCCAGCAGTGAAGTCAGATAGGGCAAGGTAAAGAGTACGCCCCGCTGAATCCCCATGTTGGCAATCAGGCTCTCCTCCGCAAAGGCGAGCAGATAGGAGGAGGCCACTATCCCTCCACCAATCAGCAACGGTCCCAACGTGAGCACCGACCAGTAGAGCATGAAGGCGTTGGCAAAACCACGCCGGTGTGGGTTCTCCCAGATATCGTCGATCGTACGATCGACTGCCGCCATCAGCATCATCGCCACGACCACCAGAAAAAGGATGCCAAAGGTGGTCATCTGTTTGGTATTACTGACAAAGGCGAGTAGCGACTGTTGAATCTGCTCACCAGAAGCAGGGACAAAGTTCTCGAAGACAAAGTGTTCCACCTGGGTGGAAACCGTCTCAAAGGCGGGAAAGGCGGTAAAGATGGCCACCATCACCCCCAGCAGGGGTACCAGAGAGAGCAGTGTTATATAGGAGAGGTAACCGGCATTGACCGGTATGCGATCCCGTTTGAGTTTATCGAAAAAAAAGGGGAGATAGCGCTGAAGCTCGTAACGGACAGTAGACAATAGCCGATTCATCTCACCCAACTATACCCCGCCTCCCCGGTGGATCAACTGATAATAGCGCTTCTCCAACTCCTTTTTGTGCTCGATCTCCTCATCCGCCAGCCACTGAAACAGATCCTGAATCTCCCCTGCCGGGGTACTCTCTGCCAGGCCTCGATACTGTTCCATCGCCAACTGTTCCCGACTGAGCGCGTATTGCAATACCGCCTGGTCATCGACCAGTTGTTCCAGTTCCGGGGTCTGCACTGCATCGGAAAATTTTGGATCGGTCGATGGCACCTGGATACGACTCTGCAGCATCTGTTGCAGTTCGGGGTTTCTGCGTAGATCCCTCAATTTCTGCTCATGCTCCTCTTCCTCTTGCGCCAGGCACTTCACTACCCAGCGTAACGGTTTGCTGACCTCTCCCAACAGATCACGATAAAACCTTGCCGCCGCCTGTTCGAAGGAGATCGCAACCTCCAGTATCTCGGTCAAACTGCGCAGATGGTGTAACTGCTCCCGCTTTCCGGCATCCCCTTCACGCATTTCTCAACACCTCATCTATACTATTGGCTACACGATGGCCATCCGCTACCGCATGAACCACATCGGGGCCATTGACACAGTCTCCGGCCGCCCACAACCAGGGTTCGGAAGTTCGACCATTTTCACACACCTGCAGTCGGCCCCGGCTCCACTCCAACTGTTCGGTAAGGATTTCACCCAACAGATCGGGGGCATCCGACATCTGACCAATCGCCTCAATGATCATGCCGGCAGGATGGCACTGCTCATCCGCCTCATCATAGTGAGGGGCAAAACGCCCCTGTTCATCAAAGATGGAGCAGACCCCCCAGGTCTTCAGGGATTGCAGCTCTCCAGCCTCAATTACACAAGCCTGTGGTCCACGGGAGGGACAGATGGTAACCCCCTCCTCCTCTGCTTCACGAATCTCCTCCGGATCTGCCAGAAAGTGCTCCTGCTGCTCCAGTGCAGTCACCACCACCTTGACCTCACCCCACTGCTGCCGCTGCAGACGGGCAACGGTTCGCGCAATATCCATTGCCACGTTGCCACCACCAATCACCACCACCTCCTCCGGCACCTCGATACTGCCCGCCTCGGTCACCTCACGTAGCAACTTCACTGCCGAGTGAACCTGCGCATGATCAGAGCCGGGGATTCGGGTCGAGCGCCCCAGATGGAGGCCGATGGCGAGTACCACCGCATCATACTCTGTCTGCAGCTGATCCATCGCCACCTGTTTGCCGATCTCGACACCACAGCGGATCTCCACCCCCATTGCGGTAATGATCTCGATGTCACGATCCAGCATGGTGTAGGGAAGACGATACTCCGGAATACCGTAACGGGGCATCCCACCCGGATGTTCTCTCGCCTCATAGACCACCACCTGATGGCCCATGCGGGCCAGATCCCAGGCGGCTGTCAGCCCGGCCGGGCCTGCACCGACCACAGCAACCCGCTTGCCGCTGTCTGTGTCCGGCTTCTGTTCCCAAGTAATTTCCCGAATACGCTCATGCGGCACCCCATCCATCGCATAGCGCTTGAGCCAGCGAATCGCCAGTGGGGTACCACGCACTCCAATGGAGCAGGCATCTTCACAGCGGTGGGTACAGACCCGCCCGCAGACATGGGAGAAGGGGTTGCTCTGGTAGATCCAGCGTACCGCCTGCTCCAGATCCCCCTCATAGATCGAGCGGATATACTCCGGTGCATCCATGTGGGTGGGGCAGGCATCATGACACATCCCACACTGCACACAACGTGAGGCCTCATCGAGTGCCTGCTGTGGAGTAAAACCATCGACAATCTCATCAAAGTTGTCACCACGTAGCTCTGGAGCCCGCTCCCCCATCGGTTGACGCCCCAGATTGAGCAGGTCGGAAGTCTCCGTCTTCTGCCACCCCTTGCCGATAAAGGTGCCATGCATACCGACCTCATCCGGCAGAATGAAGTAGCTATCGATCTCCTCCTGAGTACAGGTGTGGACATACTCCTTTGACAGACTCAACGAGCCAGTCGGACAGATATCAACACAGAGAGCACACCAGCAGCAGCGACCATAATCTATCGCAGGACGCAGATTGCGAATGCCCTGCTCTGGATCATTTGGCAGATCGGGCACCTCAACCATGGTGATGGCTGCATTGTCACAGATCTTCTGGCAACTGCTGCAACCAACACACTGCTTGTGCTCATTGAGGTGGAAGCCACGATAGCCCTCGGCCGCCGGACGTGGTGCCAATGGTTCGGTAACGGCAGGACGCCCCAGGAACGAGAGTGCACGTAGCGGGCGTAACAGACTGCCTTCGTCGTTATAGTCCATGGGCACCTCCTGTAACAGCCTGTCTCGCGCAGAGACGCAAAGACGCAGAGGATGAAAGTATCTCTTTCAAGCTTCTGACATAACCTTTGCCTGCTGGTATCAACTCAACAAACAGTAGAAACGCTTTTTGCTTTTCTCTGCGTCTTTGCGTCTCTGCGCGAGATAAGCTTTTCATTATCGATCCACCTCCGGTGGGCAGGCATCTAGCGAGAACATGGTCTGCGCCACATCCTCGATTCGTCCTCCGGTCACCAGATCCTCCAGCACCTGTACCGCATGCATCGCCGAGGGGCCCCGCACATGGACGCGCCATGGCTTCTCGCTGCCATCGGAGACCACATAGTAGGCCAGCTCCCCCTTGGAGGATTCAACCCGGGCATAGCTCTCTCCTGCGGGTACTCGCCACGCCAGTGGGTTGGGAATGGGGCTGCGGATGGGCCCATTGATGTCGGGCAGTGCTGCCACCACCTGACGGGCAATCCGAATACTCTGAATCAGCTCTTCTCGGCGTACCAGGGTGCGAGCCCAGGCATCACCCGCCTCCTCGGTCGGAATCTCGAATTCCAATTGATCATAGACCAGGTAGGGATCGTCACGACGCACATCAAAGGGGAGTCCACAGGCGCGCAGGTTGGGGCCGGTCACCCCATACTCCAGGGCAAAGGCCCGATCCATCACCCCCACCCCCTTGGCCCGCTTGACAAAGACCCGATTGGTAAACAGCAGGTCATCATAGTCGGGCAGGCGTGACTCGATGTAGTCCAGGGTATCGGTGACCCGCTGCAGAAAGCCTTCGGGAAGCTCCCGGCGTACTCCACCCGGCAGATTGTAGATGCTGTAGATACGCCCGCCGGTAAACTCCTCGAACAGATCAAGAATCAGGTCACGATCAGCCACCCCCCAGAACATCGGGCTATACATGCCGGTGGTGGCGGCATGTCCACCAAAGGTGAAGAGGTGGGCGGCAATGCGCGAGAGCTCCAACTGCAGCACCCGAATCCACTGTGCCCGCTGTGGCACCTCGATAGCGGCGATCTGCTCTACCGCCATCGAGTAGCAGACCTCCATCGGCGAGGGGTCCGGCACACAGATACGCGGTACCAGCGCGATATTCTGAATCCACAGACGCTGCTCCATCAACTTCTCGAAGCCACGGTGGAGATAACCACCATCGGCATGGGCACGCACCACGGTATCTCCCTCCACCCGTACCTGCAGCGCATAGTTACCCTCGATGCCGGGGTGGTTGGGGCCGAAGTTGAGCTCAAACTCATGGCTCGGCGGATGGCTCATCTGCTGGTAATTCTCTGCACGCATCCGCTACTCCTCATCCTCATACTTGCTGCGGTGGAGATGGTCGCCACTCCAAAGCGGTTCCCCGGTACCCTTGCGCTGGCTGAAACGCTGTTCGCCAGGCGGCACCACTACGCCGCCTCCGGCCGCGACAATCTCCTGTAACCAGGGCGGGTTGTACTGCTGCCAATCGAAGGTCTCCGCCACAAAGGCCTCGCTATCAAACTCCTTGCGCATCGGGGGGGGGCCGTTCCACTCGGTAAGGATGAACTTCTCCATATCGGGAGCCCCCTCGAAGTAGAGACCATACATCTCATGGATATCCCGTTCAAAGAAGCCTGCCGGGCGATAGAGATCGTAAACCGACTGGTAGACGCCCGGGTCACGTGCCACCCGAATATGGATGGAGAGCAGCTGGTTCTGCTCATAGGACCAGAGATGATAGACCAGTTCAAATTCCCCAGCCTCGATCCAGTCCACACAGGAGATTGCCGAGAGATGAACAAACCCCATCTCCCCCTTGGCCGCCTCCAGCAGCGCACTCAACTCCTCGGCAGGGAGGTCGATACGGGTACGGCGCTTGCCCAGATCAGAACGGGTCACGGCCATACCGTGGATACGTTCACACAGCTTCTCAAGCCAGGGGGTAAAGGCATCAAGGTTCATGCTTCCCCCTTTAACAGCGTTAAACACGGAGACGCAAAGGCACAGTGAACCATATTTACCCTTTGCGCTCTCTGCGTCCTGACGTCTTGGCGTTGAATAGTGACACCAATCATGGCCATGTCTCCAACGGCTGCAGTGGATGCTGCACCTGCTCCAGCAGCTCGGTATGTTGTCCACGGGTACCGGGGCCGACCAGTCCATAGTGCTCCGCCTCACCAATTACATCGGTGGGTGTCTGCCACTGCTCCCCGAACAGATGCTGCTGGTTGCCGAGATAGTAGTCGTAATTGCGATAGTACTCTTCCCAGCTATTGGCCTCACCCGCTTCGATCTTCTTCATCAACTGGCGCAGACCGGTAATGACCGCCTCCGGCCGTGGCATGCAGCCAGCGATATAGAGATCCACCGGCATATACTCATCCAGCCGTTTGGCGGTGGCATAGCTCTGCCAGTACATCCCACCATTAACGGTACAGGAGCAGATGCCAATCACATACTTCGGTGAACCCATCTGCTCGTAGGTGAGCATCACCCGCTTCAGGGTCTTGATCGAGACATAACCGGTGATCAGCAGAATATCGGCCTGACGCGGAGTCACCATCGGAGAGACCCCCAGCCGCTCCATATCAAAACGGGAGGTCATCGCCGGTGGCAGCTCTATCGCCCCACAGCCGGTACAGTAGTGGAGGATAAAGAGCGAACGGGCACGGGCAAAGTTGGTCAGCTCATCAAACACCCGCTGCATCAGATTGCCTTCACTCATGGCAGTCCCCTTTTTTCAACGCCAAGACGCGGAGGCGCAGAGGACGCAAAGGCTCTTGTTTCCCTCTACATCTCTGCGCCCTTGGCGTCCCTGCGTCTCTGCGTTTAAAGAACAAAAGCCACTCCCAACAGTCCAATCATTACCGGCCACTTCCACAGCATACGCACCACATCCTCGGTACGATAACGCGGGAAGAGGTAGGCGATACTCAATGGCACGGTCAATACCAGAAAACTCTTCAGCAGCAGCTCAATCCAGCTCTCCCCACCACCGAGAAAGAGTGAGGTGTAGAGCACCGCTGCGGTATAGAACTGAAAGGCCTGCATCACAAACAGGCCACCGAGGTACTTGCCCCCCATCTCCACCATCGGCCCGGTGGCAATCTCTGCTGGAGCCACATAAATCTCGAAGGGGTGTTTACCCAGTGATCCCTGCAAGGTAATCAGCCCGGCCAGTGCCAACAGCGGCATCTGTACTACCCCCCAGGAAGCACCCCCCTCCTGTTGCTGCTGAGCGATGATATCGATCAGGTTGGCACTATCCAACTGATAGGCAACCCCGAAGATGACGATGACGAAGGGGATGTCGTAGGCTAGCATCGCGGTCAGTGCACGGGAGATGCCGATGGAACCATTGGGGTTGGCGCACTGCCCTACCCCCAGTGCCAACCCCAGCGAGGGGATCATCATCAGATAGGTCAGGGTAATGATCCCTCCCCAGGCGGCAACCCCCTCCATCCCCGGAACCGGCAGCAGGGTCTCGGCAGCAATATACCCCCCCATCGCCATGATGATTCCGAGGTCATGCAAAAAGCCGTGAGACACCTGGGTGCGTTTGCCAAAGAGTTTGACCACATCATAGAGGGGCTGTAGCAGGGGTGGCCCCACCCGACGCTGAATACGCGCACCAATGCGGCGCATGTAGAGCACCATCATCAGCCCCACCAGAAAGGCAATCAGGGGCATCAGCGTTAGCTCGATCAACCACTCCATCCAACTCATGATGGCGTCCCTCCCCACCAGAGCAGGAGCACCAGCGCGAACAGCCCCAGGCGCCCCACCCGGCGTGGCTGAAAGAGCTCGGTGGCAAGCTCGGACAACAGCCTAAAAGTCTCTGTCAGCCCACGTTCGACCCGTTGAAACAGGGCCCGATACCAGGGCTGAATCAGGTGCATCAACCCGGCATAGAAGTTGTTACTGTAGTGGTAGTGGTTGCTGGCAGAGAGAAAGTGACCACCGGCATAGTTATCGAGCGGGTGAATACGGCGACTGGGGCCTGCGCTATAGAAGATCACTGCAGCCAAGGCGACCCCTGCCAGCAACACCCCGGTGACCATACGCATATCCAGACTACCACCATCATTGATCACACCACCAAGATTGTAGGCGGGCATGGCCACTCCCATCACCTCCGCCGCATCGGCCACCCAGTGCAGCACCACTCCGGGGAAGATACCGCTCAAAAGGATCACCCCGGACAGTGTCAGCATCGGCAGCGTCATGCTCCACTCCACCTCCTGTACCTTCTGGTGCTCCACGCGAAGCGAGCCGAGGAAAGTGTTATGCAGCAGCTTGTAGACCGAGAGGATGGTACCCAGGGTGCCAATCACCGCACCGACGAAGAGCAGCAGCTCCCCCTGCTCCAACAGAGAGCGGTAGACCAGCCACTTAGAGACAAACCCATTCATCGGTGGCAATCCTGCCAGGCCGATAATCCCCACCAGCATGGTGACAAAGGTAAGCGGCATCCGCACCACCAGCCCCCCCAAATGGTTCAGATCCGAGGTACCGGTACGGTAGATCACCGCCGTTACCGCCAGAAAGAGGGCTGCCTGATAGGTGGCATGGTTGAAGATATGCAACATTCCACCGGACACCCCCAGGCTATCCATCATCACGACCCCCAGCAGCATATAGCCGCCCTGCCCGATCCCGTGCCATGCCAGCAGCTCGCGGGCATCGTTCTGCCGCATTGCGGTAAAGGTGGGAAAGATTATGGTTGCCAATGCAACCCAGGCCAGGATCGTCTGCGTCGTTACCACACCAAAATCGAAACCGAGCCAGTTCCCTTCTCCCAACTTGAAGAGCACTACAATGATCGCAAACAGCCCCAGGCGAGACGAGATCGCCCCCAAGAAGGCCCCTCCCGGTCCCGGGCTCTCTGCATAGGCAGGTGCCTGCCAGAGGTGAAAGGGAAGCAACCCCATCTTGATGCCAAAGCCTGCCAGGGTCAGCAGCAACAGCAACCCTACCTGCTCTGGTGCAAGCCGGCCAATCTGATCGGCAATGGCCTCCAATTGAACCGTGCCCAGCTCCACCGCCAACAGGGCAACGGCAGCAAAGATCATCATCGCCCCACTCATGGCATAGATCAGATAACGGTTGGCGGCCCGCCAACCAGCCGACCCACCCAGCGCCATCAGCAGGAAGGCGGACCAACTGGCCAGCTCCCAGCCGATAAAGAGCGAAAGCAGGTCTTCACTGGCCAGCAGCAACAGCATGGTCAACACATTGAGTGCCAGCACAAAACGGAGCAGGCGGATACTTCCCCCCTGTTGTTGGTACTGCTGTCCCCACGCTCCGGCCATAAACAGAGAGACAAAGAGAGCGGCAGCGACCGTAATCAGTACAAAGTAGAGCCCCAGCCCATCCAGCAACCAGCCAATCTCATACCCCAGCAAGGTGAAGTGGAGGCTGGCCTGAAACCCCTGCTCTGCATCCAGTGTCGTTATCATCCCGCCAACCAGCAACAGTTGCAGCAGATAGAAGAGTGACTGCAGCCAACCACCACAACAGGGGCGCGACCAGAGGGCACTGATGGTGGTAATGGTCGCCAGCATCCAGAGTAGATCAAGTTGTGTCCAGCTGGTCATGGCCTCTCCTCCAGCGCTGGGGACAGCACCACATTGATTAACTGCTCACCATCCCCCGCCTGCAGAGCAATCTGCTGCAGCTGCTCCGCCACGGATTCAATCTGCCAACTACTCCACAGCAGCACCACAGCCAGCAGAGTAGCTGCGACCATCCCGCTCACCTCGAAACCAGCTGGTCTGGTTGTCCTGGTAACAGCCGATAAACCGGAAACCTTCATCCCCGGCAGGGTGGTTCGACCATGATAGTAGTGCCCCACCACCCGGAACAGGTAGCTCGCTTCCACCACGGTAGCAAAGAGAAATGCGCTCAGGGCAACGCCATTGAGCCAGCCTCCGGTCTCGACCAGAGCGCTCAACAACGTCAGTTTGGCCCAGAACCCGGGCAACGGCGGCACCCCGACCAGTGAAAGTGCAAAGATCACAAAGAGCACCATGCCCCAACGGGAGAGAGGCCTTTCCAGCAGCAGGAAAAGCCCCGGCTTGACCAGTAGATGATGCAGTGAGAGTGCAATGCCAACCAGCATACCCAATTCCGGCGAGAGCGAGAAGGCGATAAAGATCATCCCCAGTTGACCAATCGAGGAGTAGGCCAGCATGCGACGCAGGTCCTGAGCACGCCATGCAGCCAGCTCACCAGTGACTGCACCGAGGATACCGAATAGCAGCATTGCATCGGTAGCCTCCTGCTGTGGGAACAGCAGCAACAGCACCCGTGCGATCACCACCACCGCCAGTTTCGATACCAAACCGGCCAGCAGCGCCGATAGCCTTGGGGATACCACGGCATAGACCTCCGGAACCCAGCTATTGAGCGCAAACAGCTCTGCCTTGACTCCGAAACCGAGCAAAATCAACAGAAATGCAGACAACGGCAAGCTCATCTCACCGCCGTCCATCAATTGAGCCAGGTGGGCCAGAGAGAGGGTGCCACTATAGCTGTAGATCAGAGCGATTCCACTGAGGGCCAAAACCGACCCGAACCCACTCAGCAACAGATAACGAAAACCGACCACGGCACTGGCCCGGCTCTCGGCGGACGCTACCAGACCAAAGGTGGCCACCGCCATCAGCTCGTAAAATACATAGAGGTTAAACAGGTCTCCCGAAAGCGCCATCCCCATCGAGGAGGCCGCCAACAACAGGGTCAAGGCGTGGTGACGGGCCTCCTCTCCTTGCGGCCACAACAGCAGGAATCCCAACTGCAACGCCACCAGCAGCAGCCAGCTGAGACCATCCAGATAGAGTGTGATTCCGGTTGGGGCGGCAAAATTGCCCAGTTGCAAGGTATAGGGTGTGGACTCCAGTACAGCCGCAAACGGCAACGTAACCAGCAGCGAGAGCACCATCAACAGAGGCCCCACCAGAGAGATCCAACGCTGCTGTCGCGGCCACTGGGCGGCCACCGGCTGCAGTAGAAAGGCCGCCAACAACGGCATCACGATCGGCAGTACCAGCAGGTTACTCTCCATCTCCCCTCCTCTGCTGCATTGCAACCGTGGACTCCTCTGCATCCGTCAGCTGAGGGGGATGGGGGCGCTGTTGTGAATGGAACGGAGGGGTTTCCAGCTCCCGGCCCAGCACCGATCTCATCCACGAAGCCACCGTAGAGCGCTGCAAAGACCCACTCTCCCGACGCACCCGAATCAGCAGCGAGATCGCCAGTGCCTGTATCCCCACCCCGATGACAATGGCGGTAAGCACCATCGCCTGTGGCACCGGATCAACCATGGTCTGTGGAAAGGAGCCTGAGAGCCAGATTGGTGCCTCTCCCCCCCAGCGATAGCCCGCCAGCACCAGTAGCAGATTGGCCCCTGCCTCGGCAATTACTAGCGCCAGCACCATGCGAAACAGGTGCCTGGACATCACCAGCCCGGCGATACCGATCACCAGTAGCCCGGTAGCCCCAAGGTAGAGCACCATCTCGATCATTCCACCGGCTCCGAAAGGTGCATCAGCAGTGCGGCGAGCTCCGCACCCACCTTCAGCCCAACGGCCAGATAGAGCAGTGGCAGAGTACCGGCCGAAAACAGGGTGCCCATCTGCCCCTGTTGCAACAGGGGTGTCAAAAAAGGGGCATCGTGGAGCAGTGCCGCCAGACCGATCAGAATAAAGAGTGCACCTGCCCCCCCTTCAACCCAGCGAATCACCTGGTGTCGCAGAGGATTCTGCTGACTGCTGGAGCCGGACAATACCGGCAGAAACAGAGCCACCGCAAGGATCACTCCGCCCTGAAAACCACCCCCCGGGGTCAAGTGTCCATGCACTATAATATAGAGCCCAACCAGTAGCAGCAGTGGCTTCAAGAGCTGCACGGCACTCTCAAACAGGGTGCCAAGAAACGGAGAGGGTGGGGTATCGCCACTGGCGCCACGCTGCTGCGCCAGCACCAGGCCCACTGCAGTGGAGGCAGCAAACAGTATGGCCAGCTCACCGAGGGTGTCGAAACCACGATAACCAAGCACCACCGCAGTCACCAGATTGGCCGCACCCACTTCACTTGCACCATGCTGCTGAATGAGTTCACCTACCCGCATCGGGGTATCGCCAAACGGAATGGCCATCAACAGGGTAAATAGAAGAAAGGCCAGACCACCACTGAAGAGCAGTGGTGTCCACTCCAGTGAACGCTGTTCTCTACTCATTCGACTCACCACCCTCACCGCGTAGTAGCCCCAAGCGGCTCAATGCAAGTGCCAGAATCAGACTGCCCAACCCAGCACCAACCACCCCTTCGGTCATCGCCACATCAGGGGCCTTGAGCCAGACAAACAGCAGCGTCAGCGCCAAAGACAACACTGAAGTGGCGACCACTGCCGCCAGGTGACTACGCAACAGCAGGGCGCTCAGTGCCGCCACCAGCATCATCAAGACCAGAACCACTACACTCCAGAGAGAGAGAACCTGCTCCATCAAGTGCCTCCTCGTTTCCATGGTGCAATCCCGGAGCGCAGGAATGCGCGCGCCAGCGTGGAGGAGCCCACCGGGTTGGTCAGCAGGATCAACAGCGCAATGATCAGCAACCTGGGCCACCAATCAGGCTGGTGAAGACCCACCCCCAGCAGCAATGAGAGTGTACCCAGAGTGACCGCCTTGGTTCCTGCCTGAATACGGGTGTAGACATCGGGCATACGCACCAGCCCCAGGGCTCCCAACAGCAGAAAGCTCGCCCCAAGCAGCAGAAAAAGATCCCCAACCAGGCTCACTGTGGTGTCTCCTCGGCTTGGCTCTGCTGCTCAATCACCCGGGCCAGTGCAACCACGCCGACAAAAGCAAGCACACCAAACAGCAGGGCCAGATCGAGGTAGAGGGGGCTATCAAAGTAGAGTGCCAACAGAGGAATGGTTCCGGTGGCGATCACCGTCATGGTATCTGCAGCGACGATACGATCCGCTGCAATCGGCCCCCGCAGAAAGCGATAGAGAGCAAGCATGATCGCGGCTCCAACCATCAACAGCACCAGTGGGATCATCGTAAAAACCCCCTGATTTCTGTCTCGAACGGGAGCGCGATCTCACGCGTCGCCTGCGCCAAGGACTCCAATTCTGGATTCAGCCGACTACCATCAATCCAGTGCACTCGTAACCACTCTCCTTCGATGTCCACGGTTAGCGTACCAGGGGTCAGCGTAATGCTGTTGGCCAGCAACAGACGCCCCAAAGAGGAGTGTAGTTCGGTACGTATCTCGACCACCACCGGTTCAATCGGTAGCGAGGGAGAGAGCACCCGGCGGGCCATATCGATATTTGCACGAATCAGTGCCTGCAGAAAGATGCCAAGATAGCGCACCAGTGCCAGCAAGGCCATGGGGGTATAGATCACCGCAGTCGTCTCTGTTCTACCGCGCGTGCGCACCAACCCCACGACCAACAGGGCAGCAACTGCACCGATGCCCCATTCAGCCAATGCCATTGAGCCACTCATCAACATCCAAACCAGCAGCAACACAACAAATAGAGGCATATCACTCCCTGACCAAGGCACTCTGATTCACGACACCACTCCTAATGGTAGCGTGACTGCGAAATTCGCGCGGATTTTAACATGAAACGGAGAACCAACCGGTTACACATTGATGAAAACTTCTCCCCCCTCCCTGACCAATACAGCAGGGTGAAATCACCCTGCTCATCAGAGATAATGCCCATCTGCCCTTTCAGCAACCCAAGAGAGATCCATGACTTCAGAACAGCGCATTCAGGCAATTGAGAACCTGCTTACCGAACAGCTCACACCCACTTTTCTACAAATCGAAGACAATTCAGCGGAGCATGCCGGCCATGCCAGTGCCGGTGGTGGTGGCCACTTCACCATCCACATCGCCAGCCCGGCCTTTGAGGGAAAGCCTCTGCTACAGAAACATCGTTTGGTCTATAGCGCACTGGATGAACTGATGGGCGGAGAGATCCACGCCCTCAGCATCAAACTACAAAGCGTCGCATAAGTCCATTCATACCACGATTCCAGCTACGCTCAAGCACATCCTTGTGTCGCTTGACCGCAGCCATCCATGGCTGCAGACAACCTGGAATCGTGGTATGGATGGACTTTCGAGAAGATTGACGCAAGAAGCGAACAGGTATTCAGCTCACCGGAGCACACCAGAGAGTGCCATCACTGAGGCAGGCTCTCCCCTTCCCACCTTTCTTGGCCACATACATGGCGTTATCGGCCCGGTTGAGCAGTTCCGATGCACCGATTCCATCCTCTGGATAGAGAGCAACCCCAATACTGGCCGACATCAGTACCTCTGTCTGGTTGATGCGGTAGGGGGCCGAAAGACTGGTTAACACCTTCTCGATAATCCCCTTGCCAAACTCATCACTGCCCGTATTGCTCAGCAACAGAGCAAATTCATCACCACCAATACGGGCAATGGTGTCTTCTGCCCGAAGAGAGTTTCGTAGCCGTGCCGCCACTTCGATCAGTGCCTGATCCCCCGCTGCGTGCCCAAGCTGATCGTTGATTGGCTTGAAGCCGTCGAGATCGACAAAACCCAGCAGGATAGGGGAGTGGCTACGTTTGGCATGAGCGATTGCCACCTCCAAACGATCCATCAACAGTTGACGGTTGGGCAGATCAGTCAACGTATCATGGTGCGCCATGTGTTCCATCTTTTCACGCTGCAGGTAGGCCTCGGTAATATCTGAAGCGATGCCTACATAATAGAGAACCTCTCCCGACGCAGTATCGGTCACCGCAGAGATATTGATACGCTCAAGATAGAGAGAGCCACTCTTGTGGCGATTCCAGATCTCCCCAATCCAGCTCCCTTCACGATTGATCTCTACCCACATCTGTTGATAAAAGGCCTTGTCATGACGCCCACTGGAGAGAATCGACGGGCTGCGCCCCAACACCTCTTCACGACTGTATCCAGTCATCTCGGTAAACATCGGATTGACATCAATCAGATGCGCATCTGCATTGGTAACCATGATGCACTCTCGGGCTGACTGTATCACCTGTGCAGAGAGCAGTAGTGCCTGCTCAAACTGCTTGCGCTCCGTGACATCCTGCACAGATCCCTGAACCGATACCGGCTGCTGATTTTCATCATAATGGAAATCAGCCCGCTCATGTACCCAGCGAACCTCATCCGGTTCCAGACAGATGCGGTGCTCCAGATCAAACGGCTTGCCATTCAGCGCTGATTGCCAGGCCTTGTCAAAATCGTCACGATCATCCTGATGAATCATCCCCAGAAAACGTTGCCGAGTGATCGGTGCACCGGGGGCCAGACCAAATATCTGATAGGTCTCTTCAGTCCAGAGTAACTGCTGCGTCTCCATATTCAGCTGCCAACTACCCACCTTGGCCAATTGATGCGTATGGTGCATGCGCTGTTCACTCTCCGTGAGCTTGTCCAGTGCTTCGGCAAGCTGGAGCGTCTGCCGTCTCATCCGAACCCGGTTTCGAGCCATCGACATGATGACCGCAAACAGCAGCACATCCACCGCAACACCACCAATGGCAATCAGTAGCGGCTGTGAGCTGAACAGCTCCTCATCAAAGCTTTTGGTACTGTGGTAACGCAAGGTCCAGGTGCGCCCCTGCATCTGCAGGGTCTGCACGGTATCGAATCCCCCTTCCTGCTCACGATACCCAAGCTCTTCACGACTGTCATAAAGCTGTGAATCCGGCCTCTGCTCACTGCCATCATAAACCTGATAGTGGAGTGGAATCGTGCCATTGCCCAAAATGCCGTGCAGCATATCCTTGGTTCGGAACGGACTGTATACATATCCCCTCACCGCATCACAACGCTCCTGCGGGGTTGAAAGCGGCAACTTCTCCTTGAATAACGGAAGATAGACCAGAAAACCAGCCTGAACATCCTGACTGGTCTCCTGAACCAATGTCACCCTGCCAGAGATTGCCGGTTCCCCCGTGCTGCAGGCGCGCTGCATCGCCTCACGACGTATCGAATTGGAATACATGTCGTAACCAAACGCACGGAGATTACGACTGGAGAAGGGCTCAAGATAGATAATGGAACTATAGAGGTCACGCTCCCCTACCGGTTTCACCCGGTACTGTGGAAACCCCTCTGCACGCACCCGTTTTTCGTGGGCCTGCAATTCATCCGGGCGGATCATCTCTGCAAAACCAATGCCCTGTATCCCCGGCCAATAGGTATCAATCAGCAGCGTTGAGACATACTCACGCCATTCAGAGCGGTCGACATGGGATGAAGCCTTGAACAAGCCAATCCCCCCACGCAGCACCTGTTCATACTCCTGCATCCGCTTGGCGATGGATTGTGAGGTTGATTCGACCAGGTAGTGAAAGCGATCATTGGCGCGCTGCTGAACATAGGCACTGCTGATCGCCCAGCCTGCCACGGTAATGACGACCGAAACTGCAAGCACAACCCAGGCGACTATGCCGGTATGAAGCGTATCCGAAACCGAACGTTGTCCTTGCTTTCCACTGTATCGCAAGCTCTCCATGCTTTCCATCATACCCTAACGAACTATTTGCACCGCCAAAAAATTAGGGTAATCTCCATAACGAATAAGGATAGATTGCGCGCAGCCGCGATCTTATCCTGTTGTTGAACA
>CAYFNH010000026.1:0-26170 GCA_964344435.1 uncultured Piscirickettsiaceae bacterium | reverse complement strand
AGTGTTTTATGGGGCTACGTGAGTTTTACCTCTTCAACGTTGGGACACCAGTGAATCAACTCATCGGTACATTGGGGCACCCGCACCAGTTGACCATTGTCCCCAGTATCACTGGCATGAGCCTCCCAGCCTATCCAATATTGTATCCACTCATGGCAACGATTTTTCCTGACGTTTCAGCAGCTCCTCATGCGCCTGCAACAACTTGCTGTGCTCCGCCAGCTGTCGCTTGATCTGCTCGAGCTCACTGTTACGAGCAGCTGCCTTTTGCTTCAGTTTGGAGATTACCGAGAGCACTTGCCCCGGTTCTTGCTCTTCGCTGGAGTGATCTAGCCCCTTCACTGCCTCACGCTTGCGCTTGTCCAGATAGATGGCAGTTGCCGTGGAGACGACAGCGGCAATGGTGACCGGAATCAGTGGAATCATGGTGTACTCCTTGGTGGTAGTTCAATATTGGCAGCATCAGGGCAGCCGTTCGATCTCCGCCCCCAACTGCATCAACTTCTCTTCAATCGTCTCATAACCACGATCGATATGGTAGATGCGTTCGATCAGGGACTCACCGTGTGCCGCCAGAGCCGCCAGCACCAGTCCGGCAGAGGCGCGCAGGTCGGTCGCCATTACCCGTGCTCCAGTCAGCTGCTCAACCCCTTTCACCACCACGGTATGACCGTTGATCTGCAGGTTCGCCCCCATTCGCTGCAGCTCGGGCACATGCATGAACCGGTTCTCGAAGATGGTCTCGGAGATCATTCCACTACCCGCTGCAGTGGAGTTCAGCGCCATGAACTGTGCCTGCATATCGGTGGGAAAAGCGGGGTGAGGTGCGGTGGTGAAGCTCACCGCCTGCGGCCTTCTCCCCTCCATATCAAGCGCAATTCGCCCCGCTTCGCTCTCAATTCGCGCCCCCGCCTCCTCCAGCTTGAGCAGCACCGACTCCAACAACAGCGGATCGGTATCCATCAGCTCTACCGCCCCTCCGGTAATGGCCGCCGCCACCAGATAGGTGCCACTCTCGATGCGGTCTGCGATCACACTGTACTCCACCCCTCGCAGCGCCTTGACCCCCTCGATCTCGATGGTGCTACTGCCTGCCCCGAACACCTTGCCCCCCATCGCATTGATGAAGTTGGCCAGATCCACCACCTCCGGTTCCCGTGCCGCATTCTCCAGCGTACTCTTTCCCTCGGCCAGGGCTGCCGCCATCATCAGATTCTGGGTACCGGTCACCGTCACCGAGTCCAGCAATATATGCGCCCCTCTCAACCGTTTTGCCGTTGCATGGATATAGCCCTGCTCGATCTCCACCTCTGCTCCCATCGCCCGCAACCCGTCCACATGGAGGTTGACCGGACGCGCTCCGATGGCGCAGCCACCCGGCAACGAGACCCGCGCCTCTCCCACTCGCGCCAGCAGGGGGCCCAACACCAGTATCGAGGCGCGCATGGTCTTGACCAGGTCGTATTCGGCAACCGGATTGGGAATATTGGCAGCATCCACCCCCAGACCGTTGGCATCTTCCAGGATTACCCCTACCCCCATCGCGGAGAGCAGACTCATCATGGTGCTGACATCCCGCAGCTGTGGTACGCGACGGATGGAGACCGGACTCTCCGCCAACAGGGAGGCAGCCAGGATTGGTAACACCGCATTCTTGGCACCGGAGATACGGACACGCCCTCGCAACGGTTTTCCACCTACAATTCTTAGCTTGTCCATCTCACCCCCTCAATTTGTATCCAGCTCGCAGCAGCGCCACGGTAAACCCGGACAGCCCCAGCAGGAACAGCAGCGCCACCCAGAGGCTCTGCTGATAGGCAACATCCGATATCCCCAGAAAACCATAGCGAAAACCATCAATCAGATAAAACACCGGGTTCCAGGCAGAGACCTGTTGCCAAAACGGGGAGAGATCCTGAATCGAGTAGAAGACACCACTGAGAAAGGTGAGCGGCAGGATAATGAAGTTTTGAAACGCCGACAGGTGGTCATACTTCTCTGACCAGACCCCGGCAATCAACCCCAGCGCCCCCAGCACTCCGCTGGAGAGCAGGGCAAAGAGCAGGATCAACCCCACCGAGTGGATCTCGATATCCACCAGCAAGGCTGCAATCAGCAGCACCGAGCCGCCGGTCACCAGACCACGCAGAATCGCTGCCCCGAGGAAGGCGAGATAGACCTCCAACGAGGAGAGCGGTGCCAGCAACATAAATACAATATTGCCGTTCATCTTTGACTGCAGAATACTGGAGGAGCTGTTGGCAAAGGCATTCTGGGCCAGCGTCATCATCACCAGCCCCGGAATCAGGAAACTGCTGTAGCTGTGCCCCTCGTAGACCACCACCGCCTCTTCAAATACCACTCCAAAGACCAGCAGGTAGAGTAGTGTCGAGACCGCCGGTGCCAGAATGGTCTGCACCGAGACCTTGAGGAAGCGCCACACCTCCTTCTTGAACAGGGTCCAACAGCCAAACAGGTTCATTGCACCTGTCCCTCTCCGGTAAGGTCAAGAAAGACCTCTTCCAGGGTCGGTTCACGCAGCTGCAGCTGCTCCAGTGCAACTCCCGCACTAGCGAGTTGCTGTAGCAGCGGATGATTCGAATCCAGCACCCGTGGCAGACGAATCTGAGTACGGTTGCGGCTGCGTGAGACGATTGCAGATTCCACCTGCTCCGGCAGTGCCCCCTCCAGCACCCCGTCCAACACCCCAATCTGGTGCCCATACTGTGCGATCAGCTCCTCCTGATCATTGAGCGCCACCAACGCCCCTTGGTTGAGTATGGCGATACGGTCACACATCGACTCCGCCTCCTCCAGGTAGTGGGTGGTCAACACAATGGTATGTCCCTCCTTGTGCAGACGGTGGGCAAAACCCCACAGCGCACGACGTAACTCTACATCCACTCCTGCGGTGGGCTCATCCAGCACCACCACCGGCGGGCAGTGCACCAGCGCCTGTGCAATCAGCACCCGCCGTTTCATCCCCCCGGAGAGGCGCTGCAGATTCTCATCCCGCTTATCGGTCAGGTTGAGCGTCTCCAGCAGCTCCTCCAACCAGGCGTGATTCTCTCTGCCGAGCCCGAAATAGCCGGACTGGATGGTCAACATCTCCCAGACCGTGAAAAAAGGGTCATAGACCAGCTCCTGCGGGACGATACCAATATGGTGACGGGCATTACGGTACTCCCTCACCACATCGTGCCCCATCACCCGGATCTGTCCGCTACTGACGCGGGTCAACCCACCCATACTGTTGATCAGGGTAGACTTTCCTGCACCATTGGGGCCCAGCAGGCCAAAGAACTCCCCCTGCTCCACCTCGAAACTGACCCCCTTGAGGGCATGGGTGGTTGGATAACGTTTCTCAACCTGATGTAGTTGAATTGCAGGAACGGCCATCCGCAACCATCCAGAACCAGGCTATGGCCCAACAGAGAGTAGATCCGCCACCCCACCGATCAGAGCCAGCCGTTGCAGTGCATGAGGCACATTGCACAGACGGAGCTGTCGCTGCTGACGCTGCAGCCTACGCTGCCACTCCAGCAACATGGAGACCCCGGCACTATCCACACGCCGTACCCCCCTCAGGTCGACCTGCAGATCTCCGCTACCGGTGGAGTACTGCATACACTGCTGCAGAGCCCCGACCACCGTTGAGAAGGTGGCCTCCCCCTTGAGGAGAACCACCCCCTCCTCGGCACTGATATTCAGTCCACTCACCCCTCCTTCTGTTCCTGGTTATGGGTAGAGAGACGTTCGATCAACCCCTCCAGCCCCACCTTGCGGATCTCTGCGCCAAAGCTGGAGCGGTAGTTTTTCACCAAGCTTACCCCATCAACAATGATGTCGAAGACCTTCCACTCCTGCTGCTCATTATGGAGCACTCTGAACAGTACCGGTACCACAGGTGCCCCGGGCTCACCGGAAAACTCTGCCTTGACCACCGCATCCTTGCGTTTGGGATCATGGTGAAACGGCTTGAAGGTGACTCGCTTGCCACGAAACTCCAGCAAGGCACTGGCGTAGGTGCGAATCAACATGTTGGTGAATTCAGCCTGAAAGCGCTGGCGCTGCTCCGGAGTGGCCGTACGCCAGCTCTTGCCGATAATCCAGCGTGACATCAGCTTCAAATCCAGCACCGGCAGTACAAACTCGTCCACCAACTCACGCCCGACAACCTGCACCTGATCCGGATTCGCTCTCATAAAGGCCTCTTTCGCCTCCAGATGCTCAAACACCTGGGCGGTGAGACGCTGCATGGTGATGTCCGGGGTCTCACCCGAAGTCTCGGCCCGAACTTGAAGCGAAGAGAGCATCAGACCAATCAACAGAAGGGGAGCTAGGGGGAATTGCAAGAGGCTACGCATGGCTAAACTACCTGAGATTGAAAAATGGAACGGGGTATTGTCGTTATTTGTCGAGCACCCGACAAGGTGTAATTTATTACAAATTACTGCGCCTGATCATCCACCTGGTTGAAGAGAAACTGCCCAATCACCTGCTCCAGCGCAATCGAGGACTGGGTCATCCGTACCTCATCTCCCGGATAGAGAAAAGTGTAAGCCCCACCGCCCGGCTCCAACCCGACATACTGCTCTCCCAACATGCCCGCAGTAAGAATACTGGCCGAGGCATCCTCGTAGAGAATGGTGCTGCAGGCGGGTGGCTGTTCCCCCTTGCCACAGCGCTGAATTCGCCCCTGCTCATCAAACAGCTGCTCCCCCTGTTCACCAATGCGCTGTAGTGGCAGCTTTTCCGGATCAATCTCCATCCGCACCACGGCACGGTACTCCTGACTGTCGAGATGGATGGCCGTGACCCGCCCCACCTGTACCCCGGAGATGGTGACCGGCGCACGTACCTTGAGCCCGCCGATCTCATCAAATCGGGCCTCCAGCGTATAGCCGGTATGGCTGCTGTAGCTCCCCAGGTTGCCCACATAAAAGGCGGCTGCCAGCAATGCAGCAATCCCCAAACCGATAAAAAGTCCTACCCAGATCTCAACTGCCCTGTTCTGCCTGATCATCTATGCACCAAATAGTAACGCGGTTAATACAAAGTCGAGCCCCAACACCGCCAGGGAGGCATGGACAACCGTACGGGTGGTTGCCCGTGACACCCCTTCTGAAGTCGGTGTTGCATCATAGCCCTCAAACAGGGCGATCCAGCTCACCACAAATCCAAACACCACACTCTTGATGACCCCACTCAGCAGATCATCATAAAAATCGACCCGTGCCTGCATCTGTGACCAGAAGGCACCATCATCCACTCCCAACAGGGGCACCGCCACAAAGTATCCCCCATAGACCCCCAGCACGGTAAAGATTGCTGTCAACAGAGGCAGCGAGAGGAAACCGGCGAGAAAGCGGGGGGTGATGATACGGTGAACCGGGTCGATCGCCATCATCTCCATTGCCGAGAGCTGCTCGGTCGCCTTCATCAGGCCAATTTCCGCCGTCAGCGCCGAACCGGCACGACCGGCAAACAGCAAAGCTGCAACCACCGGTCCCAGCTCCCGCACCAGAGAGAGCGCCACCAATACCCCGAGGGACTCCTCCGCTCCAAAATCAACCAGGGTGTTGTATCCCTGCAGCCCCAACACCATACCGACAAAGAGGCCAGCCACCACCACAATCGACAGGGATTTCACCCCCACCGCATGGAGCTGCTGAATTACCAGCGAAAAGCGCAGCAGTATCGAGCCCCCTCCTGCCAGCGTATGAGAGAGAAACAGGGTACCACGCCCCAACCGCTGCAAGATCGCAAGCAACTGGTTCATCCCAGCAGCTCCTGCTGCAGCGGAACTGCCGGATAGTGAAATGGTACCGGGCCGTCCGGCTCTCCACGCAGAAACTGCTGCACCCAGCCATTCCCGGAGTTGCGAATCTGCTGCGGGGTTCCTCGTCCCACCACCTGTCCCTCCGAGAGCAGATAGACGTAGTCGGCAATCGACAGGGTCTCCTCCACATCATGGGAGACCACTACACTGGTGAGCCGCAACGCCCGGTTCAGCTCCCGGATCAGCTTGATCAACACCCCCATCGAAATGGGGTCCTGCCCGGTAAAGGGCTCATCATAGAGCACCATCCCCGGATCCAGCGCAATCGCCCGTGCCAGCGCCACCCGCCGCGCCATCCCCCCGGAGAGCTCGGCCGGAAACAGTGCCTGTGCTCCACGCAACCCGACCGCCTGCAGCTTCATCAGCACCAGATCACGCACCATCGACTCCGGCAGATTAGTGTGCTCACGAATCGGGAAGGCCACATTGTCGAACACCGTCAGATCGGTCAACAGGGCGCCACTCTGGAACAGCATCCCCATCTTTTTTCGCATACGATAGAGCTGCTTGTGGTTGTATGGGTCGACCGTTTCCCCCGCTATCTCGATGGATCCCGAGCGGGGCACCCACTGCCCCCCCAGCAGCTTGAGCAGGGTGGTCTTTCCAGTGCCGCTCGGCCCCAGAATGGCAACCACCTTGCCACGATGAAAATCGAGATCAATTCCCCGAAACACCGGAATGGCAACCCCATCACGACCTTGATGGTCAAACTCCAGACCACGGACACGAACCAGTACATCGGCTGGTTTTCTGCGAGTACGTCTCTTTTGGTGCGGGGGGCGTGGCATGCGGAGATTCTATCTCAACAGAGAGGTGATCGTCTCTGCATTGGCAAGATTGGCAACCAGCCCGCTCCCAGGTACAAACAGAAGAGTATCTGCTTCAAGCTCATTGAGCCGCTCGATTAAGCGCCGCATCGCCATTGGGGACAGCTCTCCACGGGTCTCCACCACTGCCACCGCACCATCACACTGCAGAGAGCAGACACCCTCTACCCCCTCCAGGGTAACGGGTTGAACAGTGATACCCCCCAACAGCTGCCCCTCCAGCGGTGACAACTGCCGTAGCGCACGCTCCCGCCTCTGCCCCTCCACCTCATCAGGCAGTAACAGATAAAAGCCAAACTGCTCATGGACATCCTCTGCCCACGCCTCAACAGCCTCCGGCTCCACCGCTTCCAACACAGAGAGTGGAATCGCCACCCGGTCAAGCTCATTCGACAGATAGGTAAGACGCCAATCCTGCGGCAGATCCTCCGGAAAAAAACCGCTCTGCTCGAAACCCTGTTCCCAGCCTACGGTGCCCAGTTTGAGTTGTGGATTGTAAGCTTCTGACATTTATCCAGTATACTACGCCCCATGTTTGAATATCTGATCGCGATCGTTGGCGGAATCGCCCTGCTGGTCTGGAGTGCCGACCGTTTTGTTCTCGGTGCAGCCGCCACCGCTGAACACCTCAACGTCTCCCCGCTGGTCATTGGCCTGGTAATCATGGGCTTCGGCACCAGTGCGCCGGAGATGATGGTCTCCTCTCTGGCTGCGCTGGAGAACAGCCCCGGAATCGGAATCGGCAATGCCATTGGCTCCAATATCGCCAATATTGCGCTGGTTTTGGGGGCAACGGCACTGATCATGCCCATTACCGTACGCTCTGAAATACTCAAGAGAGAGTTTCCCCTGCTGCTGATTGTTACTGCCGGCTGTGGGCTGATGCTGCTTGACCACACCCTTGACCGGCTTGATGGGGCCATCCTTCTGGCCGGACTGTTTGTGCTGATGGCATGGCTAATCCATGCCAATCGCGAACAGGGCGAGGAGGACTCGCTGCCTCCGGAGGTGGAGGAAGAGTTCCCGCACGACCTCTCCCTGCAACGTGCACTGATCTGGACCGTCGCCGGCCTGGTATTGCTGCTGCTCAGCTCCCGGCTGATTGTCTGGGCCGCGGTAGAGATTGCACACGTTTTCGGCATCAGTGAGCTGGTTATCGGCCTCACCATCATTGCCATCGGCACCAGCCTGCCGGAGCTGGCCGCCTCCATCACTGCCGCCTTCAAACAGGAACATGACATGGCCATCGGCAACATCATCGGTTCCAACCTCTTCAATATCCTCGGTGTACTGGCCCTGCCGGGATTGATTCTGCCCAGCACCATCGCCCCCTCGGTACTCACCCGGGACTACCTGGTCATGGCCGCCTTGACCGTGCTGCTCTATCTGATGTCCTCCCTGTTCAAAAGCGAAAAGCGCTCCATCGGACGGATTGAGGGGGCCATTCTGCTGGGGAGCTTTGTTGGCTACCTCGGCCTTCTCTATCAACAGACTCTGGTGACCTGATGAACAACACCGATACCATCGAACTGGGACGTGCAGTCATCCGCGAAGAGGGGACCGCCATTGACGCTCTGCTGGAGCGCATCGACGATAACTTTGCCCACGCCTGCGTGACTATCCTCGCCTGCAGGGGGCGGGTGGTGGTGATCGGTATGGGAAAATCGGGCCATATCGGTAACAAGATTGCAGCCACCCTTGCCAGTACCGGCACACCCGCCTTTTTTGTCCATCCCGGAGAGGCGAGCCATGGTGATCTGGGTATGGTGACCGAAAGCGATGTGGTCATCACCCTCTCCAACTCCGGCGAGACCAGCGAGGTACTGATGATCCTGCCGGTGATCAAGCGCCTCGGAGTGCCGATGATTGCAATGACCGGCAACCCCGACTCCACCCTTGCCCAGGGCGCAACCATCCATCTTGATGTTGGTGTGGAGAGAGAGGCCTGCCCGCTCGGCCTGGCCCCCACCTCCAGCACCACTGCAGCCCTGGTGATGGGGGATGCATTGGCGGTGGCCCTGCTGGAGAGTCGTGGCTTCACTGCCGAAGACTTTGCCCGCTCCCACCCCGCAGGGGCACTGGGACGTCGCCTGCTGCTACGCATCGGTGACATCATGCATCGGGAGGCACGCATCCCCAGCGTACGCAGCGGCGTAATGATACGTGAAGCGTTGCTGGAGATGACCAGCAAGGGACTGGGGATGACCGCCATCGTGGATGATGGTGGTGTACTGGTCGGGATCTATACCGATGGTGACCTGCGCCGTACCATGGATCAGAAACTGGATATCCAGACCACTCCGATTGATGCGGTGATGACCCGACACTGTACCACCATCCACGCCGAACTACTGGTTGAGGAGGCCCTGCAGATCATGGATCAACGCAACATCAACGGGCTCTTTGTGGTGGACCAGCACAATCAGCTGGTCGGGGCACTCAACATGCTTGACCTGCTCCACGCCAAGGCAGTATGAGCATGTTCCCGGTTGATGACGCCATTCAAACACGTGCCCGCGCCATCCGTCTGGTGATCTTTGATGTCGATGGGGTGTTGACCGATGGACGCCTCTACTTTGGAGATGATGGACAGGAGTACAAGGCTTTCTACTCCAAGGATGGTTTGGGGATGAAGATGCTGATGAAGAGCGGTGTAGAGATCGGCATCATCACCGCCCGCAACACGCGGCTGGTTGCTCACCGGATGGAGAACCTGGGAATCTCCCACCTCTATCAGGGCCAGGCCGACAAGGTGCCCGCCTTCGAAAGCATGGTAGAACGGCTGGGCATCACCCCGCAGCAGGTTGCCTATGTTGGGGACGACCTGATTGACCTGCCGGTGATGGAGCGAGTGGGACTGGCCGTTGCGGTGGCGGATGCCCACCGTGAAGTGATTCGGCGCTCACACTGGGTCACCCCGAATCCGGGAGGGCTTGGCGGTGCCCGCGACCTCTGTGACCTGGTCATGGCGGCACAGGGAACCCTGGAGGCGATGATCGAGGGTGAAGTACGTGGAGTCACCAATTGAAGAACTTCATCACCCTGCTACTGGTGATTGCAGTGGTAGCCACCTGGTACCTGGCCCCCACCCCACAACCGGAGCCGACCACAGCAGAGATTTCCAGTGACTACTTTATCGTCCAGTTTGACCGCAAACAGATGGACCGGCAGGGGCGCGTCGCCAGCACCTTCCATGCCGACCGCCTTGACCACTACCCTCAACTCAACCGTGCCGAGATGGTTCAACCCCGCGCCATCACCTACAGTGACAACGCCCCACCGTGGTACCTGCGCGCCGACCATGGCGTCCGCCATGAAGAGGACAACCACATCAGTCTCAGCGGCGATGTTGTGGCCAACCAGCGTTACCGTGACAGCGACCGGTTCACCTTGATCGAGAGTGAACTACTTGAGCTGTTCATGGACCAGGACTACCTCACCACCGACCAGCAGATCACCTTTACCACCGAAAGTTCGGTTACCCGCTCGCTGGGTGCCAAGGCGTGGCTGGAGAGTGGCCGACTGTTACTGCTGGAACAGACAGCAAGCCACTACCAGCCCTGATATGATTCACCCTCACTGACAACCATACACTGGATACCAATGAACCGATTTGCGCTGTTACCCCTGCTCACCCTGCCTCTCTCCTCCCCCCTGCAGGCACTGCCTGACGACAAGGATCAACCCATCGAGATCACCTCCGAAAGTGCCGAACTGCGGGATCAGGAGGGATATGCGGTCTACAGCGGCTCGGTGCGGATGACCCAGGGCTCGCTGGAGATCGACGCTGACAAGATCGAGCTCTTTTTCAAGGATAGCGATCTGGACAAGGCGGTGATCTATGGTGGGGAGCAGAAACAGGCCTATTTTCAACAGATTCCCAACCCTGGAGAGGAGCCGGTGCGTGGTCTTTCGGATCGTATTGTCTACCAGTCCGGTGATGACCAGATCCGTCTGTTGGGTACCGATAAACGGGAGGCCCGTTTCTGTCAAAAAGGCAATGAGCAGAAGGGACAACGCATGCTCTACAACACCAAAACCGATGTAATGAAGGCTGAAGCACGTACCCGTACCGTATTTCGTCCTGACAGTGCACCGGGCAGTTGCGACCATATCCAGTCTCCTCACCGGAAATAGTGGATCGTGGCTGAGCCATCAACCAGACCCCACCTTTCGGCACAACACCTGGAAAAACGGTTTGGCCGCAAGCGGGTGGTACAGGATGTCTCCATCGAGGTCTTCGGAGGAGAGGTAGTGGGCCTGCTCGGCCCCAATGGAGCCGGAAAAACTACCTCTTTCTACATGATTGTGGGGCTGATCCGAGCCAACAACGGACGCATCGAACTCAACGGCAAACGCATCACCCGGCTGGCGATGCACAAACGTGCCCGACTGGGTATCGGCTACCTGCCTCAAGAACCCTCGGTCTTCAGAAAACTGTCGGTCGAGGAGAATATTCTCGCCATCTTGCAGTATCGGGAAGATCTGGACGAAGAGGAGATGGCCACTGAGCTGGAGAACCTGCTGGAAGAGTTCCACCTCAGTCATATCCGAACCACTCGCGGCATCAGCCTCTCCGGTGGGGAGCGTCGGCGGGTGGAGATTGCTCGCGCACTGGCCGCCAACCCCAGCTTTATCCTGCTCGACGAACCCTTTGCCGGGGTCGATCCGATCTCGGTGATCGATATCCAGAAGGTGGTACGCCACCTTGCGGCACGTGGTATCGGCGTCATCATCACCGATCACAATGTACGAGAGACCTTGAATGTCTGCAATCGTGCCTACATCATCAGCGAAGGTGCAGTCATCGCGCAGGGGGATCCGAACCATATTCTGGAACATGAACAGGTGCGAGAGGTCTATCTCGGTGACCATTTCCGCATGTAGCCCAATTACTAACATATAATACCTATGTCATGAATAATTCCTGTGATATAACAACACTATGAGCAACAAGATTTGTGTAACCTGCCACTGACCTCATGCTGAATCAATCACTTAATCTACGCATCGGTCAACAACTCAAGATGACCCCACAGCTGCAACACGCCATTCGCATGTTGCAACTCTCCGCTATCGAACTGCAGCAAGAGGTGCAGGAGATCATGGAGAGCAACCCGCTGCTGGAGGAGGGTGAAGAGGGGGCGGAAGAGGGTCAGGCCGAAAGTGAGTCTCAGAGCAGTGACCGTGACGAAACCCCTCAGAGCAGCACTGAAACCAGCGAACGTAATGAGACCACGGTTGAACAGGAGCGGCTCCCGGAGGAGTTGGAGAGTGACAGCAGCTGGGAAGACACCTATGACCTCCCCTCCATGCTCGGCAATAGTGGTGGATCCGGTGAGGCCTTCGAACCCCAGGAGATCCACTCCGCCTCGGCCACCCTCTATGACCATCTGATCTGGCAGCTCAATGCCCTGCCCCTCTCCGACCGTGACTTCAGCATCGCCATCGCCGTGTTCGATGCCATCAATGGCGAGGGTTACCTGGAAGAGAGCCCTGAAGAGTTGATGGGCGCCTTTGACCTCGACCCCGAGGTGGAGATGGAGGAGCTACAGACACAGATCAAGCAAATACAGCAATTTGACCCACCCGGGGTGGGTGCAAAGGACCTGCAGGAGTGCCTGCTGATTCAGCTGCGTCAACTCGACGATCCATCCGAAACCGCCCGCATTGCCCGTCTCTGGGTAGAGCACCACTTCAAGCTGCTCTCCACCCTCAACAGCAAACAATCACTGGAGCAGATCAGCCGTAAATTGAAGACCACGCCGGAGCTGGTGGCCGAGGCACTGGAGCTGATTCGCTCGCTGGACCCCAAACCGGGAGAGCAGATCGCCCCGGCTGCAGTGGAGTACGTGGTCCCAGACCTGATCGTACACAAGCGCGGAGATCACTGGGAGATTGAACTCACCCCGGAGACCAGCCCGAAACTACGCATCAGCCCCTTCTACCAGACCCTGAAAAGTGCAAAGACCAGCGGGGATGAGAAGGAGTACATCAACCACAACATTCAGGAGGCTCGCTGGTTTCTCAAAAGCCTGCAGAATCGCAACGAGACCCTGTTCAAGGTCGCCTCTCACATCTTTCAGATGCAGTCCGAGTTTCTCGATGAGGGGCCGGCAAAGATGAAGGCGTTGACACTGAAAACCATTGCCGATGCAATCGAGATGCATGAATCAACCATCTCTCGCGTCACCACCAACAAATATGCTCAGACCCCGCAAGGGATCTTTGAACTCAAATACTTCTTCTCCAGCCAGCTCAGCACAGCGGATGGCGATGGTACCTCGGGTACTGCAGTACGGGCCATGATCAAGGAGATCGTGGACAACGAGGATCCATCCAGGCCCACCAGCGACAACAAGATCGCGCAGATGCTGGCAGAGAAGGGAGTGAAAGTGGCCCGGAGGACAGTGGCCAAATATAGAGACATTCTTTCGATACCTCCGTCGAATGAACGCAAACGATCCCTCTGAACCAACAGGGACAACTACCAACAAGGAGCGCATTATGCAGCTGAATATCACCGGTCACCATGTAGAGGTTACGCCTGCACTCAACGAGTACGTCACCACCAAGATGGAGAAGCTGGAGCGTCACTTTGACAACGTGACCAATGTACACGTTGTACTGGGTGTGGAAAAGGTACGGCAGAAGGCCGAAGCCACCCTTCATGTCAGTGGAGCTGACCTCTTTGCGGAGTGTACGGATGAGGACATGTATGCTGCAATTGATGGTCTGATCGACAAACTCGATCGCCAGGTAATCAAACACAAGGAGAAGACCAACAGTCGCCGTTGATCGGCAACGGTGATGATCCGGGTCGGCGGCTCCCCAGCCAGGGAGGCCGCCGACAATATTTTCGGGAGAGGGACAACGCAGTGGAAAAGGAGCCCCTGATCAAGTCATGAGCATCATGTTACACGGCATCGGCGTTGCTCGGGGAATCGCCATCGGTACGGCCTATCTGATGGAGCACGGTCAACCGGATATCGCCGAATACACGGTACCGGAATATCTGGTAGAAGCGGAAATTGAGCGCTACAAGAGTGCCCTCGAAGGGGCCAGACACCAACTGGTAGAACTGCGCTCCGAAGTACCACAGGGGGTCTCCAGCGAGGTTACCGAGTTTATCGACGCTCACCTGTTGATGCTCGAAGACAACGCCATCAGCCGTGCCCCGATCAAGAACATCCGCCGCCAGAGCTGCAATGCAGAGTGGGCGCTCAAGCAGCAGCGTGACAGTCTGGTACAGGTTTTTGAAGAGATGGAAGATGCCTACCTGCGCACCCGCAAGGATGATATCGACCATGTCATCAACCGCATCATGACCCTGCTGCTGGAACAGGAGAACGATACCCAGGAGCTGCTGGAACCGGGTGAGGAGGCTCCACCGCGCATTATTGTGGCGGACAACCTCAGCGCGGCTGAAATCCTCCAGCTCAAACAGCAGAATATTGCCGGCATCATCACCGAGCATGGTGCACCCAACTCCCACAGCGCCATCCTGGCTCGCAGCCTCCATATCCCCACGGTGATGGGGGCAGGAAACAGCCACCGCTATCTGCAGGATGGCGAGGCGGTCATCCTCAATGGCAGCCGTGGAATCATCCTCATCGACTCCGGCGAGACGGTTACCGAACACTATCGGGCGCTGCAGCAGCAGGAGCAGGAGCACAAGGCATCTCTCAACAAGCTGCGCTCACAGGCGGCCATCTCCCGTGATACGGTTCAGGTCTCGCTGCAGGCCAACGTCGAACTGGAGGACGAGATAACCGCCATGCAACAGGCAGGCTGTCGTGACATCGGCCTCTACCGTACCGAATTTCTCTTCCTCAATCGGGAGGACCTCCCCAGCGAGGAGGAGCAGTACCAGAATTACTGTAGCGTACTGGAAAAGATCGAAGGGGCCACCCTGACCATCCGCACACTCGACATCGGCACCGATAAACCAATCCCTGCGATCGCCGAGATGGAGAGTGCCGAAAATCCGGTACTGGGGGTACGGGCGATCCGCCTCACCCTGAAAAATATCCAGCTTCTGCTACCGCAGATTCGTGCCATCCTGCGCGCCTCGGCCCATGGAAAGATCCGCATGATGGTACCGATGATCACCAGCATGCAGGAGGTGACCCAGGTCCGCAACCTGGTTCAGCAGGAGAAGCGCAACCTCAGCAACCAGGGGATCCCCTTTGATTCCAACCTCCCGCTTGGGGCCATGATAGAAACCCCGGCCGCTGCACTGGCTGCAGATGGGTTTGCACAGCTGTTTGATTTTCTCTCCATCGGTACCAACGATCTTTCTCAATACACGCTGGCGATCGACCGTACCGATGACCAGGTCAACTACCTGTTCAACCCGCTCCATCCCGCCTTTTTGCGCCTGATCCGCCACGTCATCGAAAGCTGTGCCCACTTTGATACCCCAGTCTCACTCTGTGGCGAGCTGGCTGGTGACGACCGCTACACCCGGCTGCTGCTGGGCATGGGACTGCGTGAGTTCAGCATGGGCCCCTCCATGCTGCCCGAGGTCAAGCAGGCGGTGCTCAACACCCGCATCGACCTGATTGAGCCGCTGGTAACCGAGATGCTCTCAACCCCATTCCCGGAAGAGATCCAGCGCCTGTTCGACAAGATCAACCGCGCCCACTCTGACCACGGTTAACCCCGCCCGAACCCGCAGAGACGAGAGACGCCACATGGCCCAGAGTATCGACCAAGAGAAGCAGACCCAGTGGATCAACACGATCACCCTCGCCATTGAGCACGGTGACCTCTCCCCGGCCAGTAAACTCTTCGACTCGCTGCATGCCGCAGACTGTGCCAACCTGCTGGAATCGATCCCCCCCAAAGAGCGCCCTCAACTGTGGGAACTGCTCAACCCGGAACAACGGGCCGAGATCCTGCCCCACCTCAATGACGAGGTACGCTCCGGCCTGCTGGAGGAGATGGATCACCAGGAGATTGCCGATGCCGCCAGCCAGATCGACGCCGATGACATGGCCGACCTGCTGCAGGATATGTCCTACAGTCAGACCCAGGCAGTTCTGCAATCGATGGATGAACTCAACCGCCAGCAGGTGGAGGAGATCCTCTCCTATCCGGAGGACAGTGCCGGTGGTCTGATGAATACCGACGTGATCGAAGTCCGGGCCGACATCGATCTCGATGTGGTACTACGCTATCTACGTATGCGCGGAGCCCTGCCAGAGAGTACCGATAACCTGATGGTGGTAGACCGGGAGAACACCTTCCTGGGGCTTTTGCCAATCTCCATCCTGCTCACTTCGGCACCCGAGTCGAGCGTTGAAGAGATGATGGAGCGGGAGTGTGACGTGATCTCCGCCGAGATGCCCGATACCGAGGTGGCCAACCTGTTCGAAAGCCGCGATTTGATCTCTGCCCCGGTACTGAACAAACGTGGCAAACTGATTGGTCGTATCACCATTGATGACGTGGTCGATGTAATTCGCGAGGATGCCGACCACTCCCTGCTCGGTCGTGCCGGTCTGGATGAGGAGGAGGATATGTTTGCCCCGGTCGGTGTCAGCGTTCGGCGCCGCACCATCTGGCTGGGCATCAACCTGGCTACCGCCATCCTCGCCTCCTGGGTAATCGGCCAGTTCGAGGCCACCCTGCAGCAGATCATTGCCCTCGCGGTGTTGATGCCGATTGTCGCCAGTATGGGTGGCATCGCCGGAGGGCAGACCCTCACCCTGGTGATTCGCGGGCTGGCCCTCAACCAGATCAGCGACTCCAACACCCGCTGGCTGATTGCCAAGGAGGGGGCCGTGGGCATACTCAACGGCTCCATCTGGGCGTTGGTGGTTGGAACCATCGCCTGGCTCTGGTTTGGGGATGGTCAACTGGGGATGGTGATCGCAGTCGCCATGACCATCAACCTGATCATCGCCGCCCTCTCCGGAGTGGTGATCCCGGTGGTACAGAAACGCATCGGCATCGACCCGGCACTGGCCGGTTATGTGGTGCTCACAACCGTAACCGATGTGGTTGGCTTTCTCTCCTTCCTGGGGCTGGCAACACTTTTTCTACTCTGATGGAAAAGCCCCTTACCATCGGCCAGGCAGCCAGGCTGACCGAACTCCCGGTGGAGACCATCCGCTACTACCAGCGCGAGGGGCTGATCGAAGAGCCCCCCAAACCGACCACTGGCGGCTACCGTATCTACCCGGAAGCAACCATACAGCGACTCCACCTCATCCGCCGGGCCAAGCAGCTCGGCTTCACCCTGAGCGAAATCCACAACCTGTTACAGGTTGATGGCCCCAAATCATGTGCCGCTGCCAATGAGTTTGCCCGTGAAAAACTGCAGGAGCTGGAACAGAAGATTCGTGACCTCTACTGGATGCGCGACACCCTGCAACGAATCGTCAACCAATGCGACAACCAGGGCTGCCGCCACGACTGCAATATCATCCAGACACTACAAAACCCGAAGATTGATTTTTGAGATCAATCTCAGAAGCGGGCTCCTCTGAGTAAACCTCAAATTCTAGATTGACTCCGTACCCAGCTACAGAGATATAGTGCCTCCCCATGACACTACTACACAATATCCTCGATGTACTGAATGATGCCAGCCTCTGGTTGCTGCTAGGGCTCCTCTCTGCCGGTTTGATCAAGGCCTGGATACCGGAAGATCTGATGAGCCGCTGGCTGGGGGGCAGTGGGCTGTGGCCGGTCACCAAGGCGGCGGTGGTGGGAGCCCCGCTACCACTTTGCTCCTGCGGGGTACTTCCTGCTGCTGTTGGATTACGCCGGGGCGGTGCCTCGAAGGAGGCCACACTCTCCTTTCTCATTGCCACCCCGGAGACCGGTGTTGATTCAGTCGCGGTCACCTATGCTCTGCTCGGCCCTTTTATTGCCATCTACCGGCCCATTGCCGCCATCACCAGTGCCATCTTTACCGGTCTGACCGCCACACTCATGCTACGCAGTGAGAATACCGAGCCCGCCAAACCTGCCTTTCAGCCCAACGCCGCCTTCGGCAATATCACTATCCAGAGTGCCGTCCCGCCTCCACCGCCCACCCCCGGATTCACCAGACGTACCTACGACGGTATGATCTACGCCTTCACCACCCTGCTTGACGGCATCATCCACTGGATTCTGTTGGGCGTTGTATTGGCCGGCATCGTCCTCACCATTGCCCCTCCCGATCTGCTCTCCACCTGGGGCAGCGGACTGCCTGCGATGGTGATGATGATTCTGATCGGTATCCCGATGTATATCTGTGCCACCGCTTCCACTCCGATCGGTGCCGCACTCCTGCTGGCCGGGATGTCGCCTGGCACCGTTCTGGTCTTTCTGATGGCAGGACCAGCCACCAATATCGGCACCCTGGCGGTGGTCAAAAAAGAGATGGGGCAGCGTGCGGTCTACGCCTACCTGATCGGCATGGTCACCTCCAGTATCACCCTGGGACTGACACTGGACTGGAGTATCGCCACGCTGGAGATCGATATCCAGGCACAACTGGAGAACAGCAGCCACTTTGTCTCTCATGAGCTGGAACAGGCGGCAATGCTATTGTTGGTTGGATTGAGTCTGATGAGCCTCAAGCGTTGGCATGACAGCAGACCTGCCACTACTGAGTGCGCGTAAACACAATGCCTACTGGACTGCCTTTCCAGCAAAAAATGGTTTGTACTTCATATCCTCATACAGGATATGGTGGTTCCACCAGCTTTTTATAAAGGCGGTCTTATCTTCCAGCGGTTTGTCCGGGTCGGACAAAATGGTATAGAAACCATCTTTGTAGCGCTGATGCTCCGCATGGTGCTGCTCATAGTTTGGGTAGTCATAATCAATGAGCAGATCCTCCTCATGGGACAAATGCTCTGTACCCAGTGTAATCAGAGCATTGATCGCGGCAATATGTTCCGATGAGTTGGCCACTGTGGCGAGGAGCCGGTTTATCTGCTCCACGATGGCCTGGTGCTGCGCATCAACCGAGGGGATCCCTACCGAATATTGGTCTGACCAGATGATCTCTTCCATATCGTTACTCTGGCGCAAACTTCTTCAACCTAGATTCCTCAATTGGACGGGCCAAAGTGTGCGTACAGGTGTGCGCAGGACAAGGCACAACGACGCGTAATAGCCAGCTATTGCAAGGAGTTGTAACGCAGTAATGCGTGCGCCTGTGCGTGCAATTTGGTTCGTAGCGATCCTCACCCGTTGAGTGAAGCTGGTTTCTTGAGAAATTGTTTTCATAAGAAGATGTTGAGCCTGCTTCAAGCGGTCAACTGAGGATTCCAGGTTCAACCGACGCTGGCGGGGTAAAATCATCGGATGAATACTATCACACAAGACATAATATTAGAATTCAATGGTTGTCTTGAGCAAGATAAGTCCACGCAAACCGGTTAGCCCACTGTTTTACAACAGCACCAGATTATCCCGATGAACCACCTCCTCTTCATCGATATACCCCAACAGAGCCTCGATCTGCTCGCTGGCTCTGCCGGCGATCTTCTGGATATCCTCGGCAGAGTAGTTGACCAGACCACGAGCAACCTCCTCTCCTGAGTCGCTCCTGAGTGAGACCAAATCCCCCCGCTGGAAACGCCCCTCCACCTTGCGAACCCCCACCGCCAACAGGCTGCGCCCCGACTCCTGCAATACCTGAACAGCGCCCGCATCAATCACCAAATTACCACACATCTGCAGGTGTCCCAGCATCCAGCGCTTGCGGGCATCGCGGCGCTGTCGCCCCGGAAGAAACAGGGTACCGATCTGTTCAGACTGAAACAGCCGCTGTAATACCAGCGGCTCCCGCCCCGGGGCAACCACCGTTGCCGTTGCCGAACGTGCCGCAAGTCGGGCCGCGCGCACCTTGGTTGCCATCCCCCCGCGCCCCAGCTTTCCTCTGGAGTCGCCGGCCATCTGATCCAGTGCAGGGTCATCCACCTCGACACGGTCCAGCAGCTGGGCATTCGGGTTAGTGCGCGGGTCGGCATCATACATCCCCTGCTGATCTGTCAGGATGACCAGCAAATTTGCCTCGATCAGGTTGGCTACCAAAGCCGCCAAGGTATCGTTATCCCCCAGGCGAATCTCGTCGATGGCGACGGTATCGTTCTCATTGACGATCGGCACCACTCCCATCTGCAACAGGGTGCGGATGGAGCTACGCGCATTGAGATAGCGTTTACGGTTGGAGAGGTCATCATGGGTCAGCAATATCTGTGCAGTGTGAATGTTGTGACGTGAAAAGCAGTTCTCATAGGCCTGAACCAGCCCTGTCTGCCCTACCGCTGCCGCGGCCTGCAGTTCATGAATGGCATGAGGCCGCTGCTGCATCGACAGACGCTTCATCCCTTCGGCCACCGCACCGGAGGAGACCAACACCACCTCCATCCCGGCGTTACGCAGGGCAACAATCTGCTCGACCCAACTGCGGATTGATTCGGTGGCCAACCCCTCTCCATCGTTGGTAAGAATGGCGCTGCCAAACTTGACCACACAGAGTCTGGTCTGTGCCAGCACCGCTCTGGTATCCGTCATCTCAGGCCTCCTCTCTCTCCAGTGCATCCATCAACGCAAATACCAGTGGATCCACTCCCTGTTTATTGAGTGCAGAGATTCTGAATACCGGCCCCTGCCACTGCAGGGCATCCAGCACCGCACTACAGGCTGACTCCTGCTCTGCCTCCGGCAACAGATCCAGCTTGTTGAGCACCAACCAACGTGGTAGTTGTGCCAACTCTTCACTGAACTTGACCAGCTCGGACTCCACCTTTCTGAACGACGCTACCGGGTCGGTACATCCACTACAGGGGGCCACATCCAACAGATGAAGCAGTATCCGGTTGCGCGAGAGATGTTTGAGGAACTGAATACCCAGCCCCGCCCCCTCTGCCGCGCCTTCGATCACCCCGGGGATATCAGCCACCACAAAACTGCGTGAGGCATCCACCCGTACTACTCCGAGGTTGGGATAGAGCGTGGTAAAAGGGTAGTCTGCCACTCTGGGTCGTGCTGAAGAGATGGCTCGAATCAGCGAGGACTTGCCGGCATTGGGCATCCCCAGCAACCCCACATCTGCCAATACCTTGAGCTCCAGACGCAGGAAACGCCTCTCACCAGGAGTGCCATCCGTGGAGCGGCGTGGCGCCCGATTGGTACTGCTCTTGAAACGGGTATTCCCCAAACCATGATAGCCCCCTTGAGCAACCAGCAGCTGCTCCCCCTCTTTCAGCACCTCACCGATACATTCATCGGTCTCATCATCATAGACCAGGGTGCCAATCGGCACCGGCACCTGCTTGTCGCCCCCCTTGTATCCGGTTTTCTCCCGGCCCATGCCGTTCTGCCCGCGCTCGGCACGATGCATCCGCTTGAAACGGAAATCCGCCAGGGTATTGAGCCCCTCATCCCCAATCAGATAGACACTGCCACCATCGCCACCATCGCCACCATCCGGTCCCCCCTTGGGGATGAATTTCTCGCGACGAAAACTGACACTGCCATTGCCACCATCTCCAGCCTCAACGCGAATAGTTGCTTCGTCTACAAATTTCATAACAGCTCAATTCTAAATGTAACTATTCAGGGGTTACCTGAAAATTGTAAAAAATAATGACTGTAGCTGTTCAGATTGCCTCTGAAATTCGTCAGTTCAAGGCAGAAAATGTGAGTTTACACGTGTAAATGACCATTTTTGAACGCCGAAATGACGGATTTCAGGGGTGAGCTGAATAGTTACTTCTAAATTATTTCCATACTGACCAGCGGCATAAAAAAAGGCCCCGCATCAACGGAGCCTTTTCAAAGCGGTTCGGATCGGTTTGCAGGTTATGCAGGATAAACGCTCACAAACTTCCGGCTCTTTGGCCCCTTGACCTCGAAGGTGACCACGCCGTCGACCTTGGTAAACAGGGTATCATCCTTGCCACGCCCCACGTTGACTCCGGGGTGGAAATGGGTGCCACGTTGACGCACCAGAATATTACCTGCGATTACACTCTCACCACCAAAACGCTTGACACCCAACCGTTTCGATTCGGAATCGCGACCATTTCGAGTACTACCACCTGCCTTTTTATGTGCCATCTTCTTACTTCCTTACACTCTGTTGAACGCCTGCTGTTACGCGTTGATACCGGTAATCTTCACCTCAGTATAGGACTGACGATGCCCCATCTGCTTGCGGTGATGCTTGCGACGACGGAATTTGATGATCTTCACCTTGTCGCCACGACCATTTGCTACTACGGTGGCGGTAACCTTGCCACCATCCACCAATGGGGCGCCCACCTTGATATCGTCGCCATCAGCAACCATCAAGACCTGATCGAACTCCACATCACCGCCCTCTTCTACGCCCAGCTTCTCTACACGTAGGGTTTGGCCCTCTGCAACGCGGTACTGTTTGCCACCGGTTTTGATTACTGCGTACATCCTGAACACTCCAAATTCAATAAATGACTTACTGACAGAAGCCCCTTCGGGGCTACCCGCCGATAAAAGAGGCGCGATTTTACACGGATGGATAGAGGGGGTCAAACCCGTTTTGCGCTACAAACACTCTAAGCGCTGTTGCCCTGCACCACAGTATGCAAAAATGGGGAGAGATGAAAACCAATCGCCTTCACAACCTGACCACACAGCAGATCGGATGGTTTCTGATTGTTGCCCTGGTACCGCTTATCATCATGGGGAGTGTCGCCCTGTTTCTTGCCCGGGAGGCACTCACCCAGGAGATTCTACGCGACCTCACTTTTGTCAGCGAGATCCGTAAACACCAGATTGAGGATTTTTTTTCTGAACGCCGCCACCACCTGCTCAACCTGTCCCAATCCTCTCAGCTGGTAGAGCAGCTACAGAACTACCCGGTACGCAACCCACGGATACACCGTACCCTGCTGCAGAACAACCCCTCACTACCGACCCTGATTCGACAATGGGGGATGAAAAACCTGGTACTGCTCTCCCCTGAGGGATACGTTGTCGAGGATCTGCTCTACCCGGAAATTACCGACATCGATCTGGAAAGCGGCTTTTACAGCGAATCGGTGCTTGCCAACAGCTTCAAGCAGGCCCGTGAGAGTGGGAAAATTTCATCACCCTTCCACGCCTATTACGAACCCTATGGCCACCTGGCCACCTTCATGACGGCTCCGGTATACAGGCGTAACCAGCTGATCGGATGGGTCGCAGCCGAAATTGATCTACACAACCTGAATCAACTACTCACCGTGCGTAAACAGCAACAGCAGCTCAACCACAACAGTGAGTTGCTACTGGCAACCCGTAACCAGAACGGGATTGCCATGTTGCACCTGAACTGGAATGCCCCCGAACCCAGTGATGAGTGCCGCACCTTCCGCATGGAACAGATCGACACCCTGCCGATGATTCGCGCACTGCGGGGAGAACAGGGGGCTGGCTGGAATATCGATACCGCCTGCGAGCCGATTCTGGTGATCTGGCAACCACTGCAGGAGCTCAATCTGGGCATGACTCTGTTCAAGACCGAGGATGCCGCACTGGCCACGGTGGATGAGCTGCGTCACATCCTGTTTCAGACCGGCAGCATCGCCGCACTGTTTGCCCTGCTGCTCGCCTTCCTGGTCTCCCTCCCGCTGATTCGCCCTCTGTTGAGACTAACTCAGGTAACTCGCAGCATCACCCTGGGAGAGCCCCTGCTGAAGGCGCATGCACAGCTCCCGAAACGGGTTCGTATCAACGAAATTCGCCAGCTCTCCGAATCCATTGGCAAGATGCTGATCACCATCGACAGCCACACCCAGGATCTGGAGGAGTACCAGGACAACCTGGAGCATCACGTCTACTACCGTACCGCCGCACTGAAGAAGAGCCAGCAGGAGGCCGAAGAGGCCAACCGGAGCAAGAGCGAATTTCTGGCCCGCATGAGCCACGAGATCCGCACCCCGCTGAATGGCATTGTCGGCCTCTCCGAACTGCTGGCTGAAACCACGCTTACACCTCAGCAACAGCAATTTGTAGAGTCGCTCACCACCTCCAGTCGACACCTCTCCGATCTGCTCAACAACATCCTCGACTTCTCCAAGATCGAGGCCAACCAGTTTACCCTGCACATTGTCCCGTTCTCCCTGCAGCAGCTGATCCAGCAGATCAGCGCCATTGTGCAACTCGATACCGGCGGCAAGGGGTTGCAATTCACCAGCAAGGTACAACCCTCGATACCCGATCGCCTGATGGGGGATCCAAAGGTGCTGCGACAGATCCTGCTCAACCTCCTCAGCAACGCCATCAAATATACCGACCACGGGAAAATTTCTCTGGTCATCTCCCTGGAGATCGAGGGAGAGAGCGAGATCACCATCCGTATTCGGGTCAGTGATACCGGAAGAGGCATTCCTCAGACAGCCCAGGAATCCCTCTTCAGCGCCTTCAGTCGCGCCCATGACGAGGATGAAAACAGTCCGCCCGGTACCGGTCTGGGGCTCTCCATCACCCACTCGCTGGTGGAGCAGATCGGAGGGGAGATCTGGTTCCAGAGCAGCGAACACGAAGGCAGCGATTTCTATATTTTGCTGCCGCTACGCATCGCGACCGATGAGGCCGAGACCGCCCTGCCCGCTCTGATCACCTCTACCAGAGCCCCCCAACAGCTCACGGTGCTACTGGCGGATGACTCGAAAATCAACCGCTTGGTGATAGAAAACTATCTGGCCGCACCCAACTACCACCTGCTGTCTGCAGAGAATGGGGCAGAGGCGCTGCAACGCTACCAGCAGGAAGCGGTCGACCTGATTCTGATGGATCTACGCATGCCGGTGCTGGACGGTATTGAGGCCACACGCCTCATTCGCCAGCATGAACAGGAGAGAGGGCTGCCCCCGGTTCCGATCATTGCGATGACTGCTGATGTGCTGGAACAGACCCGGGAGCGGGCAATGGAGGCGGGCTGCACCCACTGGCTGCCGAAACCGGCCAGCAAGGAGCAGTTCTTCTCTACCCTGCAGCAGGCATCCCAAACCACGCCATCCACTACCGACACGATCAACACGACAACCGAGAGGGAGGGCAGTGACCATTTGACAGCCCTGTTTGTGCAGGATAGCCTGCAGAAGCTGGAGTTGATGGAACAGATGAGCCGGGAACAGGCGTGGGTGCAACTGGCAGAGACCGCCCATGCCCTCAAGGGCAATGCACTCATCCTTGGACTGGATCAGGCAGGGGCCACCATGGCTGCACTACAGCAGCAGGCAGAACAGGAGAGACCCGATGCCGTTACTGCTCTGTTACAACAGTTTGCACAGATAATCCGGGAGATGACTCCATAATGAAACCCATACGTGTACTGCTGGTAGATGACCAACAGCTCATCCGGGAGGCGCTACGCACCTTTCTGGGACAGGATCACGCGGTCGAGATTGTCGATACCGCCGAGAGTGGAGTCCGTGCGCTGGAGCTGATTGCCGAACACCAACCCGAGGTGGTGATGCTGGATGTTCGCATGCCGGACATGGATGGCATCGAGAGTACCCTCAAGATCCACAAACAGTTCCCGCAGGTGATCGTCATTGGCCTCAGCAGTATCTCCGACAAACACCGTGCAACAGAGATGCTGCAGGCGGGTGCCCGTGGCTTTATCACCAAGGAGACTCCGCCGGCAGAGATCATCGCCGCCATTCAGCAGATTGTGGATGGCAACACCTTTGTCAGCCCCTCGATCTTCTCTGAAGAGCTGGCCAAAGGCACCTCGATCGAACAGGCGATGGAGGCGCTCTCCTCCAGAATCCTCACCAGCCGGGAGAAAGATATCTTGCGGGCACTGGCCAGTGGTCTCACCAATCAGGGGATTGCAGACAAACTCTTTGTCAGCCCGCGCACGGTAGAGAAGCATCGCCAGAACATGATGCAGAAGCTGGAGCTACAAAACGGTGTCGAGCTGGTCGCCTACGCCTATCGGGTAGGCATCATTGATGAATAGAGGTGATCCCGCCTCAGTGCTTTGACTCGATCCGGGTGAGAATACTCTCCTCGTTGAAGGGCTTCTGGACATAACTGTAGTTGTCGCCCACCTTCTCCATAATCTCCTCGGCGGTATAGTCTGCATAGGCGGTCACAAAGGTCACCTGGATGTCCGGATCCACCTTCAAAATCCGTTGTGCAGTCTCCAGTCCATCAATCCCCGGAGGCATACGCATATCGATCAATGCATGTGAGAAGGGGGAGCCCTGGGTTACCGACTCCTGCACCGCGCGGATCGCCTCAATCCCCTGCGAACAGAGTTCGACCGGATAGAGCGGATCCTGCCCGGACATCACGGTTTCCACATCCAGCAGATCGAACAGCTCACTCAACGCTTCATCTTCTTCGTTATCCTGCGGTAGTTTAAAGATGGACCGATATAGGTTATGGATATTTTCATCATCATCCACTACCAGTACTCTGATATCACGCGCCATGGTGGAAGCTCCTTGCCTTACCTGAATTGTAGTTACTCTGAATCGAGCCTACCGGAATACTATACCAATAATTAGGA
>CAYFNH010000025.1:0-26368 GCA_964344435.1 uncultured Piscirickettsiaceae bacterium | reverse complement strand
GGGTTCCGATCAGCTCCTCTTCGGAGTAGCCGGAGAACTCGATAAAGATTCGGTTACCATAAGTGATCCGCCCGGTCAGGTCGGTCTTGGAGACGATAAAGTCGTCCGCCCGCATCACTCGCTCTTTGTCGGTGGGAACTATATGTTTCTGTTTCACTTCCTTCCTCCCTGCAAGCATTCTGCTCACAAAACAATGCCGCAATACTATACATCAATAGTGACTAAAATCACATTTTAGTTATAGCTATCTTGATAGCCATTGTACTTGATTTCCCCCCACACCATAAAGCCACCACTGTAAAACACACTGCATGGAGCCCCCTCAAGACTGCTGTGGCAGCAAGGCTGCCGGGTACTCTACCGCAACCAGGGTCAACCCCTGTGGAGGAGCCGTTACCCCTCCTTGTGTACGATCCCGTAGCGCCAGCACCTCTTTCGCCCAGCAGGGCTGTTGTTGACCACTGCCGATTGCTATCAGCACCCCGGCAATGTTACGCACCATATGGTGAAGGAAGGCATTGGCCCGCACCTCGATGGTAACCTCTTCCCCCTGTCGCGTCACCTGCAGACGATGAATAGTACGCACCGGGCTGTGGGCCTGGCAAGCGACCGCCCGGTAGCTGCTGAAATCATGTTCTCCCAAAAGATAGTTGGCTCCCTGCTGCATTCTCTGCTCATCCAGCGGACGATAGACCCAGGTGCGTTCATCCACCGACAGCGCCGTGCGCACCGGACGGTTGAAAATACGATAGCGATAGGTTCGGGAGAGTGCGGAGAAACGGGCATGAAACTGCTCCGATACCGGACGCACCCAGCTCAAACAGAGGTCTGGAGCAAGGTTGGCATTGGCCCCATAGAGCCAGGAGCGCTCGCTACGCACTGCCTCACTATCGAAATGAATCACCTGTCCCGAGGCGTGGACACCGGTATCAGTACGACCGGCCGTGGTCACTCGCACAAAGTGGTTGGCGACCCTCGAAAGCGCCCGCTCCACCTCCCCCTGTACCGTACGAATCTCCGGCTGCTGGATCTCCCAGCCATGAAACCCCGCACCGTTGTACTCCACCCCAGCGGCATATCTCATTGGGGACGCTGCTCCACCCTGGTAGCCTTGATCAACCCCTCAACATGTTCAACATCCTGCTGAAACCGGTTCAGCTGCTGGTCGACACGCTCCACTGCTGCGGGCATATTGAGGTCGACTGTCTCCGCCTTGCGCCACCAGCGCAGCACCCCCCAGGAGAAGCCCCCCCCCAACAGCAGGAATAGCAACCAGCGTGAAGCCACCTCCCCCTGCGGCAGTTGCCACCAATATGTCGTCTGTTGTGGTGGTGAAGATGGTTGAGACAGACTGGCAGCCTGCGCCTCACCCAGGCGGTTATAGTCCTGCAGCAAGCTCTGCAGATAGTCTGAACGGGAATGGGGTGGCACTGGGTGCAACAGCAGAACCAGGGGACGTGAAAGCTCACCGGCCTGCAGGGTAAGCTCCAGAACCGGCTGTTCCACCGCTTTATCCGAGAGAATCAGTAGTGTGCCTTGTGTCTTCACCGGCACACTGCTCCAGCTACGCCCTGCCCCCTCTACCCGAAAGCTCTGTGCAGTGCGCTCACTTGGTAACAGAGTCACCTCAGCCAGCAACGGTTGCCCCAGTGCCGAGTAGAGTTTCACCTCCTGCACCTCTGCGGTTGCAGCAAGAGAGAGCAGGCTACAGGTAATCAGCCAGCAGAATTTCAGCAATCTGTACACTGTTGAGTGCTGCCCCCTTGCGAACATTGTCTGCAACCAGCCACAGGTGCAACCCCTGTGGATGTGAGAGATCCTCACGAATACGCCCGACATGAACCGTATCATTCCCTACCGCCTCACTAACTGCAGTGGGGTAGCCCCCCTCCTGCCGACGATCCAGTAGCTCGACCCCTGGTGCATTGCGTAAAAGTTCGCCAGCCTCCTCCGCAGTGATCTTCTCGCTGGTTTCCAGCTGCAGAGCCAACGAATGGCCATAGAATGCAGGGACACGCACTGCCGTCGGACTCACCAGGATGGAAGTGCTGCCAAATACTCTGGGAAGCTCACGCACCACCTCGACCTCCTCTTCGGTATAGCCATTTTCATTGAACTTGCCGACTTGTGGAAGTACGTTAAAGGCGATCTGTTTCGGGTAGACGCTGTGTTTGACTTCACGCAGATTGAGCAGTGACAGGGTCTGCAGCCCCAACTCCTCCATCGCCGAACGTCCACTTTCCGAGACCGAATGAAAGCTGGTGACATGGATCCGCTCGATCCCCACCAACTGATGTAGCGGCTGCAACGCAACGGCCATCAGCGTAGTGGCAACCCCCGGACTGGAGAGCAGGTTGCGATGAAGGTAACCACTGATGGCGTCTGCATTAACCTCTGGCACCACCATTGGCACCTCGTCATCCTGACGAAAACAGGCACTGCTGTCGATCACCACAGCGCCCGCTGCCGAGGCAACCGGTACAAACTGTGAAGAGACCGCCTCCGGCACACAAAAGAAAGCTATCTGTACCTGAGAGAAATCGAAGGTAGATAGTGACTCTACCCGGTAGCTGCTTTCACGAAACTCGACCCGCTTACCGGCCGATGCCTCGCTGGCCACGGGAAAAAGGGACTCCAGAGGAAAGTCGCGCTCCTCCAGAATCGAGATCAGCGCCTCACCGACAATCCCTGTCGCGCCAACAACGGCTACCGAGTATGGCATTAAAACGGCAACCGCAGTCTCGCGCAGAGAGGCCGAGACGCAGAGTTAAAGAACAAACATTCCACCATGACCCAAACCGTTGATATCAGGAATGGTTGTTTCATAGGATTTCCAGAACCAGCCTTGCCTCTTGGCATGAGAATACCGTTAAAGCTCCAACGCTATCCCCATCAATCTACGCAACGGCTCGGCAGCCCCCCACAGCAACTGGTCTCCCACGGTAAAGGCGGAGATGTACTCGGGCCCCATGGTCAGCTTGCGTACACGACCCACCGGCACACTCAGGGTACCGGTCACCTTGGCCGGGGTCAGCTCGGTCATGCTGAGGTCACGGTCATTGGGAATCACCTTCACCCAGTCATTGGCTTCAGCCATGATGGACTCGATCTCGGAAACCGGAACATCCTGCTTCATCTTGATGGTAAGCGCCTGACTATGGGAACGCATGGCACCGACACGGACACAGAGCCCATCAATCGGTACCGGATTGTCACTGCGCCCGAGAATCTTGTTGGTCTCGGCCTCAGCCTTCCACTCCTCACGGCTCTGACCACTCTCCAGCTGGGTATCGATCCAGGGGATCAGACTACCGGCCAACGGCACCCCAAACTGATCGGTCGGATAGCCCTCACTATTGATGTGAGAGGAGACGGCACGGTCAATCTCCAGAATGGCGCTGGCCGGATCGTCCAGCTTATCGGCCACTGAATCACGAATACTACCCATCTGCGCGATCAGCTCCCGCATGTTACGTGCACCCGCACCGGAGGCGGCCTGATAGGTCATCGGGGTAATCCACTCGATCAGATCTTTCTGAAACAGCCCCCCAATGGCCATCAACATCAGGCTGACCGTACAGTTGCCCCCGACAAAGGTGTTCCTGCCATCACTCAGCGCGTTATCGATCACCGAGCGGTTGACCGGGTCGAGCACGATGATGGACTCTTCACTCATCCGAAGAGAGGAGGCGGCATCAATCCAGTAACCGTTCCAGCCCGCCTCTCGCAGAGGGCCGATCACAGCCTTGGTATAGTCCCCGCCCTGACAGCTGACGATGGCATCCATGTTGGCCAGTTCGGCAATGTCGTTGGCATCCCTCAGGGTGGGCACCGGCTTGCCTACATCGGGACCTTCCTGCCCCAACTGTGAGGTGGTGAAGAAGACCGGATCGATCTTTTCAAAATCATTCTCTTCCCGCATCCGATCCATCAATACTGAACCGACCATGCCACGCCAACCTACAAAACCAACTTTTTTCATCGCTATCAAACTCTTATTAAAACTGTGAAACCAACTGCAGCCCACCTTGCCGCCACCATCTGGTGGCATCCAAGGTCAAATCGAGCAAGCAGCTGTATATAATAATCGTTTCAATTAGATAGCGCCATTGAAATCTGGATAAAAGTGGCTGATCACGCCCCCTAAACAGGTCACCCTTCAGCAATATAGTCGTCTGTTCTGTTCTCCATCAACGCGATTCGATGATCACTCCCAAGCTTGAGGTAGGCCTGACGGTTCTCCTCTGACTCGAAGTAGATCTCGACACCACCACTCTCGTCGCCATCAAACAGACAGTACCGGTCACTCTCTACCTCGTGCATGCTGATTGGGTCCATATGGGCATGCATTACCCAGGCACCGTCATTCTGATTTTGGATAAATGTACTCATCATCACTCTCCTGTATTGAAGCACGCAAGGTGCTTATCTAGGCTGGGTAAAAGGTACTTCCGCCCAGCACCACCTCCGGGTGGTTATGGCGCACCAGCGACTCGATCTTGCGCTGATTTATGCGTTCCATATCGACCATCAGCAGCAACTCTCCGTGGCGGAGCGCCGATGAAAATTCATTCAGTGAGACATCCGGTACAAATGCCCACAGCAAACCGGTAATCAAACTGATGGCGGCAACCACCCCCGACAGGGTAGCTATCGCCCCCCACCCGATCCACAAACTGAAGACCATCACAGCAACCGCAACAAAAAAGAGCACAAGGTTCCCTCCCCAAAGCCCCCTCTCCAATCGATGAAGTTGATCAGTACGCTGTTCATCGGTTGCTATTGGAAGACCGCTGTCATCAATCGGTTGCCCCCCGACCACTTGTTCAGCTACTACATGCATATCATCCTCACCCACATTCGCTCTGCGTAGCTGCTCGACCACCGCTCGAATGTGTGCCAAATCCGGAAAAAGAAAATAGGATCGTACTCTCATCATGCTCACCTCTCGCTAATAACCAATCAATTTAGTAAAGAATTATAGCGCAAGTCATCACAATGAGAAGCATTATCATTATTGAATTTTTATTGGGACACCACTCATCCAATAAGTAATTTTGATACAGGTATTTTGCTGCCATAATAAAAAAGGCGTGCCTGCAACAGACACGCCCTTTTTGTGGCACGTAGGTCGCTGAATCAGCTACGCAGTGCAGCCACCACCGCATCGCCCATCGCGGAGCAGCTCACCTCCTGCATCCCCTCGGAGTGGATATCCCGGGTACGTATCCCATCATCCAGCACCTTGTTGACCGCCGCATCGATCTTGTCCGCCATCTCCGCCTGATCAAGACTGTAGCGCAGCATCATCGAGACTGAGAGGATGGTCGCCAGCGGGTTGGCGAGATCCTGTCCAGCGATGTCCGGTGCAGAACCGTGGATTGGCTCGTACATCCCCTTGTTGTTGGCATCAAGAGAAGCGGATGGCAGCATACCGATGGAGCCGGTCAGCATCGCGGCACAATCAGAGAGGATATCCCCAAACATATTGGTGGTGACCATCACATCAAACTGCTTCGGTGCACGCACCAGCTGCATAGCGGCGTTGTCGACATACATGTGCGACAGCTCGACCTCAGGGTAATCCTTGGCAACCCGCTCCATCACCTCACGCCAGAGCTCGGTACACTCCAGCACGTTGGCCTTGTCGACCGAGGTGACACGCTTGTCGCGCTTCATTGCAATCTCGAAGGCGGAGCGGCCGATGCGCTCGATCTCATGCTCGGCATAGACCAGGGTGTTGTAGCCCTGACGCTCGCCGTTATCGAGGGTACGTACACCACGGGGCTGACCGAAATAGATGCCGCCGGTCAGTTCGCGCACGATCATCAGGTCGAGACCGGAGACCACATCGGCACGCAGGGTGGAGGCATCCGCCAGTTGTGGATAGAGGATGGCGGGACGCAGGTTGGAGAATAGCTCCAGCTCGGCACGCAGCCCCAGCAGCCCCTTCTCGGGACGGACGGCGATATCAAGAGACTCCCACTGGTATCCACCGACCGCACCGAGCAGCACCGCGTCGGACTCCCTGGAGAGCTTCAGGGTCTCCTCCGGTAGCGGAGTACCGGTGGCATCATAGGCGGTACCGCCGACCAAACCATTCTCCAACTCGACCGAGAGTCCGTAGTCGCTCTGCAGACACTCCAATACCTTGACCGCCTCGGCGACAATCTCCTGACCAATCCCGTCACCGGGCAATACTGCTATTTTCTTACTCATCAAACTATTCTCATTAATTCTCAAAAAACTATTCTCGCGCAGAGGCGTAGAGACGCAAATGGATCAACGCTTTTCTCTGCGTTCTTGGCGTCTTTGCGCGAGGCAGTGCTGTTAATTACCTATAAACAGCCACGGTGCTTCCGTTTTACGACGCTCCTCATAGGCCCGAATCGAATCCTGATGCTGCAGGGTAAGACCAATATCGTCCAACCCGTTGAGCAGACGATACTTACGGAATGCATCGATCTCGAAAGAGAAGGATGTTCCCCCCGGCGTGGTGACCGTCTGCGCCTGCAGATCGATCTCCAGTTGGTACCCCTCTCCCGCCTGCTCTTCGTTGAAGAGAAGATCCATCTCTGCCTCTGCCAGTGCAATCGGCAGCAACCCATTCTTGAAGCTGTTGTTGAAGAAGATATCTGCAAAGCTGGGGGCGATCACCGCACGGATACCGTAGTCGGTCAACGCCCAGACCGCATGTTCACGCGAAGAGCCACAGCCAAAGTTTTCACGCCCGATCAGCACAGTTGCCCCCTGATACTGAGGTTGGTTGAGCACAAAATCGGGGTTGGGGCGACGGCTGCTGTTGTCGATCGACGGATCACCCAGATCGAGATAGCGCCAGTCATCAAACAGATTGGGGCCAAAGCCTGCCCGTTTAACCGACTTCAGATACTGCTTGGGGATGATCGCATCGGTATCGACATTGGGACGATCCATCGGCACCACCAGCCCGCTGTGTTGGGTGAACTTCTCCATTACGCCTCTCCCATCAGTTTGCGCACATCGGTAAAGTAACCGGTTACTGCCGCCGCCACCGCCATCGCTGGACTGACCAGATGGGTACGGCTATTGAGCCCCTGACGACTCTCGAAGTTGCGATTGGAGGTGGAGGCACAACGCTCTTGCGGCTCCAACCGGTCTGCATTCATCGCCAGACACATGGAGCAACCGGGATCACGCCACTCGAAACCGGCCTCGACAAAGATCCTGTCCAGCCCCTCCTGCTCCGCCTGCTGCTTGATCAGACCGGAGCCAGGAACAATCAGTACCTGCTTGACGCTATCGGCCTTCTTGCGACCTTTGGCCACCTCGGCAGCGGCACGCAGATCCTCGATACGGGAGTTGGTGCAGGAGCCGACAAAGACCTTGTCGACCGCAATCGAGTCGATAGACGCATCCGCCTCCAGCCCCATGTAGGCGAGGGCCTTCTCCATACCATTGCGCTTGACGCTGTCGCTCTCATTAGAGGGGTTGGGTACCTTATCGTTGACCGCCACCACCATCTCCGGCGATGTACCCCAGGTCACCTGTGGAGCAATATCAGCACCGTTAATCTCCACTACCGCATCAAACTCGGCATCAGCATCGCTGTGCAACGCCTGCCATGCAGTGACCGCTTTCTCCCAATTCTCGCCTTGTGGAGCGAAGGGACGTCCGTCAGAACCGTTTTTGACAAAGTCGATGGTCTTCTGATCCACCGCCACCATCCCGGCACGGGCACCCGCCTCGATCGCCATATTGCAGACGGTCATGCGACCCTCTACGGAAAGTTCTTCGATTGCCTCACCAGCAAACTCGATGGCGTAGCCGGTACCGCCTGCGGTGCCGATCTTGCCGATTACCGCCAGTACGATATCCTTACCAGTAACACCGGGCCCAACTGAGCCATTGATACGTACCAGCATACTCTTCGACTTCTTCTGCACCAGACACTGAGTAGCCAGAACATGTTCCACCTCGGAGGTGCCAATACCAAAGGCCAGTGCCCCCAGCGCACCATGGGTGGAGGTGTGGGAGTCACCACAGACAATAGTCATTCCCGGCAGGGTTGCCCCCTGCTCCGGGCCGATCACATGGACGATCCCCTGACGGATATCCCCCATCTTGAACTCGACGATGCCGAAATCATCCGCATTCCGGTCCAGTGTCTCCACCTGAATCCTGGCCACCGGATCGGTAATTCCCTGTTCCCGTTCTGCAGTCGGCACATTATGGTCGGGTACCGCCACATTGGCATCGACACGCCAGGGCTTGCGCCCCGCGAGCCTCAGCCCTTCAAAGGCCTGCGGCGAGGTCACTTCATGCAGCAGTTGGCGATCAATGTAGAGCAGTGCACTACCATCCTCCTCGGTACGCACCACGTGCGCATCCCAGAGCTTGTCGTATAGGGTTTTTCCAGCCATAACGGTATATTGTCAAGATAATCAAAGGCCGTCCATTCTACTATTTGGCAGATTCAGAGTAAAAGCATTAGAATCGTTGCATGGACAATAAACTGGAATCCCTACTCAAACTCTCCAAGAGCATCATGCACATTGACAACATCAATGCGCTACTTGATCAACTGCTGTATGAGACCCGGCGAGAGTGCCGTGCAGATGCGGGCTCGATCTATCTGGTAGAGGGAGAGGGGCTTCGCTTCTCCTATGTGCAGAACCATACCCTCTCACTCAACAAGCCGGAGAGCCGCAAACACCTCTATATCGACCATGTAATCCCGATCGATACCAGTTCCATTGCCGGTTATGTCGCCAGCACCGAAGAGATTCTCAATATCGAGGATGTCTACACCCTCTCTCCCGACCTCAGCTATCACTACAACAGCAGCTTTGACCAGCAGACCGGCTACCGCACCCGCTCCATCCTCTGCGCCCCACTGAAAAACCATAATGGCGATCTGATCGGCGTAATCCAACTGATCAACAAAGAAAATGAAGCCGTCTTCGACTCGGAGGATCAGGACTACATTCGGCACGTCTCCGAAATTGCAGCCGGTGCCATCGAGCGAGCCAACATCAATCAGGAGGTCTTTATGCGGCTACTGCGGGTCGCGGAGTTACGTGACCCCAAAGAGACCGGCGCCCATGTCAAACGGGTGGGTGCCTACAGTGTGGAGCTGTATGATGCCTGGGCGAGAAGACACGGGATTCCCGACCACGAAATCCGCGCAATCAAGGATCCGCTACACACCGCTGCCATGCTGCATGACATCGGCAAGGTCGGCATCGCTGACAAGATTCTGAAAAAACCGGGCAAACTGGATGAGGATGAGTATGAGGTGATGAAGACCCACGCCACCATCGGAGCCGCCCTGTTTGAAGGCAGCACGATTGCGCTCGACCAGATGAGCCACGATATCATCCAGGGACACCATGAACGTTGGGACGGAATGGGGTATCCCGACCGGCTCAAGGGAGAAGAGATCCCGCTGACCGCCCGCATCGTCTCACTGGTCGATGTTTTTGATGCGCTCTCCTCCAAACGGGTATACAAGGATCCCTGGGGAGAGCAGGATGTACTCAACTACCTCAAGGAGCAGGCAGGCGTACAGTTTGATCCAGAGCTGGTTGAGCTCTTCATCGCCAACCAGGGAACCATGAAGGAGATTCTCAACCGCTATCAGGGGTGACGGACAGTAACAGTCAGTGCACGGTGATACTGGAGAAGGCCGGGTAACCACTGCGCACCCCTTGACGACGGCGCCCTCCCCTTCGAGGCTGTTCACGCCGACCAGTACCGGCAGTGCTCGCCTCCGCAATCTTCTCCAATTGCCCGATCAAGCGGACACGTTCGGTTTCCAACTGCTTGACCAGAAATGAACTCAGCTTTGTTGCCGTATCGGTCGAACACTTCTGCTGGCGAATATTCTCGATCGCGCCGTGAATGGCATCCAGCTTTTGTACGATATACAGCGTCTTTTTTGAATAATTCACACGCAACTCCTCTTCCGGCCCGGTCTGTTTCAAGGTTGATAGAAAACTACTTGCAGACTCTATTCCAGCGCCGAGACGATCATCCACACCAGCACAAAAATGAGACCTTCCTTAGAAAATAATAGCTCTCACCACTGAAAATGCGAGCCAAACAGGCGGCCATAAAAAGTCAGAAGGGCATCAGCACCAAAAGAGGCCAGACAAACGGCAACCCTTGCCGCTCATCCCACTGATCAATAATCTTGACAGCTTGTACGGGTGCGCTACAGCCGAATCCAGCGCCAACTCACTCCGAGTGCCAGCAAGCTCAACAGTGCGGAGCAGACAAAGATGGCCTGTGACCCGAACCCTGTCCAGACCACCCCCCCCAACAGGCTGCCAACCACGCCCCCTACCCCGAAGCTGACACTGGAGTAGAGTGCCTGCCCCCGCCCCTGCAGCTTGCCACGAAACAGATCATGCACCATATGGATGGAAACGGCGTGAATCACCCCAAAGCTGGCAGCATGAAGCATCTGCACCAGAAACATCAGCTCCAGTGAATTCGGGAAAAGTGCGGTCAACAGCCAGCGCAACAGCCCCAGAGCGAGACTGACCAACAGCAGCTGGCGCTCACCAAAACGGGGAATCCAGCGAGCCATCAGGGTAAAAGCGGCCACTTCGGCACCGACACTGAGCGCCCAGATCAGACCAATCACACTTTTATCGTGGCCAAACGACTCCATATAGAGGGTAAAAAAGGTGTAGTAGGTACCATGTGCCGCCTGATTCAGCAGCGCCACCAGCAGCAGTGCAACCACAACCGGTCGCCCCAAAACTGTCTTCATTGGAATATGTGGATGGTCATGCTCCGGGTCGGGAACCATTGGCACCGCCAGACTACTGAGCCAGATCCCCACCATCAGCAGGATCAGCACCAGCGGTACCAGTCCCATCCCCTGCTGCTCCAGCAGTGGCCCCAGTACCGCAACGGTCGCGATAAATCCAACCGACCCCCACAGACGAATCGATGAGTAGCGTTCAACCGAATCCCCCAGATGGTTGAGGGTGACCGCTTCAAACTGAGGCAGAGAGGCATTCCAGAAGAAGCTGAAGAGGGCAATGATCAGCGCCATCCACCAGTAACCACCCGCCCAGAAGACCCCGGCAAAGGCAACAATCGATGCCAGTGATGCCAGACGGACAATCCCCAGATGTTCCCCCCTGCGGTCCGCCCACCACCCCCAGAGATTGGGGGCCACAACCTTGGTCGCTGCCAGAATCGCAGTGAGTTCACCAATCTCCAGAATGGAGAAGCCACGACTCTCCAGATAGGGGCTCCAGTAGGGGATCAGCACCCCCAGAGTTGCAAAATAGAATAGATAGAACCCGGAGAGCCGGAAGTAGGGAAAGGGTTGAGTCACCGCGGTCAGCAGGGTTCAGATCACCGGAGTCTTACACGCCACTGCCCCATTCTGCCCCCGCTGTCGCAGTGCATGATCCACCAGCACGATCGCCAGCATCGCCTCGGCAATGGGGGTAGCACGAATCCCCACACAGGGGTCATGACGCCCCTTGGTGACCACCTCAACCGACTCTCCCTGTTGGTTGATCGTCTCCCCCGGCAGATGGAGACTGGAGGTTGGCTTCAGCGCCATTGACACCAGCACCTCCTGCCCAGAGGAGATTCCACCGAGAATTCCACCGGCATGGTTGCTCTTGAACCCCTGTGGGGTCATCTCGTCACGGTGCTCGGTCCCTTTTTGGGTAACCGACTCAAACCCGGCGCCGATCTCCACCCCCTTGACCGCATTGATACTCATCATCGCATGGGCGATCTCGGCATCGAGCCGGTCAAAGATAGGCTCTCCCCACCCCGGAGGTACCCCGGTGGCCACCACATTGATCCGTGCCCCGATTGAGTTCCCCTCCTTGCGCAGGGCATCCATATAGGCCTCCATCTCTGCAACCTTGTCTGCATCGGGCGAGAAGAAGGGGTTCTGGTGCACCTGATCCCAGTCCAGCCTCTCCACCCGGATTGGCCCCAGTTGAGAGAGATAACCATGCACCTCTACCCCAAATTGTGCCTTCAGCACCTGTTTGGCAACGGCACCCGCTGCCACCCGCATGGCCGTCTCCCGGGCAGAGGAGCGACCACCGCCACGATAGTCACGAAAACCATATTTCTGGGTATAGGTATAGTCGGCATGGCCCGGACGAAAACGGTCGGCAATATTGGAGTAGTCCTTGGAGCGCTGGTCGGTGTTGCGAATCAGCAGACCAATCGGGGTGCCGGTGGTCTTGCCCTCGAACACCCCCGACAAAATCTCCACCTCATCACTCTCACGGCGCTGCGTGGTATGGCGGGAGGTACCCGGTTTGCGTCGGTCGAGGTCAACCTGAATCATCGCTTCATCCAGTGCAATCCCGGGGGGACAGCCATCCACGATACATCCCAGACCTGCCCCATGACTCTCCCCGAAGGTGGTCACCGTAAAGAGTTTTCCATAGCTATTTCCAGACATGATTCGAATTATACGCAAGCTGTATAATGGAACGATGAAAAAACTGACTCTATTACTGACCGCCCTGCTCTTCTCCGGCACCTCTGTGGCCGACCTTGAACGTGCACGAGAAGCGATCCGCACGGGAAAGGGCGAACAGGCACTGATGGAGTTGACCCGGCTGGCCGGAGAGGGCGATGGAGAGGCCCAGTACGAGCTGGGACGCCTCTACGCAGAAGGTAAGCTGACCACAGAGGATCCCGCCCGTGCCCTGCTCGCCCTCACCCTGGCGGTTGAAAATGGCAACAGCCATGCAAAGGGGCTGATTGACGAGCAGAAGCAGCGCATCAACCTGCTGCAGCTGGCGGCCATCCAGGAGGAGCTTGGTGCCCTGTTTCAGAAAGGGGGGCCGGTTACCGCCAGCCCCGAACGGGCGGCCGAGTGGCTTGGTGAACGGGCCCTGAACCCGGTCAACTTCCAGGAAGAGGAACGAGGCGAACTGGCGCGCAAAGTGGGGCGACTGTATGAGACCAAAATCCTCAGCTTCACCTCTGCCCACAGCTGGTACACCCTGGCTGCAGCCTTTGGGTCCCAGAGAGCCGACAGAGACCGCCAGCGCATGGAGCTGTTCTTGCAACCACAGAGCCTGGCTCAATCCAAAAACGAAGCGATCAAGCAGTACAAACGCTATCTGAAGCAACGCAATAAAATGGCTGTCGGGGAGCTTTGATCCAGCTCAGACCAGCCACCATTTTATAAAAAGCTTTTAGGCTGCATCCTTCAGTTCGATCTCTATGCTCTTACCTGCATGGCTCGCCAATGTCACCAAGGCATCAATACTGAATTTCTCAATACGACCTTTTAGAAGATCATTAAGGCGTGGTTGAGTGATTCCAAGTTTGCCTGCTGCCTCACTCTGAGTAACACCCCACTCTTTTACAATCTTCTGCAATGCCCCCATCAAATAAGAGCGCATCTTCATATTCGCAGCCTCTTCTGGAGAGTCTTCTATAGCATCCCAAACGCTTTCAAATTTTTTCATGACTCTTATCTCATTCTAATCTCTTTTAATCTGACTTTTGCCAAGTCGATATCAGCCTGTTTCGTCTTCTGGCTCTTCTTTTGAAAGCTGTGCAGAACATAAACGGCATCCTCCATTGTCGCGATATAGATCACTCGAAAAGCACCGGAACGCTCCTTGATACGAATCTCTCGCACACCACTGCCTATCGTCGTCATTGGCTTCCAGTCATCAGGATTTTGAGCTCGCTGTACCTTATCAAGCTGAAAACCGGCTTGCTGCTTTGCATCCTCTGGAAACTCTCGGAGATTCCGAAGTGAATCTCCACAAAAAACGATTGGCTTCATGAGCCAAAAATATATCTACATTGATATAATGTCAATCCCTAAGGGCCCATCTACTTGGCAATTCCAGAAACCGCTACGATGGAAGCAGACTCCATCGGCTAACCTGAATGCCTTTGAGAATCAGACTACCTCACACATCTGCTGATGCATGGGAAAATAGAGCACCCGCCTCTGCGGTCGGCTCTCCAGCTGTGCCAGCACCGCTCCGTAGCGTTGCAGTTGCGGGGTATAACGGGCGACCTCCTGCTGCAGAAACGCCTCCAGCCCCCCTCCCTGGTGGCTACTGCTCTTCCAGTCGACAATCCAGCGCACACCATCGGCATCGATAAAGGTACGATCTATGGTGACATGAACCAGCTCACCCTCCAACAGCGCACTCAACGACCATTCACTTCTGGCGGCCTGGTGTTGCTGTAGTAGATAGTAGCCTTGGGGATCCTCAATGGTTTTGCGTACCGCCTCCACCACCCGTTCAGACGCCCGTTGACGATCCTCTGCCGCCACCCCGAGCTGACGCAACTGCTGTTGGGCACGCAGCTGCAGTGAGCCCAGCCCCTGTTCACTCCACTGCTCCACCCCCTGCTCTGCAATCCACTGTAGCTGTGCATGTACCACGGTACCAATATGGACGGCACTACTCCCTCCCCACTGGTAGACCCCAGACAGTGGAACCGGCGGGTAGAGCGACAGAACTGGCGCAGGCGATTGCGGAGGCTGCCAACTCTGCCGCAGACGCTTTGCCTGTGGAGCCACAAACAGAGTATCCTGCTGCTGCCGTGCCTGTAGCGCTGCTACATCACTCTGCTGCAGAAGTTGCTGATAGTGTGGCTGCAGCTGTGGCCAGAGCTGCTCCAGCAGAGAGCGGGAGGCTGGTTTTGCCAACTCCCCTTTGCTGTTGAGGTGACAGGCCCCCAGCAGATGTACCTTGCGCTCGGCCCGGGTAATGGCCACATAGAGCAGGCGGGTTAGCTCGTTCCACTCACGCTCCTGCTCCACCTTGCGCACATAGCGCCCAAGTAAATCCTCCTCCAGACGCTGTGCAGTTGCCCGAATGGGAGAGAGCAGCAGCTGCATGGTCTCGGCCTCTTCCTCTCCCGGCACCTCCAGCCAATGCAGCAGGCGGCTATCGACATTTCGTGGTTTGCGACCCAACGCCGGTAATATCACACTATCAAACTGCAACCCCTTTGATTTATGGATGGTCATCACCTCGACACGCGGTGGTTCACCAGCCGCCTCTCCGGGCCGCAGGTTCTGCTGCTGCAGACGCTGTTGCAGACGAACGAAATCGATGATCTGCCCCGGCTGCTCCAGCTGTCGCAACAGATCGAAGAAGGCCTGCTGTTCGCGCTGTGACTGGCCCGGCTCCCCGAGGTGGTGATAACAGGCCGCCCCTCCCAGCTGAATCCAGGCCCGCTCCACCCAGTGCAGCAGGGAACCATTGCCACGCTGTTCAAAAATAGTCTGCAGCTGGTTTTGCAAACGCTGCAGGTGCTCATACTCGGATCGCTCCAACCGCTGCAATCGTGCCTCATCCTGCAGCAGTGCCCAGAGTGTCTGCTTTGGTGCTCCCTCCACCAGTTGCAGCAGCCCCTGCAGCGATATCCCGCACCAGGGGCCGCGCAGCAGTGCCAACCACGCCTCACGATCTCCCTGATGGAGCAGGGCACGACAGAGTATCAGCAGATCTCGTACCTGCGGGCGCTCCCCCAGTGACTCAATCTCAACCGCACGATAGCGTACCCCTTGCCGATAGAGCCACTCGGTGATCTGTAGCAGATGGGGGCGCGAGCGCACCAGAATGGCTACCCGGCCCTCCCCGTTCATCTCGGACAGCGCTCGCTCAATCAACTCACCAACCAGGGCCGCCTCGGCCTCACGATCATCCTCCAGCTGAGGATGAATCTCGACCGCCTGCTGACTGGAGGGGGGGCGGGTCGCAATCGAGGGGGCATAGGAGATGGCCCCGCTGAAGCGATCGGGAGACTGGGGAAAGAGCTTGGAGAAGGCACCGTTGACCCACTCCACTACCCCCGCCTCGGAGCGGAAGTTGGCACTCAGCCTGCGATACTCCAGCGGCAGGGTGCCCACCCCCTGCTCGATCGCACGGATAAAGAGCCCCACCTCCGCATGGCGGAAGCGGTAGATCGACTGCATCGGATCTCCCACCAGAAAGAGAGAGCGGGAAGAGTCCCCCACCCACTCTGCGGTCAGTCGACTCAGCAGTTCAAACTGCCCGTGGGAGGTATCCTGGAACTCATCCACTAGGAGATGGTGAATCTGGTAATCAAGCCGCAATCCCAAAGCGGTGGGCTCGGCCTCACTCCCCAGTGCCTGCAGTGCACGCTGTGCAATCTCCACATGATCCACCACGCCTCTGGCCTCAAATTCGACCATCAGACTGGCCTGGGCCAACAGCAGAACCTGAAACAGTGCATCCACCACCTCCCACTGCGCCTCTTCATACTTCAGGGGGGGCAACTCGGGCAGCTTCTGAATCAGCCGTGCAACCCTCCCCTCCGAGAGCTGTTGCGAGAACCCCAGCATCTCGGCCTTGTTGGCCCTGCCGGCATCGTTGGCGGGAAAGCCATTGCGTTTATCCCAGCTCCTGGGGGTGAGCCTGAACTCCCCCTTCTGCGTCAACAGCAGCGAGGCGATCGCCTGCCACTGCTGCAGTGCTTCGCTACTGGTACCCGGTAGCCGAGCAAGCTGCAGACAGCAGTGCAGTGGAGACTCCTTTACAGTCTGCTCCAGTTCTGTGGCCGCAGCCGCAACCACGGCAAGCAGGCGCTCGATACCCGCCTCTCCCAGTTGCTGCTCGAGTTCATCCTGCAACGGCAGCAGTACCGACTCCACTGCATGCTGCAGTGTCTGCTCAAGCTGCCCTCGCTGCAGCGTACCAGCGGCCACATGAGGCAACCACTGGTCGCGGTGGCCCAGCATCGCGGTCACCAGACGTTCAACCCGTTGCGCATCGTTGTCGAGCCAGCGCAGCAGGGTGGCGACAGCATCCCCCAGCCCACTCTCCTCCACCATCTGCAAGGTTGCCCGCGCCGCCGCCTGATAGAGCACCTCCGCATCATCGGTTACGGCAGGCAGCGCCCCAAAGCTGGAGAGCAGCGGCATTTGCCGTACCAGCCTGGCATTGAAACTGTCCATGGTGCGGATCTCCAGCCGCCCCGGATTATCCATCAACTGCCAGCCATGCTGCCGATCCTGCTCCAGCACGGCTTGCGCAAGCTGCCAGCTCTGAGCAAGGTGAGGGGTCTCTGGACAGGGAGAGCTTGCCGCCTTGCGCAGCGCCTGCAGCAGCCTTGCCCGCATCTCACCAGCCGCCTTGCGGGTAAAGGTGATGGCCACAATATTCTCGGGCTGCTCCACATGCGCCAGCAAGCGCAGTATGCGCTGGGTCAACAGTTCGGTCTTCCCCGATCCGGCAGGTGCCTGCACGATAAAGGAGCGCGACGGATCCAGCACCTCCTGCCGTACCTGCCGATCCTGCTGCATGGATAGTAGCTCCGCCATTACCACGACACCCGACAGAGGGATTGCAACCCACAATACTGACAGCTGTGACGCCCCTGCAGCGGCTCAATCGTGGCCACACCACTGCGAAACTCCTGCGCCAACCCCTCCAATACCTGCCGCCACTGCTGTAGCTGCTCCTGCCACTGCGGTGATACGGTTACACTGGCTGCACGCCCTGTTCCGCTTGCCCCCTCCATGATCGCGGCCTCCTGCTGCTCTCCACGATAGCAGACCTCTTGTGCACGGATCTGCCCATAGAGCACGGCAACCACCTGCTCCAGCAGGATTGCGTAGAGCGGCAGCTGAGGCGCTGCGGGGCGCTCCCCCTGCCAGTCTGCATGATTGACCTGACCACTCTTGTAATCAATCAGGATTCTGCCACCCTCTGTAGTCTGGTCGACCCGGTCCATCTTGATGGTAAAACGGAGTCCCGCCAGCTCGATCGGGTGCGGACACTCCAACTCTTCAACGGTAAAAGCGCTCTTACGTAGACGATCCAGCTCCAACGCACGCACTGCCAGTGCGCTCAACCGCTGCTGCTCATTGGCCGCAAAACAGGGACCGATGCGACCCTGATGAGCATCCCGAAACTGCTCCACCACACCTCCGGCCAACTTGTACACCATCTGCTCCAGCTCATGCTGGTCGAGCTGATGTAGTGCTGCGGAGTTACGGCCCAACTGCTGCCAAATCCGCTCCAGCAGGCGATGCAGCAGGGTACCACGCTCACGTGCATTGACCCCGGAAGTTGGCTGCTCAACCGGTTCCGCCTGCAGACGATGACGGATAAAGGCACGAAAGGGGCACTGTGACTGGTCTGCCAGCACACCACTGCCTCCCCGAACCGCACTCCCGCCATCCAGAGCAACCGACCGGTCCACAATCTCCTCAAATTCGAGCGCGGTTGCCGGTAGCCACCAACTCTGCTGCTCACACGATTGCCAGGGTAGAACCTGCAATTCTCCCAGCAGAGGAGTCAACGAGCGCAATGCATCCCCTCCGGCCTCCTCCGCCTCACTACAGCTGAAGTGCACCTTGACGGCTGAACTGCCCAGCCGCTCCAGCTGTGCCTGGGCAGCAACCTTTGCCCCCTGCGGTGTGGCCTGGGGAATCCGTTTGCGCTGCCACGATAGCGGCAGCAAGGGGGATAATGGCTGCAACCGCGGCCATTGATGATCATCGGCGGAAAGCACCCAGAGCGCATCAAAACGGACACCATCTGCCTCATCCGGGGTGACAATCTCGACCGGCCGACTGCTGCGCCCCCCATCCAGTTCAATCGACGAGAGCAGCTCTCTCAGCTGGTTCAGCGCCTGCTCTGGACGCAATGTGCCGACCACCTCCCCTATCGCCACCAGTCGATCCAGCCCCTCACGCCAGCCATCGTAAACCACCAGCCCCTCCTCACTCTGCTCCCCATTCTCGGCCCACTCGAAGTAGGCCAGCACACGGCTGTAGTGCTCGGCCCACCAATGGCTCGGATGCCCCCCCTGCAGCTCAAGCTGAGCCAGCGCCCGCAGAGCCCCGATAAAACGGGGGGCAGATTTCAGCATGTCTGATCGGTCTGCGGTAAACAGTCGCAGCCCCTGCGACAGGGTAAGCTCCATCCACCCTTCCCTGCGTAGCTGCAGATCGGCCAGCGCACGGGCCTCGGATTCGTCCCCCAACAGCAGCCAGGGAGAGCATAGCAGTGCGGACAGTTCCGCCTGGGTCAGGCTCTCTCCCTGTGACCACTTCAGCAACAGCAGTGCATGCACCACTCTCGGATCCTGCGACAAGGGTAACCCTGCGGAGATACGATATGGCAGCTGCTGCGGGGACACTGCCTCCACCACAGTGTGCGGTACCAACACCCTGCTGAATACCCGTTCCACCGCCTCGCGCCGCTCTGCCAGCCCCGGCACCACCACCCCGACATGATGCTGTGGCGCCTGTTGCAGATGCGCCTCTACAGCGAGCGCCACTGCATTCAGTTCTGCCTCCGGATCCGGAGCAACCGATGCCATCCGCCTGCTGGCAAGTGGCTCTGACCCAACTGACTGTATCGATACCCCCAGTGCCTGTAGCCGCTGCAGCAGCCGCTGCTGCGCCCGGTTCCACTGTGACAATGCATAAAGACCGATCTGTGATGGCAGCTGCACACACTTTGCAGCCAGCAATTCAGCGAAGTAGTGAGGCAGCCGTGCCTGCTCCAGCCAGTTCTGATTGTCGCATTGGTGTTCGAAACGTTGCTGCCACTCTACAAACAGCTCCACCTCATCCAGATGAGTGTCTCTCTGCAGTGCCTCGAGTGACTCCTCCGGTTCGAACCAATCATGAAAGAGCCGGTTGGCCCGAAGCGCATGATCAACCAGGCCACTGTGGCGCAATACCCCTTGCATCCGGGAAAGTGCAGCCGGTTGACACTGCTGCCATACCACTCGCTCCTGATCTGCCGACAGCAGCATCGGCAGCACCATATCCTCACGCTGTAACAGCTGCTCCCACTGCTGTCGCATCCATGCCTGTAATGAGAGGATCGGTGGTGTCTCCCACGCCGTTACTCCAGAGGCCAGTTGCTCTCTGGCCCAGCGATCGCGCAAAAAACGGGCCTGGGTAGCGGTCGCAGTCAGGGTAAGCTGCACACGCTACCCCCCTTCAAAGAGCCCCTTGTACTGCATATCCTCTACCAGAATGTGGTGCATCCACCAGAAATTGAGGAACTTCACCAGGTCTGCCAGGTTCTTTTGGGTGAACTCTCTCTCCTGGTAGAGTGCCACCTTCATACTGTAGACCTCATGTTCGCTGCGCTGGGTCTCCACTCCACTGAAATTGACCGACTCCAGTAGCGACTCCTCGTGCGAAAAGTGATCGGTAGCATAGCGTCCCAAGGTCTGCAGAATAGGCTCGATAATCTCCTGATCCGCCCCCCCCTGCTCCAGTAGGTCAGTACACTGGTTGATGGCACCGATAATAATCTGGTGCTGGGTATCCATCTCCGGATGCCCTACAGAGTACTCAACCCCCCACTCGATCTTGTCCATAAATCTCCAAATTCCTCCACATAGCATAGAGGATAACCAGCAGCAACTATTCAGGGGTACCTGAAAATTGTAAAAATAATGACCGTAGCTATTCAGATTGCCTCTGAAATTCGTCAGATCAAGGTAGAAAATGTGAATTTACACGTGTAAATGACCATTTTCCAACCGAGCCTGCGAGGTCGCGCCACACCGATATGGCGGATTTCAGGGGTGAGCTGAATAGTTACAACCAGCAATCGTTATATAACGGCAACTATACAAAAATTCTCGATCACACAACAGAGTGTTGCTCTCTCTCATCGAGCAGATAACGTCCCAGCATTCGCACCAGCGCATTGTGGTCGATCGGTTTCTCCAGAAAACCATTACAACCCGCATTTTCAAATGCCTCACGATGTTTCTGCATCACGTTGGCGGTGAGCGCCACGATGGGGATGGTCTGGTTGAATTGACGAATCACGGTCGTCGCCTCCAGCCCATCCATCTCCGGCATCTGCATATCCATCAGAATCAGTTCAAACTCACTGGAGCGCGCCTTCTCCACTGCAACCTTCCCATTCTCCGCCAACTCCACCTCGAGTCCCAACCCTTCGAGAATACGTCGCTCCAGCATCTGCAACACATCCGAGTCTTCCGCAACCAGTACCCGCCCATGATACTGCTGCACACCGGCTTCCTCTGTTTGCTGCTGACTCTGCCGTGATACCGGCTGATCACTGGGTCGATAGGGTAGCTTCAGGGCAAAGGTAGTTCCCTCCCCCTCGCGGCTATCAACCTCGATCACTCCACCCATCATCTCTGCAAGACTCTTCGAAATATAGAGCCCCAGGCCACTGCCACCAAAACGTCTGGAGATTGAGCTATCTGCCTGCTGAAAACGTCTGAACAGGCTGGTCACCACCTCTGATGACATCCCGATACCGCTGTCTCTGACCTCGAAACAGAGCATCTCACCCTCTATGCGGCTACTCAGTGTGACCCCTCCCCGCTCGGTAAACTTGATCGCATTCCCCACCAGGTTGATCAGGATCTGCTCAATGCGCTGTCGATCCCCGATTAGTTGACAGGATTCTCGGTTGTGCTGCTGCAATTTCAACTCCAGCCCCGACTCTTCCGCCTTGAGCTGGAGCATGGCAATCACCTGCTTCAGTAGCTCCTCAAGATCGTAGAGCCCGGACTCAATCACAAAACTGCCGGACTCGATCTTGGACATATCCAGGATATCGTTCACCAGTGCCAGTTGACTCTCTCCGGCACTTTCGATCGAGCGAATGATCTCCATCGCATCATTCTGTACACAGCCACTGCTGCCACACACACCGCTTCGCAACAGGTGCCGACTATTGCCAATGATAGCGGTCAATGGCGTGCGCAACTCATGTGACATGGTTGCAAAGAACTCATCCTTGGAGCGCTCCATCTCGCTGCGATGGCGATCAATCTCCAACTGATGGTTGATTCGCTCACTGATGTCACTGCCGGTTCCCCGGTAACCATGGAACTGCCCCTCCTTGTCATAAACCGGATCCCCATTAATGGAAAGCCAGACCCGTTTCCCTTTCCGCTCAACGGCATAGACCAACTCGCGGAAGGATTCGTGCCTCTCCAGCAGACGCATATGCCTGGTCACCGCCTCTGGCTCCACCCCAACCAGATCAATCTCGTCCTGTCGTCTGCCCAGCAAGCGCTTCGGCTCAATACCGGTAATAGGATAGAGCTGTGGTGAGAAATAGATGAAGCGATGATCTGCATCGCTCTCCCAGAACCAGTCTGATGCAGTACTGGCGAATCCACGAACCCGATCCTGCGCCAACACCAGATCATGGTTACTTTGACGCAGATGGTCGGAAACCTGCTGTAGCTCCGAGGTTCTCTCACTGACTGCCCGATTCAACCGCACGGTAAACCAGTGAACCGCCATCATCGTCACCAGTAGCAACAGTAGATAGACCAGCAGCGCATAGCCACGATAGCGCCACTTCTGTGCCTCAACTGCAGCCATTCGCCCGGTCACATCGGACCATACCAGGATCTGCCCTACCGGATCGCGTCCCGGTTCAATCCCCCCAATAAAGTCCTGCAGCGGTTGGAAGGCAGCCGCATAGAGGCGATCGTTGGACTCGATCAGCTCGAATCCGCCTCTCTCCTCACCGTATCCACCGACTGTCTGGTGATGTTGCTCCAACACCTGGGAAACACTCTCATGGGATGTCGCCTCCAGCACGCAGTTACACGGGGCCATCATCTTCTCACCAAAGAGACGTTTGACCGACTCCGGCCACATGGTGGACTCAACATGCTCCCGGTTCAGCACCACCGCAATATGGGTATCTACATCCTGCTTGATCAGGTTCAACAGGTAGGTGAATGAGGTGCCCGCTTCCAGTGCCCCCAGATGTATCCTCTCCCCACTTTGCGGATCTGTGGCAAACATCGGAACCGCTCCACGCAGGCCGGAATAGACACGACCACTCTCGAACCCACTCTGCTGCTGGCGTGTTTCATTGGTGGTCACGATCGTATGACGCACTCCACTGAGGTCATCACCATACTTTTCCGGGCGGTGTACTCGCAAAAAACTGGTAGCTCCCGGTGCCAGGTGAAAGTGGAGCTGACGAACATGAAATTTTCTGGCGGCACTTTTCCAGCTTGGTCCCAGATGATCATAGAGCTGCTGACGCCAATGCCTGGCCTGCTCACTCTCTACCCCATGTGCCCGAACTGCCTTCACCCCCTAGTAGAAGAGCGACTGCACATGCTCTTCTTCTGCATAAAGAGTCGCAATCATCAGCAGAGTCGAATAAGTGTGCGCAACCAGCGTGTTAAACGCGGAGATACTGTTATCCTGCTCCTGGACAATGGTCTGCTGCAGGTTTTCCTGCATCGCATGTTCGTTGAGCAGCACCAATCCGCCCAGCAACAGGCCGATCACTGCGGCAACAGCAATCGTTACAACCCTGTTGGAGAGGGTAAAGGTTTGTTTCAAGGCAGCCACTCACTCTATAGTAAAATAACCGCAATATTATAGAATACTAATGAATTTGCCTCAATCAAAAACTTCAATACCTTACCCGGTCAAAAACCTTGGCTACTGATCATCCGCCTGCTTCAACTTGCGCCATAGCGAGACCCGGTCAATCCCCAGTGCTGCAGCAGCCCGAGTGCGATTCCCCTCGAACTGCTCCAGCACCTTGAGGATATATGCCATCTCATGTTCGGCCAGCGTCTGCAGCTCCTCTCCGGAGAAGGAGTCTTTTTCCTGTTGCAATGAAAGCTCTCCCTGCAGTGCAGGAGGCAGATCACCCACACCAATCTCATCAGTTAGTGAGAGAGCAACCGCACGTTCGATCACATTCTCCAGCTCACGAATATTGCCGGGGTAGCGATGCTTCTGCAGCAGGCTCATCGCTTGCGGGGATATCCCGACAACGGATTGCCCCATCCTTTGACGATACTTTTTCAGAAAGTGGTGAGCCAGCAGTGGAATATCGTCGGCTCGCTCGCGCAACGGCGGCAGATGGAGGTTGATCACATGGATACGGTAGTAGAGATCCCGTCGAAACAGCCTCTGTTCCACCGCCTGCTCCAGATTGCGGTGGGTCGCACTCACCAGACGGATATCAACCCGGACTGTTTCAGTAGAACCGAGTCGCTGTAGCTCACGCTCCTGAATGACTCGCAGCAACTTCACCTGCATCGTCATCGGCATCTCGCCAATCTCATCCAGAAACAGGGTGCCACCATGAGCTGATTCGATTACACCAATCTTGCGCTCCGAGGCACCGGTATAGGCCCCTTTCTCATGCCCGAACAGTTCATTGGCAAGCAACTCTTCAGAGAGCGCACCACAATTGACCGCCCGAAACGGTGCCTCACTGCGCTGGCTCTGAGTGTGAATCATCCTGGCCATCAACTCCTTGCCGGTTCCACTCTCCCCACTGATCAGCACCGTGGCATCGGTAGGTGCAATCTGGCGCGCCTGCTGCAACAACTGCTCCATTCCCCGGTTGCAGGTAATAATCCGGCTGTTCTGCTGTTTTTCGGAGAGCTGCTCCCGCAATTGCCGATTCTCCTGTTTAAGGCTGTGCAGCTCCAGCGCCTTGCGCATGGTTTCGCGCACCTCATCCAGTCGAAACGGCTTGGTGATGTAGTGAAATGCCCCTGCCCGCATCGCCGCAATGGCCGAATCAACAGTGGCATGTCCGGTAATCAGCACCACCGGTGTCTCCGGAGCATATTTATGGGCCTGCTGTAAAACATCCATGCCATTGACCGCATCAATGCGCAGGTCGCTCAACACCAGGTCAAAGCGGGTCTGCTCAAGGGCAGCCAGTGCCTCATCACCCACGGTATGGAGCTCGACCTCATAGCCCTCCTTGCGACAGAGGTGAGCAAGGTTTTCTGCGGCATTGCGCTCATCATCGACAATCATCACCTTATGCATCTGCAGACACCTCCTCTTCTCTATCCGGGCTGACCGGTAGCAACAGCGTGACCCGTGTCCCCTTGCCGGGGGTGGAGTCAATGGCAATACAGCCCTCATGCTGCTTGATGATTTCGTGACTGATAAAGAGCCCTAATCCGGTCCCCTTGTCATTGGCCCGGCGGGTATAGAAGGGGTCGAGCACATAGGGAAGGTGCTCGGGATCGATACCAGGGCCATCATCATCAATCAGAATTTCAATAAAGCGCCCCTTGTCGTCACCACTACAGAGACTCCCTCCCCCCACCAGTGCCCGCTGTGGCAGCATCGCCACCCCCAGCTCGCAATGATCTGCGCTGATTCGCAACTTCAGCTCATGCTCCCCGGCCGCCTCGATGGCATTCTCTATCAGATTGATCAACACCTGCTGCAGACGCTGCTTGTCTGCTTCAACCACAATCCAGCTGGGAATATTGAGCTGTAGAGAGACCTGGTGGCGCTCCATCGGCTTGTTAAGCAAGCGCAAGGTCTCATCAAGCAGCCCCGCCAACTCCAGCGGCTGCTTCTGAAAACTGCGTTTGCTGCCGAACTCCAACAGGGCACGCACAATCTCCTTGCCCCGTTGGGTCTCCTGATCGATCTGCTGCAACCAGTTGTGAACCAGAGGAGTCGGCTCCCCCTCCAGCTCCTCACTGAGCAGTTGTGCACTGGTCGAGATATTGGAGAGCGGATTATTGAGTTCATGCGCCACCCCGGCCGCAAGATTCCCCAGTGACACCAGCTTTTCGGACTGCTCCATGCGCCGACGACGGAACTCCAGCTCGCGAATGGAGTGGTTGAAGATCCGGGTCAGGGCAACAAACTCCCGATCACTCGAGGGGGGCTGTAGTTCACGACTATGGCCGCGTGCAATCCGATTCATCTGCTGCTCCAGTTTTTGCAGCGGCGTTAATGTAACTGCCGTGATGTGGCGCCCGGTAAGAAAGATCACTATCCCAAGCAGCAACAAGACCGCAATCAGGAACCAGAGCGAATCCCGGGCCGCCTGCTCGGTTATGGTTCGCGCCCGCTCTGCAATGGCACCGCTCAGCAGATAGAGTGAGTGTCCCTGCGCACGCAGATGTTGTTGCCACGCCTCACGTTCACGCTCTGACTTGATCTGCTGTCCGATCAGCTTCCGGTAACGCTGTAACGCCTGCTGCAGTGACTCAATCTCTGCCGCTCGGGCCACCACCGTCTGCAGCGCCTGCTGTTGCTGCAATAACAGCCGCTGGATCTGATCAAGATAGTGCTCCATCCGTTGCCGTCCATCTTCCTGAGCATAGAGAAAGAGATTTTTCTCCTCGCGACGCAATTCCAGTACCGAGGCACTGAGGTCCGCTGCCACCTCATCGACCTGCAGATGACGCTCCAGAAACAGTAGATCGATGATCGCAATGGCGGCGAACAACAGCAAGGTACTGGTCAACAGATAGTACCCATAGGTGATTTTCTGCTGCAGACTCTCTTGCTGGCTTGATCTACTCATTAATGTCTACTTTTAAATGATCTCGTTAGCTAAGGAACCTCTGAATAAGTCTGAGTAATTTGAATCGCGCCTGTAGCGTTCAA
>CAYFNH010000024.1:0-27098 GCA_964344435.1 uncultured Piscirickettsiaceae bacterium | reverse complement strand
ATCCATCACCAGGCGGAATGAAAACAGATCACAACAGACACCTTTCCAGAAGAAACCACGGGCTGACCAAAGCGGGCATGCTGGCCATAGCCGGCCTGTTCTCTCTGTTGACCTGTGTAACTGCTGCCGAGATTGATCCGGCAGAGGTTGCGCTGGGACGCGACCTGTTCCATGATCCTCGGCTTTCAGCAAGCCAGAGTATCAGTTGCTCCAGCTGCCACGACCTTGACCACGCCGGAGTAGACCCGCGTGGACGCTCCATTGGAACTGATGGCAAGCCACTGAATAGAGATACCCCTTCGGTCTACAATGCCGTTCTCGATTTCCGTCAGCTGCGCGATGGACGTGTTCGCACACTCGATGAGCTGGTTGCCGCTGCAATGGTAAACCCACAACTGATGGGAGGCAGTTGGGAGGTAACCACCGAGCGTCTGCGCCAGGATCAGCCACTCGCCGCCCGCTTCATCACCATTTATGGTGAGCCTCCCACCCAGACCAGCATCGTATCGGCCCTGACCACCTTCCTCTCCACACTGGTCACCTTTGACACCCCCTACGATCGCTATCAACAGGGTGACCGGCGCGCACTTACACCAGAGGCACTGCAAGGGCTGGCCCTGTTTCGTCAACTGGGTTGCATCCGCTGTCATGACGGAGAAAACCTGGGGGGCAACCAGTTTCAGCACAGCCGCCTCTTCTTCCGTTTCGGCAGCAATGAAGACCTGCTGCAGCACGACGAGTTGGGCAATCTGAGCATACCCATTGAAGGAGGACAGCCGGGTTATGACAAACACGAGGGAAACCATGACGACCTGATGGAGGCAGACAAGGGGCGCTATGCAATTACCCATCAAAATAGAGACCGCCACACCTTCAAGGTACCCAATCTGCGCAATGTTGCCCTCACCGCCCCCTACTTTCATGACAGCTCTGCCGAAACCCTGAAGGAAGCCATCTTCGAAATGGCCGAGCACCAGCTGGGGTTGATTCTGAACCCGCAGCAGATTGAGCAGATGGCTCAATTCTTACACGCATTGAGCAGTGACCGGCTTCGGTCTCGACAGCCTTCGGCCACAACGGTAGAGAGAACACAGCCATGAACTACCGTTGGCTCCGCCCCCTGCTGCTGTTATCCCCACTGATCGCCGCCATCCTGTTGAGCTCGTTTTACCAACAGGATCACATCGACTCACAGGCCCATCAACGTTACCTGTTACAGATCAACCAGCACAGCAAGCTCATGGCCAGCTATGATGCAGAGCTGTTGTTGCTGCACAAAGAGCACGACCTCAGCCTCGACAACCACAAGCGACTGGTTCACCAACTCTATCAGAGCAGTGCGAATCTGCGGAAAATTCCAAAATGGCTGCAGCCGGAACAACAGCTCCCTATCGAGCACTACCTCAATCAATTTGACCAGCAACTGGATGAGCTGATTTCACAGGGCGGGCGTTATCTGCAGGCGCGTGGTGCCTATCTCAATAGCCTGGTGTACCTGCCGCAGTTGAAGCGCCACCTGCTTGAGCTGATGGAAACAGGGCTGAATAAAGGGTTGGAGAAGAGACCACTCAAACTCATCAGTGAGCTACTACGCTCACTCGACCGGATTGAGCAGCAACTGATCGACCCAAGCGGAGAGTACGCCCTGCTCCGGCTTACCCTGCAACAGCAGCGATTCGAGGTAGAGAAACTACCGCAACCCTATCGTAGACATCTGGGCCATGTGCTCACCCACCTGCAACTGCTCAACGCCGAGATCACCAAGGCAGAACATTGGCTTGAGCAGAGCCGTAATACCGCACAAACCATTGACCTCTCCCCTCTTCACCTGCACTACATGAACCAGTACACAAAAGTGCACCATCAGGAACAGCAGAGCAAGCAGTGGTTGCAGCTGGCTGCGCTACTGCTGTTGTTGGGTATCACCCTGGTATTCTGGCTATTGTCGCGGGCCAGAGAACAGCTCCGGATCTGGAACCGCAGACTCTCCTCCGAGGTAAAGATGCGTACTGCCGAGCTGGAGCGAGCCCAGCATCAAACCAACTCCATTCTGGAGTCGATGGAAGAGGGGGTGGTGGTGATTGATGCAACCGGCAAGGTGGTTCGGGCCAACCCCCACTTCTGTGGTCTGATTGGTCGCCCCAGTGAGGTGCTCCTGCAGCAGCATTTTGGAACTTTTTTTGTAGAAGAAGAAGAAGAAGAAGTCTTTCATGAACGAATTCTCTCTCTGGTGGGCGGGCGATTACAGCGAGCCATACAGAACGACCAGCAACTCCAGCAAAACTGCTCGGAGAGCCTTCTGCCGATGCTGGTCGTGGACGAGAAGGGGGAGGTGCTGTTCAGCAACTCCGCGCTGACTCTGCTCACCGGCTGGAACCAAACCGCCCTGCAACAGAGCGGATTCAGCTGCCTGCTACCGGTGTCGCTTCGTTCCTCCCACGCAGAGATGGTCAGTGCCTTTCTAACCACCCCAGTCGCAAGAACCATGGGTGGAAACCGTTACCTGCCACTGCAAAACCGAAATGGGGAGACCATCGAGGTCAAGATCGGACTGTTCCCCCTGCAGCTGGACGGCCACCAGCGCGTGGTGGTGCTGCTGCACAACCCTGCCAATCAGGAGGTCTGGCAACTGTTTACCATGAGTGGGTTTGGCAAGCTTTTTATTGATGAGCAAGAGACCAACACAACCTACACCTTGCAGCATGCCAACGGGGAGGAGATCCCGGTACACCTCTCGGGTGCCATACTCCAACACAACACCCACCAAGCTGCCGAGGGTGCGGTACTGGTGATCAACGATCTTCGCACCCTGCTCTCTGCCGAATCCGCCTTGAGAGCAAACCAGGCCAAGGATGAGTTCCTTGCCAGCATGAGCCATGAATTGCGCACTCCACTGGCTGCCATTATCGGCAATACCGAACTGCTGGCAGAGGCGTTACAGGAGAGTGACCTCAACGAGTTGGTTTACGCGATCCAGCGCGCCGGTGAGAACCAGCTGGCACTGGTCAATGACATTCTCGACATGTCCAAGATCGAATCCGGCAAATTCACCATCGAGGAGGCCCCTTATGACCTTGCCCTGCTGTTGGAGGATCTGGAGAAGATGTTTGCGATCAAGGCCCGGGACCAGGGGATTAGGTTGCGAGTGGAACTACAACACCCTCCTCAACAGCAACTACTAGGAGACCGGCAACGTATCGGTCAGATCCTGATCAATTTGCTGGGTAACGCGATCAAATTTACCCCACAGGGTGAGGTGAGCCTGGTGGTGAGTCAGCTGCGGGATACACTCCTCTTTACCGTCACCGATAGTGGTATCGGCATGACACCACTGGAGGTGGACAACCTGTTCCAGCGTTTTGAACAGGCCGATGGCTCCATCTCCCGCCGCTTTGGTGGCAGTGGGCTCGGCCTCTATATCTCTCTCAACCTGGCCGAAATGATGGGGGGAGTGATTGATGTCAGCAGTCAGGCAGGAACCGGTTCCCGCTTCCAGCTACGAATCCCCTACCGCGCCAGTACACTCCCCATAGAGACAAAACCGTTGGGATCACAATCTGGTGAACACAAACAGCAGTTTTGTGGTCGGGTGCTGGTTGCCGAAGATACCCCGGAACTGCAGTTGCTGGAGCAGCGCATTCTCGGCAGTCTCGGGCTTGAGGTAGTACTTGCCAGCCACGGCAGAGAGGCGGTTGAGCTGGCCACTTCCGAACCATTTGACCTGATCCTGATGGATATGCAGATGCCGGAGATGGATGGTATCACGGCAACCCGTACCCTGCGTGAACAAGGGGTAACCACCCCCATCGTGCCCCTCACCGCCAACGTGATGCAACAGCATCGGGATGCGTTTGCCGCAGCCGGTTGCGAGATGTTCCTGGCCAAGCCACTGGAACGGCGGGAACTGCAGCGAGTACTGGAACGCTATCTGACCAACCCGTCGCAACAACCTGCAGACACAGCCACCGCAGTAGTCACCACAGAGGCCGAAGCAGAAGTAGACGAAGAGTTGATGGCGCTATTCCGTAACGCCGTGGTCGAAAGCCACTCGAAACTGACTCTGGCACTGCGGGAGCGTGACTGGAACAGCATGCGCGAAGTGGCGCATCGGCTCAAGGGGAGTGCACTCTCTTTTGGCTATCCGGACCTGTCCAAACAGGCCGAAACCCTGCAGTTTACGATTGATCGTGGAGAGAACGAGACGGCGACCGGGCTAGCCATGGATCTAGCGATCGAACTCGCCAAGCTGTTGCCCTGAACGGGGAGAGTTAGTCTCTCTCCGCCCCGTCCAACAGAGAGAGCGGTACCTCCACCATCTCCACCCCTACCTCGGAAAAGATGGTGCGGGTGAGCGCCACGCTCTCCTCCCAGCGAGACATATCCTCGGGAATGGTGGTAACCACACGGGTGATACCCGACTGAATAATCTTCGCTGCACAGCGGGAACAGGGGGGAAGCGGATAGACGTAGATGGTATTGGCCGTCAGATCGGCAGCGGAGAAGAGCAGTGCATTCTCCTCGGCATGAAGCACCAGAGAGTATTTGGTCTCACGGTCATGTAGCCGATGATCATCCGACAGCCCCTGAGGAAAGCCATTGAAACCGAGCGAGACCACCCGCTTGCCGTTGGTAACCACCGCACCCACCTGGGTACTTGGATCCTTTGACCACTGCGCCACATGGGCAGCCAGCCCGAGAAAACGACGATCCCACTTGCTCAACTCCATAACCCTTTCCTGATTTCAGTACTGTAATATCAATTTACTCGAAAGTTCGTTCATGCCACGATTCCAGGTTGTCTGCAGCCATGGATGGCTGCGGTCAAGCGACACAAGGATGTGCCTGAGCGCAGCTGGAATCGTGGTATGAATGGACTTCTGCAACGTTTTATACTCAGGGAGTATAACGAAAAAAACCGTCATACAGTCTCCCATATGACGGTTTTCAAAATTGGCACCGCTGTGCCTTTTCTGCGTTTTTATTGAATCACAATATTGGGGAACTTGGTGGTGAACTCCTTCTTCTGCTGTGCCAGCTTGGCCGCAGTACGACGAGCGATATCGCGGTAGATCCTGGCGATCTGCCCCTCCGGGTCGGCCACAACCGTTGGCTTGCCTCCATCAGCATCACTGCGAATTGTCTTGTCCAGCGGCAAGCCACCGAGGAAGTCGACATGCTCCTTCTCCGCCATGCGCTGACCTCCCCCTTCGGCAAAGATATGCTCTTCATGGCCACAGTTGGAGCAGATATGGATACTCATATTCTCCACCACGCCCAGCACCGGCACCTCTACCTTTTCAAACATCTTCAACCCCTTGACTGCATCCAGCAAGGCAATATCCTGAGGGGTGGTGACAATGACCGCACCACTGACCGGAATCTTCTGCGCCAGAGTCAGCTGGGTATCCCCGGTACCGGGTGGCAGGTCGATCACCAGATAGTCAAGGTCCTCCCAGTCGGTCTCTTTCAACAACTGCTCGAGCGCCTGGGTCACCATCGGGCCACGCCAGATCATCGGGGTATCCTCCTCTACCAGGTAACCAATCGACATCGACTGGATGTGGTAGGAGTTGACCGGCTTCAGCCGTTTACCATCCGGAGACTCCGGTTTGGCACCCTGTGCACCCAGCATGCGAGGCTGGCTGGGGCCGTAGATATCGGCATCCAGCATCCCCACATTGGCCCCTTCGGCGGAGAGAGCCAGCGCCAGATTGACCGCAGTAGTGGACTTGCCCACCCCACCCTTTCCCGAGGCAACGGCGATGATGTTCTTGACTCCGCTGATCGACTGCACACCTTTCTGTACCGCATGGGATACGATGTTGCTGCTGATATTGACGGCCACGCCACTGACACCACCAACAGCGCTCACTACCCCCTCAATCTTTTCACTGAGTTCAGCCTCATACCCCTTGGCAGGGAACCCCAGCTCAATCTCAACCGTGACCTGGTCACCGTCGATCTGTATCTCCTTGACCGATTTGGCAGAGACCAGATCGCTGTCGAGATAGGGGTCGATATAGTTTTTGATTGCGGACTCAACCGCATCACGGGTCAATTCAGACATCGCACACTCCGTTGTTGGTTGTATTTAACAGGATCCGCTAATGCTAACATTGATCCTTGGGCGTGAGAACCAATTTCTTGACAATTTTTATTGGTTATTGTTTGATGAACGTCAAATCGTGGATGTAGTTTGCAGATCAATTCGCTAGAATAGGCCGCATTTTTTACCCCTTACTCCGATAGTAGACCATGTCACAAACCTCCCCTCGCAAGATCCTGATCACCAGCGCCCTCCCCTATGCCAATGGCAGCATCCATATTGGCCATCTGGTGGAGTATATCCAGACCGACATCTGGGCCCGTTTTCAGAAGATGCAGGGCAATGAGTGTTACTACGTCTGTGCCGATGATGCCCACGGCACCCCGATCATGTTGCGGGCACAGAACGAAGGGATCACTCCGGAGGCGCTGATAGCCAGTGTTGCCGAAGAGCATCAGGCCGACTTTGCCGAGTTCATGATTGGCTTTGACAACTACTACTCCACCCACTCCGAGGAGAACCGGGAGCTGGCTGAAGGGATCTATACTGCGCTGCGCGATGCAGACCATATCACCACCCGAACCATTGAACAGGCCTACGACCCGGAGCGGGAGATGTTCCTGCCGGATCGCTTTATCAAGGGCACCTGCCCCAAATGTGGTGCCGAAGATCAGTATGGAGACAACTGTGAGGCGTGTGGTGCCACCTACTCCACCGCCGAACTGAAGAATGCGGTCTCTGCGGTATCCGGGGCCAAACCGATCAACAAGGAGTCGGAGCACTACTTCTTCAAGCTGACCGATTTCGAGACGATGCTGAAGGCGTGGACCCACGGTGGTCACCTGCAGAGCGAGGTTGCGAAGAAGCTCAACGAATGGTTTGAGGCCGGTCTGCAGGAGTGGGATATCTCCCGCGACGCCCCCTACTTCGGTTTCGAGATCCCGGACACCGACAACAAATACTTCTACGTCTGGCTCGATGCACCGATCGGCTATATGGCCAGTTTCAAGAACTTCTGCACCAAGTCTGGCGTCGATTTTGATACCTTCTGGGGCGCAGATTCCGAAGCCGAGCTCTACCACTTTATCGGCAAGGACATCATCTACTTCCACGCCCTGTTCTGGCCCGCCATGCTGCATGGTGCAGGCTACCGCACCCCGACTGCCATCAACGCCCACGGATTCCTGACGGTGAATGGACAGAAGATGTCGAAGTCACGCGGCACCTTTATCAAGGCGCGTAGCTGGCTCAACCACCTCGATCCGGAGGCACTGCGCTACTACTTTGCCGCCAAGCTGGGCCACAGCATTGAGGATCTCGACCTCAATCTGGATGACTTCAGAATGCGGGTCAACGCCGATCTGGTCGGCAAGGTGGTCAATATCGCCAGCCGCTGTGCCGGATTCATTACTAAACGGTTTGATGGACAGCTCTCATCCACCCTTGCAGAGCCCGCACTCTATCAAGAATTTGTCGATCAGGGTGCCTCCATCGCGCAGCACTATGAGGATCGTGACTTTGGTCGTGCCATCCGCGAGATCATGGCGCTGGCCGACCAGGCCAACCGCTATATCGACGAGAAGAAGCCATGGGTACTGGCCAAGGAGGCAGGCCAGGAGCAGGCGGTGCAAGATGCCTGCAGTGTCGGCCTCAACCTGTTCCGTGCACTGATGACTTACCTCAAGCCGGTTCTGCCACAGATGGCTGAAAATGTGGAAACCTTCCTCAATGCCGGTCCACTCAGCTGGAATGCACTGCAACAGCCTCTGGAGGGCTCCACCATCAACAAGTTCAAGCCACTGATGCAGCGGGTTGACGAAAAGGCGGTCGAAGCACTGATTGAGGAATCGAAGGAGTCCCTGCAAAACGCTGCTGAAACAGAAGCGAAACCTTCAAAGGGTAAGATAGCCTCCACCATGGAACCAATTGCCGATGAGATCCAGTTTGATGACTTTGCCAAGGTCGATCTGCGCGTGGCACGCATCGTCAAGGCGAAGCATGTCGAGAAGGCAGACAAGCTGCTGCAACTCACCCTCGACCTGGGCGAGGAGCAGCGTAACGTCTTTGCCGGAATCAAGTCCGCCTACAAGCCGGAAGAGCTGGAGGGTAAACTGACCATCATGGTGGCCAACCTGGCTCCCCGCAAGATGCGCTTCGGGATCTCCGAGGGAATGGTTCTGGCGGCCGGACCGGGCGGTGAGGATATCCATATTCTGGAGCCGGATGAAGGGGCACAGCCGGGGATGAGGGTGAAGTAGTGTGATGGATTTTACCCCCACCCCATCCCTCCCCCTTAAAGGAGGAGGGTGTAGATAGTGACCGAGATCGCTTTAATCCTGGTCAGTACCATTCTGGTCAACAACTTTGTCCTGGTGAAGTTTCTGGGGCTCTGCCCCTTTATGGGGGTCTCGCGCAAGCTGGAGACCGCCATCGGCATGGGCTTTGCCACCACCTTTGTCCTCACCCTCTCCGCCGCCCTGAGTTATCTGGTCAACGAGTATCTTCTATTACCACTGGGGCTGGAGTACCTGCGTACCATCGCCTTTATTCTGGTGATTGCCGCCGTGGTCAACTTTACCGAGATGTTTGTCCACAAGACCAGCCCGATGCTCTATCAGGTACTGGGCATCTTTCTGCCGCTGATCACCACCAACTGTGCGGTGCTTGGCGTCGCCCTGCTCAATACCCGTGAACAGAACAGTTTTATCGAGTCGGTCGCCTTCGGCTTTGGTGCTGCGGTCGGCTTCTCTCTGGTTCTGGTCGCCTTCGCCGCCATTCGTGAACGCACCGCAGCCGCTGACGTACCACAACCCTTCCAGGGCGCATCGATTGCAATGATCACCGCAGGACTACTCTCGATCGCCTTTATGGGCTTTGCCGGGCTGGTACACGGATAACCGATGATCAGCGCCATCCTCGCCATCTCTCTGCTTGCGGCCGGTTTTGGGGCACTGCTGGGGTTTGCCTCGGTGCGTTACCGGGTTGAGGGAGATCCGGTTGTTGACCAGATTGACGGTTTGCTGCCGCAGACCCAATGCGGACAGTGTGGTTTTCCCGGCTGTCGCCCCTATGCCGAGGCAATTGCCGTCAATGAGGCCGAGATCAACCTCTGTCCTCCCGGGGGGGAGAGTGTCATGGTGGCGCTGGCAGACCTGCTGGATCGGGAACCGGTTGCACTTGAGGTCGAGGAGAAACTCCCCGCCTATGCACAGATTGAAGAGCAGACCTGTATTGGTTGTACCCTCTGCATTCAGGCCTGTCCGGTGGATGCCATCCTGGGGGCTGCCAAGCAGATGCACACCGTGATTGGCCGCGAATGTACCGGCTGTGAACTATGCCTGCCCCCCTGCCCGGTCGACTGTATCACCATGGTGCCCATCCCGGTTCGTCCGGAGAGCTGGATCTGGCCGGAACCCGAAGCGGTGGAGGAGGCCACATGAGCCTGTCCCGCTTCAGCTTCCATGGAGGCATTCATCCGCCGGAGCAGAAAGAGCGGACTCGGGATCTGGCGATTACGCCATTCCACAACCGGGGTGAGGTGGTCATCTCCCTCAACCAGGGAATTCGTGCGGTCAACCGCCCCATCGTTCAGGTGGGGGACCGGGTTACCAAGGGACAGCGACTGAGTGAGTGTTTCAACCCCCTCAGTGTGCCGATCCACACCCCCTGCAACGGTACCGTTACCGCCATTGAGGAGCGCCCTTTCACCCACCCCTCCGGCCTTCACAGCCCTGCCATCGTGCTGCAAGCCAGTGGCTGTGATCCCGACCATGCCGACCCGAGAACCACTACAGAACTGCTGCAGGGTCTCTCTAGCGAAGAGATTGTGGGCCACATCCGCATGGCCGGTGTAATCGGTCTGGGGGGTGCCGGTTTTCCCACCGCCCCCAAACTACGCAGTGGCAGTGAAGCGGATATCGATACCGTCATCATCAACGGCATGGAGTGTGAACCGGGCATCACCTGTGATGACCGGCTGATGCGCGAGCGCCCCGAGGAGATCATCAAGGGGATTGAGGTAGTCAACCACCTGCTTACCCCCAGACAGATTCTGATCGGTATCGAAGACAACAAACCGGAGGCAATTGCAGCCATGGCGCAGGCTGCCGGCAACAGCCCAGCTCCGGTTGAGGTAGTCACCTGCCCTACCCTCTACCCCTCTGGTGGCGAGAAGCAGCTGATCCGGATCCTGACCGGCAAAGAGGTTCCCAGCGGCAAGCTCGCCTATCAGATCGGTATCCTGATGCAGAATGTGGCCACCGCTGCTGCCATCTATCAGGCCATGCTCGGGCGCCCACTGACCCGACGCATCGTCACCGTTACCGGCAGTGGTGTTACACAACCCGGAAATTATGAGGTCGCCATTGGCACCCCGATTGAACAGATACTGCAACAGTGTGGGGCCACAGCGGATGCCACGGTAACCCTCGGTGGACCAATGATGGGGTATCCACTCAAGGATCTGAAAAGCCCGCTCAGCAAGACCACCAACTGTCTGATTGTCGAACCCACCATAACAACCGGCAGCACACAGACACGCAACTGCATTCGCTGCGCAGCCTGCAGTGATGCCTGCCCGGCCAAACTACTTCCTCAGCAGCTGTTTTGGGCCACGCAGTCACGCAACTTTGATGATGCCGAGGCGCTGCACCTGTTTGACTGTATCGAGTGCGGTTGCTGCAACTACGTCTGCCCCAGCAAGATCCCGCTGGTCGACTACTACCGCCACGCCAAGGGGGTACTGCGAAACCAGCAGCAGGAGCAGAAAAAGGCCGAGCACGCGCGTAAACGGCATGAGTTCCGTGATGCCCGCATTGAACGGGAGAAGGCGGAGAAGGCCCGCAAACTGGCGGAGAAGAAGGCCGCCCTGAAGGCAAAAGAGAGTATAAAGAGCGAAAAGGAGAGCCAGGAGAGCGGCTCAGAAGGCTCGAAAAAGGCCGCCATAGAGGCCGCTGTTGCCCGCGCCAAGGCCAAGCGCGCCGCCCGAGAGCACTCGAAAAGCCTCCCCAACAGCAACCACCACAGCCAACGGATAACCGTGAATGATTCCGCAACTTGACCATAACACCAGCCGCGAGATGAGAATAGTGATCTATGCCATGGCTCCCGGCCTGCTGGCTCTGCACTGGATCTTTGGCTCCGGCATCTGGATCCATATCGCCCTCATGGTACCCGCCGCACTGGCTGGAGAGGCGGCCATTCTGTTGCTGCGCGGACGTGATCCACGTGACTCCCTCAGTGACTATAGTGCGATTCTGACCGCACTGCTGCTGGCAGCGGCACTCCCTCCCCTGTTACCGTGGTGGATGGCACTGCTGGGTACCCTGTTTGCCATCATTCTGGCCAAACAGCTCTATGGTGGGCTGGGGCAAAACCCCTTCAATCCGGCCATGGTGGGGTATGCCATTCTGGTGATCTCCTTCCCCAAGGAGATGACCAGCTGGCTGGCTCCCGTCGGTCTCGAGGGCGCCACCATCGGCTTCAGTGAAAGTGCACAGATCATCTTCAACCTGGCAAACGCCCCGGCTCTGGATAGCTTTAGCGGAGCTACCCCGCTGGGTGAACTGAAAAGTACCCTCAGCCTTGGAGTCACCCTGCAGGAGGCGGCGCAACAGCTGCCTCACGGAGTGCTGGCCGGCCCCGGCTGGGAGTGGATCAATATCGCCTTTCTGCTCGGTGGTCTTCTCCTGTTGGCCAAAGGCACCATCCGCTGGCATATCCCCGCAGGCGTTCTGGGTGGCCTCTTTGCCATGGCGCTGATCTTCAATATTGTCGACCCCGGCAGCTATGCCACCCCACTCTACCACCTGCTTAGTGGCGGCATCATGCTGGGTGCGTTCTTTATCGCCACCGACCCGGTAACCGCCTGTACCACCCCCAAAGGGCGGATCTGGTTTGGCATCGGCATTGGGGTGCTGGACTATATTATCCGTACCTGGGGGGGCTACCCCGATGCAGTCGCCTTCAGCGTACTCATCATGAACATGTTTGCCCCGCTGATTGACCACTTCACCCAACCCACCATCTATGGTGGCCGTAGTGCCGGGGAGAGCACATGAAGGAGCCGTTGCAGATTGCATTGCGTGGTGCCGCAGTGCTTGCCCTGTTTGCCCTCATCGGTACCGCACTGGTGGCGGCCACCTATGAGGGAACCAAAGAGCAGATCGCTGAAAATGAGCGCCTGGCACTGCTCGACTCACTGGGGCAGCTGGTGGATGCCTCCCGCTACGACAATAACCTGCTGGAAGATCGGATCCCCCTGACTGCGGATCCCCTGCTTGGCACCAGCGAGCCCAGTTACGCCTATCTGGCAAAAACAGCTGGGGCAGTACACACCGTTCTACTCACACCAACCACAGAGGAGGGCTATAGCGGCACCATCAATCTGCTGGTGGGTATCGATCAAAACGGTTCACTGGTTGGGGTAAGAACCCTGCAACACAAGGAGACTCCCGGACTGGGCGACCTGATCGACCTCAAGAAGTCCGACTGGATCCTCTCCTTCAACGGTCACTCACTCGGTAACACAACCGAAAGTGAGTGGGCGGTAAAGAAGGATGGCGGTGTGTTTGATGAATTTACCGGTGCAACCATCACCCCACGGGCGATGGTGCGAGCCGTGTACAACAGTTTGCAGTACTTCAAGCAGCATCGTGAACAGCTATTAACGCAGAGACACAAAGACACAAAGAACGCAGAGGGGAAGAGAGAGTGAGCGAAGCAGCAACCCCGAATTATCGCAAACTGGTGAGTGACGGCCTGTGGACCAATAATGCCGGTATTGTTCAGCTGTTGGGACTCTGCCCACTGTTGGCGGTTACCACCACCACTATCAATGGGCTGGGGCTGGGGTTGGCCACCACGCTGACCTTGATCATCTCCAACCTGATGGTCTCCAGCATCCGCAACCTCGTCACCTCGGAGATCCGCATTCCGGTGTTTGTGCTGATCATCGCCTGTACCGTCACCGGGATTGAGCTGGCCATGAACGCCTGGTTTCATGAACTGTTTCTGGTGCTGGGTATCTTTATTCCGCTGATTGTCACCAACTGTGCCATCATCGGTCGTGCCGAGGCCTTCGCCAGCCGCAACCGCTGGCTCCCCTCGCTGGTTGATGCCGTCAGTATGGGAATCGGCTTCACCCTGCTGCTGATGCTGTTGGGAGGAATGCGGGAGATCTTCGGTTTCGGTACCCTGTTCGCACAATCCGAGCTGATGTTCGGTGATGGCGCCAGCTGGATGACCATGACTCTGGTTGAGGAGTATCGCGGCTTTCTGCTCGCCATCCTCCCACCCGGTGCCTTTATTGGTCTGGGGCTGATCATTGCCGCCAAAAACCGGATTGATCAGCGTACAGCGGAAGCGGCAACCCTCAAACGGCAAGCCACCAACGGCGAACTGCAGGCTGCCAGCTCTGTATGAACAAGGCCATACGGGAGGAGATTTTCGAACGGCTGGCGGAAGCAATTCCCGAGCCCACCACCGAGCTGGTCTACCACTCTCCATTCGAGCTGCTCACCGCTGTACTGCTCTCGGCCCAGGCCACCGATGTCGGGGTCAACAAGGCCACCGCCAAGCTGTTCCCTGTGGCCAACACCCCCAAGGCGATAATGGAGCTGGGTGAAGAGGGGATAAAGCACTACATCAAGACCATCGGACTGTTTAACAGCAAGGCCAAACACCTCTACCAAACCGCCACAATTCTCCACCAGGAGTACCACGACCAGGTTCCCGAAGAGCGGGCGGCACTGGAGTCACTACCCGGTGTCGGGCGCAAGACTGCCAACGTCATCCTCAATACCGCCTTTGGAAAACCCACCATTGCGGTAGACACCCACATCTTCCGGGTCTCCAACCGCACCAGCATTGCTCCCGGTAAAACCGTGCTGGAGGTAGAGAAAAAGCTGCTCAAGTTCGTCCCCGAACGCTACCTGCAGGACGCTCACCACCTGCTGATTTTGCATGGGCGCTATACCTGTATCGCTCGCAAACCGAAGTGTACCGAGTGCTGTATTCTCGCTCTGTGTGAGTTCAAGGACAAGAGCTGCTGAGATGTTTTTCAGCCATAACCGGGAGGAGATCCGCCGTTTCTATCTGCAGGCCTGGGAGAAGCACAAACAGCAGCTTCCGGTCGAGCCGCTGGAGGCCCAGATCATTGATGTGATCGAGGCACACCCGGAGTATCACACCTTGCTGGAACAGGGAGAGATACAGCTTGACAAGGAGTGGACTCCCGAGATGGGTGAGAGCAATCCCTACCTGCACATGGGAATGCATCTGGCTATCCGGGAACAGCTCTCCACCGACCGCCCCCCGGGGATTCGTGCAACCACCCGCAAACTGCTGCAGCGCACCGGAGATGGCCACAGTGCCGAACACCAGATGATGGAGTGCCTGGGTAAGGCCCTGTGGCAGGCGCAACGTGAAGGGCTCGAGCCCAACCTGAAAAACTACCTGCACTGCCTACAAAGATTGATAAATTGATTTTCGGTAGTTGCACTACGCAACCACCTGTTAGATCATTGATTTCATGCCTGACCGCCCCCCATTAGCACATCCCGAACAGGAGATAGAGCAACTCATCTATCGTATCGATCACCTGTTTGGGCTGTTGATTCTCGGCCCCAACAATCACACCGATCTGGTCAGCGAAATTGGTCTGCTGGTAGAGGCCCTGATTCAACAGACCCACACCAACCCGGATGCAATGCTGGGGATCGTCCATCTCCGAACCGACTTCAAGTACTCGGTCATCCGGGCGATCCAGAACACCCTCTTTGCCCTGCTGGTGAGTGAACGGATGGAGTGGTTTGATCCGTCCCGTACCCACTCTCTCTGCTGTGCCGCACTTACCGAACAGATCAGCCTCTACCCGATTCGGGACACCCTGAGCGAACAGGCGGGCGGGATCACCCCCTGGCAGATGCAGATAATCGAACAGTATCCACAAAAGGCGGTGAGGCTGCTGCTCTCGATCGGGGTCACCGACCCACGCTGGATTCACGCAGTGGGGGCTCAGGGGGAGATAGCACCTCCAGCGACCGAAGTCTCCACCGAGATCACCATCCTCTCCATCGTCAACCGCTATGGCGCACTCATCAGTTCACGGGGAGAGCGCCCTCCCAGCCCCCGTGAAGAGATCGAGGAGAACCTGTTACAGCACTATCCTACCGAGTTGGAGCAAAAGATCATCTCCATCCTGCTCGAGCGTGTCGGCCCCTACCCTCCGGGAACCGCAGTGGAGCTCACCAATGGTGAGATCGCCATTGTCACCCGCCATACCCCGAAACACGCTCACCCCCAGGTCAGCACGATCTGTGATGCCGAGGGGGTACAGCTGAAGCGACCTCAGCCTCGTGACTCGAATGATCCACAATACGGCATCCTGCGGGCCATCCAGCCAGACTGGATGCAACACCTCAATGCCGCCCTGTTGTGGGGAGAAGAAGAGAGCACACCAGACGCTACCCTGTTCGAGTTTCACCGTCAGCCACCACCACCTCTTTCATGAGTAGTTCCGGCCACAGCAAACAGCCCCTTGTGGAGGGGATGATTGAGGTTGGTGAACCACTGCCGTTCAACATCCATACCGATGATGAAACCATTCTGCTGCGCAAGGGAACCATCCTCTACCAACCACAACAGATCACTACCCTGATCGAACGGGGCTGCTATACGCTGACCAAAAATGAGGAGCCCGAAAGGGAACAGATCGACAGCCTGATACACCGGGTGGATGTCGCCTTCACCCACTATCTGGTATATGGAAGCAACATCTCGCAAAAGCTGGCCTCACTGGCCAGTGACCTGCAGTTCTATACCGAGCGTGATCCAGAGGCACTGATCGGCATTATCCACCTGCGTACCGATATCAAGTACTCGGTTATCCGGGCGATTCAGAACACTGTACTGGCTACATTGGTGGCACTCAAACTGGGGTGGGAACCTAAACGAACCACCTCTCTGGCCCGCGCTGCACTGTCGGAAAATATCGGCCTCTATCCACTGCAGGATGAGCTCTGCAAACAGGACAGTCAACTGGAGCCCTGGCAGCAGGAGATGATCCGGCTACACCCCAAAAAGTCGATCAAGGTGCTGATCAATATGGGAGTAAAGGATCGTGACTGGCTCAGTGCGGTGGGCTACCACCACGAGCTGATGGATGGCAGTGGTTATATGAACGGGCTGAAAGGGGATGCGATCCCGATTGAGGCCCGTATTCTGGCCATTGTCGACCGCTACGGAGCGATGGTCACCCCTCGCGGATCACGCCCGCCAAGCTCGCCCCAGGAGGTACTGCTCTCCTTCATACAACCCATCGACCACACCTTCAATGAGTATGACCAGGAGCTCTGTCGTCTGTTTATTCAAGAGATTGGCCTCTACCCACCGGGAATCATGGTACGACTCAACAATGGAGAGACTGCCGTGGTCACCGAGCGTACCAAGGATCCGGTATCCCCCAAGGTGCTCTCCATCTGCGATCCGCTCGGAGATACCATGACCGTTCCCAAGCATCGTGACACCCGTATCCGTACCTACAAGATAGATCGCGCCGTCCAATATGACTGGAGCCGACACATCAACATCAATCAGATTTGGGAGAGTGGAGACGAGAAGATCTGCTACGCCTCGCTATTCCGATTCGAGGATCCGGAATATATCTAAACTGCTACCGGGCACGAGAAAGGGCCTCTATCCGCGCCTCGATCGGTGGATGTGAGCTCAGCAGGCTGCGCACACTGCCGGAGATGCCGAAGGCTGCCATCTGATCGGGCAGTGCCTGAGGCTGTTTTACCCCACCAAGCCGCTGTAGCGCCGCTATCATCTTGCTACGGTCAGAGAGAGCGGCACCACCACTGTCGGCCCTGAACTCGCGCTGCCGGCTGAACCACATCACCACCATGCTGGCCAGAATACCCAACACCAGCTCGGCAATGATTGCGGTAATCCAGAACGCAGGACCATGTCCACGCTGGGTCTTGAACACCACACGGTCTACCAAGTGCCCAATCACCCGGGAGAGGAAGATGACAAAGGTGTTGACCACCCCTTGAATCAACGCCAGAGTCACCATGTCGCCATTGGCAACATGGCTGAGCTCATGCCCCAGTACCGCCTCCACCTCATCCCGGCTCATATTGTGAAGCAGCCCCTGACTGACAGCGACCAGTGCATGATTACGACTGGCACCGGTGGCAAAGGCGTTGAGCTCCTGCCCTCCATAAATCCCGACTTCGGGCATCCCGATACCGACCTGCTGTGCCTGTCGGGCGACCGTCTCCAGCAGCCAACGCTCATCACTGCTGCCGGGCTGGTCGATCACCCGAACCCCCATCATCCGCTTGGCACTCCACTTGGAGATCATCAGGGAGAACAGTGCCCCGCCAAATCCGAAAACGGCAGAGAAAAGGGCGAGACTGTTGATATCCAGTCCAATTCCCTGCTGATCAAGTATCGACTCAAAGCCCAGCAAACGCAGTGAGATACTCAGTACCACCACAATGGCGAGGTTGGTTAGCAGAAAGAGAAAGATACGTTTCATCACGTTACTCCAGCATTACTCATAAGGGTTACGATCAACCCACAGCGATATTGTGAAAATTGTGGATATTACAAATCAACAGCTTCCTGCAGGCAAGGGCTTTTCCCCTCTTACAACAATCAACAACTTGTAGAAAACCTACTAAACTTTTCATATATAACGAACAGAATTCACTATTTTTCAATTAGTTATTATGTGTTTCTAATCTTGATAATCGATAGAATGAATAATCATACAGAACTACGAGGGGAATAGCGCTTCTCCACAAAGCCTGTGGATAACCCTGTCGATATCTTCCAGTTACCTGTCTCGTACCATGTTATTCTCGGCCAGGAACAGAGTGCCCATTAAATAGGCAGCACTGAAAAACACGAACCGTGGGGAGCGATTACCCTCTCAAGTGCCGGTTTATAGCGGATCGACCAGGTGTTGAATTGTGGTGCGCAACGCCACCGACTCCAGGGGCTTCTGAATGGTATGCTCCACCCCCATTGACTGCACCATATCGAGGTACATAGAGCTGGAGGAGAGTGCCGCCACAACAACCCCGGGCTGCTTGAGATCGAACTCCCGCAACAACTCGAAGCCATCCATCTGCGGCATCATGATATCAAACACCAGAAGATCCACCTTGTGCTGTTCCAGGTAGGAAAGTACTCCACGACCATCGTACAGACTCTCAATCTGATAACCATCCTGATCCAGCGCATCATGAAACAGCATGTGAATCAATGGGTCATCATCAACCAGCAGTATGGTCTTCATAGTAACCGCTATACTCCCAAACTTATCGTCATTATGGATGACCTGCTACTATATCCGATGCGTAGCGTGACATCCACTGTACATAAGACCCGTACCACGTGCTAACGGGTATGGTTACGCCGGCTCACCTTGCGTCGCCCGCTGTCGATAATCTCACCGGATGCCCTGCGATCCTCCAGTACCCTGCGATCTTCAAACCACCTCAAGATAACGCTCCAGAAAAGCCAACAGATCCTTCTGCTCAAAGGGCTTGGCAAGAAAGTCATCACATCCCGCCTCACGAAAGGCCTCTCGCTGCTGCTCCATGACATTCGCGGTACAGGCGACAATCGGCACCCGGTTACCTGCCGCACGGATTTTACGAGTTGCCTCAAGCCCATCCATCTCCGGCATCTGCATATCCATCAACACCAGATCGTAGGACTGCTCTCCAAGCTGCTCCACTGCCTTGAGGCCATTTTCGGCAATCGATACCGTTGCCCCCACCCGTTCAACCATGCGGCTGGCGAGCTGTTGCAGCATCGGTACATCCTCTGCAATCAACACACGCCCCCGATAGTGGCGCAGCTGTAGCGAGTCTGCTGGTGCCTCATTCTGCTGAACAATCGATACTTCGCTGCGACGATAGGGCAGCATCAGGGTAAATGCCGAGCCCTGCCCCTCCTGACTGGCGACATCAATCGTCCCCCCCATCAGCTCAGCCAGATTGATCGAGATAAAGAGTCCCAAACCACTCCCCCCAAAACGTCTGGAGATGGTGCCATCGGCCTGTTCAAAGCGCTTGAAGAGATGATCCATCGCCCCTGGCGCCATCCCGATCCCGGTATCTTCCACCTTGAAATTGAGCTGCTCCCGCTCTACCCAGGTGGTCAAGGTAACCTTGCCCGGTGCCGGGGTAAACTTGATCGCGTTTCCAATCAGGTTGATCAGGATCTGTTCAATGCGCTGCCGATCACCTAGCAGCTCGAAGGCCTCCTGGTTACGTTGTTCAATCGCAAGATGGACACCGGAGTCAATCGCACGGACCTTGAGCATTGAGCCTACATGTTCCAGCAGTACCGCAAGGTTGTAGGGATGCTCTTCAATACTGAATTTTCCAGACTCGATCTTGGAGGTATCGAGAATATCATTGACCAGTGCCAACTGACTCTCACCCGCCGACTTGATCGAGCGGATTACCCCCAATGCACTGGAGCCTTCGCAATTACCACACACAGTGGCATCCAACAGATAGTCACTGTTGCCGATAATGGCGGTAAGCGGTGTACGCAGCTCATGACTCATCGAGGCCAGGAACTGATCCTTGGCAAAACTGAGCTCTTCTACCGCCTCTCTGGCCTGGTTGGAACGGTTCAGTTCAGCCCGGGTCTCGGCAGCCTGATCCAGCATGTGGTTGATGGAGTGAGCCACAAAACCAAGCTCATCACTGGAGGGGGAGAGAATCCGCCGGGACAGGTTTTTACTCTCTCCCAGCTCGCGAATTTCTCCAACCAGGCGTCGGGTTTCACGACCAATTCTGCTACTGACCAACATCACCCAGAGCACCATGATCAACACCATGACCGAGAGTGCCGCAAAACGCAGCTGTCTCATCGACTCATAATCACGTTGCAGAAATTGACTCAACCCTGATATCAGTTTCTCCACCTGCATCTCGACACTCTGTGCCAACCCCGCCAGCTCTCCCTGCAGTCCCAGATTGTTTTCCACCCCCGCCTGCAGTCTCGCCGCCACCAACCGGAAGAAAGCCGCTCGATAGGAGGAAAACAGCGCCTCCAGCACCCTCTTCTTCTGCTGCGGGTAACCCACCAGAATCCAGTCGAGCTGATCCAGTGTTGCTACCAGCTGGTCTCGTGCCGACAGATCGAAGCGCAATAGAAAATCCTTCTCATGGCTGCGCAACTTCAGCAGGGCCTCTCGCAGCCGCTGCCCCTCTTTGGGGCTGATCTCAGCTTCGATTTTTTCAGCGAGACGCTGCAATTCCCCCTGAGCCCCCTCGTCATACTGCAACCCGGCCCGTTGATGCAGGGTCACCAGGCTGGTAAAACGCTGCTGATAATCCCCCATGGAGTCACGCAACTCGGCAATCTGCGCCGTTGGATAGCCGATCTGCAACAGAGAGCGATCCAGCGTGGCTAGGTCACTACGCAGATCCCTGTATTGACGTTCAAACTGGTTGCTATATTCCAGGTCGCGCTGCAGCAGAAAATCTTTTTCATGCTGTCTGATCAGCAGCATATCCACCTTTATATCCGCAACCAGCTGCTCGGCCTGATCTGCCTCATGCTGAAGCTGATCCATTCCATACTGCATTCCCACCAGGATCCCCCCCATGACCACCATGACAACGGACATCACCGTCAGCCTGCCCTTGATGGTCACGAGGTTCCCCCCTTTCCAGCCCTGGCAGCAGCCGTATTGGCAGCTGCCTCTGCAATGAGCATATCGAAATCAAGCCCCACAATCTCATCGATCGGCTTGGGGGGGGAACAGTAGAATCCCTGTGCATAGTCGACCCCAATGTTCTGCAAGGTATCGAAGCTCTCCTGATCCTCAACATATTCGGCAATGCTGTGCATCCCCATCACTTCGGAAACCTTCTGGATAGATTCGACCATGGCACGGTCGATACGATCATGGTCCTTCAACCCGGTTACAAACTGACCATCAATCTTGAGCAGATCAACCGGTAGCTTCTTCAGATAGGAGAAGGAGGACATGCCGGTACCAAAGTCATCCAGTGCAAACTGGAAGCCGTAACTGCGCATATCGTGGAGGAAACTTCTGGCCCGTTCCAGCCGTTTGATTGCAGTGGTTTCCGTAACTTCGAAATAGACCTGTCTAGAGTCGATTCGGTAACGCTCCTGCTGTTCGAGAATAAAGCTATTGAGGTCTTCATCCATCACCGTCAACCCGGAGAGGTTGATCCCGACCACCACCATCTTGTTACCGCCACGGTGCCCCTCTCTGGAGAGCTTGGCAAGAAAACGGAAGCTTTCGGTGATCACCCAGCGATCCACCACCGGCATCAATTGGTAGTGTTCACAAGCAGGAATAAAGAGATCCGGGGGCACCAGATTACCCTCCGTATCCAGCATGCGGATCAGAACCTCATAGTGGAGTTGATTGTTTTCGATCGCCTCCTCCCCTTCCCGGGGAATCGGCACAATGGGCTGGGCATAGAGTACCAGGCGCCCCTCATTCATGGCCTGGTGAACCTGGGCCACGGTACGCAACTCATCACTGCGTTTCTGGATCTCCACACTCTGTGGACTGTAGAGGTGGTAGTGGTCTCTTCCCGACTCCTTGGCCTCGTAGCAGGCCAGGTCGGCCTGACGCAGCATTTCGGAACGGTTGAGCTCAATTCCGGTGTGCAACTCGGTAATGCCGATACAGGAGTGGACCGTGAAGGTGAGCCCCTCTGCCGAGAGGGTGAAGCCACTGATCGACTCCATGATCTGTTCACACAGCTCCAGCATCTCCTCCTGATCACGGTTGTAGACCAGAATACCAAACTCATCTCCGCCCAGGCGGGCCAGGTAGTCGGTGGTCTCCAACTCCAGGCCAATTCGGTTGGAGATCTCCACCAACACCTCATCCCCCGCCGGGTGACCGACGGTATCGTTGATCACCTTGAACTGGTCAAGATCGAGGAAGAGAAGATAGCAGCGCTCCCCCTCCTGCATACCACGCTCTACGATCTGGTCCAGCTCCCGGAGGAAGGCCCGGCGATTGAAGAGCCCGGTCAACGGATCATGGGTCGCCTGATAGTTGAGCTGCTCCGCCACCTTGCGCAGACGCCTATCCGCCATCATACGTTGCTGTTCATGGTTCCAGCTGATGCAGAGGGTACGTGCCATTTGATAGATCGCTTCTGCCTGAATCGGTTTAGCAAGAAACAGCATGTTGGTCGGAATAGCCTGGTGCAGCTGGTGCAGATCGGCCTGATTGTCGGCAGTCACAAAGACAATACGAATATCCTGATCCAGCTCCCGAATCTTGCGGGCAGTCTTCAGCCCATCCCAGCCGGGCATATGGATGTCGATAAAGGCGGTTGCATAGGGGTGTCCCTCTGCGATGGCCAGTGCAGCGGCGTGATACCCCTCCTCACCTTCTGCACAGGTAGTCAGCTCGAACTCCATTACATCATGCTGACCATTCGAGTCGCTGCCGTTACCCTTCCCTCCGGTGGAGAGAATGGCTTCATAGAGGCCGCGTATCACGTCCTGATCATCAATCACCAGTACCCGATTATTTTGCAGCGCCCCACTGTTTTCCGCTGCCGTCGGTTGCCGTTGCAGGTCGGGAAGTAGCTTCTGAAACTGTGCCTGCTCACGCTGCACCAGTATCCGCAACCCATCCACACTATCGAGCTGTGCTCCCGTCTTGGTAGTTCTCTGAAACTCCTTGTATAACCGGTCAAGGTCGCACAACAGCACCAACCGCTCCTACTGATAGGCATCCAGATAACTGTGCTGCAGCTCGCGCAGCAGGCGTTGTTGCAACTCGATGCAACTTACCATCGAGGCCAGCATGGTACGAAAAGAGTGCTCTACCTCCGAGTGTGACTTCCCCTCCGCCAGCGCCGTGCGTAGAGACTCCCCCTGTTGCAGCAGGGCTACATAACAGGCACTGACAGAGTCAGCCATCTCAGCGGAAAAACCGGTTGTATTCGTGGACAAGAATCCTCCTGGGTATGCTCACCATTGTTACAGCTCTCCTGAACCCTGCCACACCATGATGTCATTGCTATCCATGCCGCCCCCACGGGTTCTGACAGCAAGCGGATTGCCAGAGAGATGAAGGTAGAGATTATAGCCCACTCCTGAAGGAGGTGGGCTGCTGAAACGTAGCTCTGGTTCCGATGACCCACCGCAGCTCACTGCTCTCACTGGTGGATCGGTTGGTTGTTCTGGAAGATGGGAAAGTGGTCACCGACTCCCCCAGAACCTCACCACAGAGAGACCAGTAGCAGCCAGACAGAAGACGGCACAACACACCATAATCGCCGCTTTTCACTACCTTTTCATACAATTTTCGCACTGTTTCTAGTAACACACAGAGCGCTTCACAGTAACCTCCTGCAACCATTGCGTTACAACTGAAGCAGGCCTCTTTCGGCAGTGGGTACAGTTCTTGCAATTAATACAGATTAGTAAAGAATCGCAAGAATATAACAGATAACCCATTGTTTTATTTAAAACACAAACTTGTTAAACCACTGAATTTTATAAGATACGCCACTCTTTCGGCGCTTCTTACTGTTCTCAGTGGCTGCGCAATGCCGATTCTTGACGTCACCCCCCCTAAAACTACTGTTCAGCAGGATCTGCAGCAGGTATTTAAAAATCAAACCCCTGTGACCACGGCAATATCTCTGGATGAGGCCATTGCACGGGCCATCAAATACAACCTCAACAACCAGGTTTCCCGCATGGAGGAGGCGCTGCAGTATGGGCTTCGTGAACAGGCAAAATACGACATGCTGCCACAGCTCACTGCACAAGCAGGCTACAACCTGCGCAACAACGAAGACGGCTCGATCAGTAAAATCCTTACCGGCTACCAGGCCGGAACCGTCACTGACGACTACTCCACCTCAGTCGAAAAAGGCATCCTCACCAACGATCTGCAACTGGTATGGAACTTCCTCGACTTCGGGGTTGCCTACCTCAACGCACAGGATCAGGATCAGCGTTTCCTCATCGCCAAGCAGCAGCGCAGAAAATCAATCCAGAACCTCACCACCCAGGTGCAGACCGCCTACTGGAAGGCGATGGCCGCACAGACCCATCTGCCAAAACTGCACAGACTAATCACTCAGGCAGAGCAGTCACTGGAGCAGTCTCGTGAAGCGGAAGAGAGTCAACTGCAACCACCACTGGAAGCATTGAACTATCAGCAAACCCTGCTTGAGTCACTGGAAAGTCTGACCAACCTGAGCAATGACCTTGAGCGGGCTCAGCAGGAGTTGGGGCAGATGATCAACCTTCCACCCGGGTCAATGTACCAACTTGCCGACGTACCCGAAAGTTTCAATCTCAAACAACTGGCGCCAGAATCTCTCTTCCCCGATAACCGCGTCACCTGGATGGAAGAGGAAGCACTGGAACAGAACGCCGAGCTATGGAAAACCAACCAGGACCTGGCCATCTCCAGTAACGCCATTCGCAAAGAGCTATTCAGCCTCTTCCCCGGTGTCACCCTGCAGAGCGGCGCCCACACCACCAGCAACTTTTTCACCTACAACCCGGCCTGGATGAATGTAGGTATGTCACTGGCGTGGAACGTCTTCAACGTCATCAGCGCACCAGAACGCATCAACAATGCCAAACAGCGCCATGCCATCGCGAAGATGAAGCGGATGACTACTGCAATGTCGATCCTGACCCAAGTACACCTTTCTCGCCAGGAGTACCACAACCGCTACAACAAGCTGAAGATCGCCGATGATCTGCTGCGAATTCAGCAATCCAAGAGTCGAATCACCGAAGCTGAGATGACTGCTCATACAGGCACTCAGCAGAAGAAAACCCAAGCTGATGTAAACACCCTGTTTGCCGAGATCAAACGTGACCTCGCCTATGCCGAAACCCACAATGCACTGGGGCAGATCTACCACACCCTTGGCATGGATCCCGTCACCCATGATATTGCAGACTCCGACCTCACCACACTCACCCACTTCATCCGCGCACAACGTGGCAACAACCACTACAAAATTCTGCACCATGCACAACTGAAAACTGCAAAGAAAGTGGAACCAACCCCCAACAAGAGACGTAAGCTCAGACTGCGCAGACCCAACCCCTATGCTCTGCAGATCGGCATCTACCAGGCAGCAGAGACTGCCCGAGTTCAGGCCATTGAACTGAGACGACAAGGTTATACGCCCACGCTTTGGAAAGAGGTCTGGGGTGACGGCACCATCTGGTACCACGTTCTATTGGGCCGATACCAGCGCAAGGAGATGGCAGAGCTGCTATCGTCTGATCTGGCACATCGGCAGAACATCCCCAACACTGTAATCAAAATCCCAGCGAGTTAGACCATGAAACCGATATCGACACTAATCGCACCCCCTACAGCATCTTCCCCCTTCAAGGGGGAAGACTGGAATGGGAGTAAATTACTATTTATTATTCTCCTGCTGATTACCCTTCCTGCTCAGAGCCAACCCCCCTATCAGGTGCGCGCACTGATCACCCCATCTGAACAAGCAACACTCTCTGCCCCACTGACCGACGAGATCAAAAGCATCCGTGTGAAGGAGAGCGAAACCTTCCAACAGGGGGACATTCTGATCACCTTCAACTGTGATACTGTCCATGCACAGCTCAAAAAGGCCGAAGCTGAATTGGACATTCATCAACGGACACTGCTTACTCAACAGAAGATGCAGCAGATGCAATCCATCAGCAATCTAGAGGTCGAAATCACCGAAGCACGCACTCGACAGGCGGAAGCAGAACTGGAAACTATCCAAACCGAGGCCAGACGCTGTACTGTCACCGCTCCATTTGATGGTCGAGTTACAGAGCGCCACGCCCACCCATTTGAATCGGTCAAAAGGGGAACCGACCTGATCAATATCATCAACCACCAGACACTCCATATCGAATTGCACATCCCCTCAAAATGGCTACGCTGGGTAGAAGTGGGCACCCCCTTTACTCTATATATAGATGAGACAGGAAAAACCATAGAGGCGACTGTCACCACCATTGGCTCACAGATCAACCCGGTCAGCCAGACATTGAAAATTAAGGGAACCCTTAATCAGCCCGATAACCTATTGATCTCCGGCATGAGTGGCATAGCTCATTTCACTCCAACCCATTGATCCAGAGGATTGACTACCTACAATTACCCACATGTTCTGGACAAAAAGACAGGATCCAACTTTATCCAATGAAGGGTTGATGCTGGCACTGGAGCCTCGCATCATGCTCGATGGTGCAGCACTGACCACTGCGATCGAGACAGAGGATGAGCAGGAAAACGATCAGATCACACCAGCAATCGCCCCAGCTGTACCCCCTCCGGAACAACCTACACAACTCATCATCATTGATGCCTCAGTGCCCGATGGAGAGAGTCTGGTAGCCGGTATTGATCCCGCTATCCCGGTCTACACTCTTGCGAGCAATCAGAGTGGTATTGAGCAGATCTCTGCCATTCTTCAGCAACACAATAACCTGGAGACCATCCATATCTTCTCCCACGGATCAGCAGGTAACCTGCAGCTGGGCGATACGCTGATGAATAGTGACACCCTTCCAAGCTACCAACACGAACTTCAGCAGTGGGGCAACCAGTTAACAGAGAGTGGAGACCTACTCTTATATGGATGCGAAGTGGGTCAAGGTGAGACCGGAGCTACCTTTATCAATGAAATTGCACGATTAACCGAGGCAGACGTTGCTGCATCGGATGATTTGACTGGTGATCCGGCACAAGGAGGAAATTGGGAACTGGAAGAACAGACTGGAAGAGTTGAAAGCACCTTATTATATCCAGAAAATTATGACTATCTACTCCCTGTAATTGAAGGAGTTAATGACTCACCCACCATAGCCACCAACACCCCCATAGAGGTTACCAACGGAGGTACCGTAGCCATTACCAGCAGCTATCTCAACGGTGCAGATGTAGACGATACAATCACTGGACTTACCTACACCCTTACTACAGAACCTACCAACGGAACACTCAAACTGGATGGAGTTGCACTAACCCAAT
>CAYFNH010000023.1:0-27878 GCA_964344435.1 uncultured Piscirickettsiaceae bacterium | reverse complement strand
AAACACACCTTATAACCTTTCTGTGATTTTCGCTACGGCTTCTATTCTCGGACAACCTCCTAGCGCAAACCCAACACATCCTGCATATCGAACAGCCCGCTCTCCTTATCCATCAACCAACCGGCAGCACGCACTGCCCCCTTGGCGAAGGTGAGACGACTGGAGGCCTTGTGAGTGATCTCGACCCGCTCACCGATATCGGCAAACAACACCGTGTGGTCTCCAACAATATCCCCGGCACGAATGGTCTCGAAACCGATGCTCTTGCGCTCGCGCTCCCCGGTATTGCCCTCACGCCCGTAGACCGCACACTCCTTCAGGTCACGCCCCAGCGCATCGGCCACCACCTCGCCCATGCGCAGAGCGGTACCGGAAGGTGCATCCACCTTGTGGCGATGGTGCCCTTCAATCACCTCAATGTCGACCTCATCCCCCATCACTCGTGCGGCGATGTCGAGCAGCTTGAAGCAGAGATTGACCCCGACACTCATGTTGGGGGCGAAGACAATGGCGATCTCTTTTGCGGCCTCGGCGATCTTTCCCTTCTCCTCGTCACTGAAACCGGTGGTACCGATCACCATTTTGGTGCCGCTTTTGCGGCACAGCTCGATATTGTCGAGCGTAACGTTGGGGCGGGTGAAGTCGATCAAAACATCAGCCCCCTCCAGAGCCGCTGCCGGATCACTCCCCAGAGCCACCCCAAGCTTTCCCAACCCGGCCAGTTCACCGGCATCGGCACCGAGCAGAGAGCTACCACTGTGCTCGATGGTGGCGTGAAGTGTAGCTGCAGACTCTTCGTGGGTTGCCTCAATCAGACTGCGCCCCATGCGCCCTGCGGCGCCGGTGATGGCTATCGATACATTATTTGTCATCAGCTTTCTCTATGATAAAACTCATTACATTTTACACTCTACCCCCACCCCTGCCCTCCCCCTGCAAGGGGGAGGGGGTTGGGTTATTCGGCCAGGTCTTCGAAGAAGCCCTTGACCTTGTCTAGCCAGGAGGAGTGCTGCGGGCTGTGTTTCTCACTCTTGCCCTCCAGTGAATCACCGAACTGTTTCAACAGCTCTTTCTGCTTGTTGTTCAGTTTGACCGGTGTTTCGACCACAATACGACACATCAGATCGCCGGGGGCATGGCTACGCACCGATTTAACCCCTTTTCCTCGAAGTCTGAACAGTTTTCCGGTCTGCGACTCTGGCGGGATCTTCAGCTTGACGCACTGACTGTTACCCAGACAAGGCACTTCCACCTCGCCACCAAGTGCCGCAGAGACGATGCTGACCGGGATCTCACAGTAGAGGTCATCCCCATCCCGGGTAAAGAGGGCATGCTCTCGCACCCGCACCTCGACAAAGAGGTCACCCGACGGACCACCGTTCTCTCCCGGTTCGCCTTCACCACTGAGGCGCACCCGATCTCCGGTATCTACGCCACCCGGAATCTTGACCGAGAGCGTCTTCTCCTTCTTGACCTTGCCCGAGCCACGACAAACACTACAGGGATCCTTGATCTCCTTGCCCGCACCATGACAGGTCGGGCAGGTCTGCTGCACCGAGAAGAAGCCCTGCTGCATCCGCACCTTGCCGGCACCACCACAGGTACCACAGGTAGCCGGGGTACTCCCCGGCTTGGCCCCGGTGCCACTGCATTTGCTACAGATTTCGGTGGCAGGGATATGGATCTCGCGCGTCACCCCGGTGATTGCCTCCTCCAAGGTCAGCTCCATGCGATAGGCGAGGTCGGCTCCCCGATAGACTCGTGGTCCACCCCGGCTACGTCCACCCCCACCAAAAATATCGCTGAAGATATCTTCGAAGCCTCCGAAACCGCCACCGAAGCCACCGCCACCACCGCCCCCCATCGAGGGATCAACACCGGCATGCCCAAACTGATCGTAGGCCGCCCGTTTCTGGCTGTCGCTCAGAATTTCATAGGCCTCCTTGGCCTCCTTGAACTTCTGCTCTCCCTCCTCTCCCGGGTTGCGGTCAGGGTGGTACTTCATTGCCATGCGGCGGTAGGCCTTCTTCAGATCGGCCTCGCTGGCATTGCGGTCCACTCCCAGTACTTCGTAATAATCTCGCTTAGACATTCTTCCTGATTTACCTTATTTTATAATCACGCAAAGCCGCAAAGGCACAAAGAGTGTAATGCAATACTCTGTGCCTTTGCGGCTTTGCGTGAGGCAAGCTGTAATACTTACTTCTTGTCGTCCACCTCTTCAAACTCGGCATCGACCACATCGTCGTCCTGAGCACTGGCGCCACCATCCATATCCGGTGCGACATCGGCTGCCCCACTCTGAGCATACATCCGCTCCGCCATCTTGCCGGAGGCCTCGCCCAACGCCTTAGTCTTCTCCTCAATGGCAGCGGCATCATCGCCCTTCATCGCCTCTTCCAGAGCGGCAATGGCAGACTCGATAGCCGCCTTCTCATCAGCCTCGACATTGTCATCTCCCGCCTCATCCATCGCCTTGCGGGTGGAGTGGATCAGACTGTCGGCCTGGTTGCGTGCGGTCACCAGCTCCTGGAACTTCTTGTCCTCATCGGCATGGGCCTCTGCATCACGTACCATATTGTCGATCTCATCATCACTCAGACCACTGGAGGCCTTGATGACAATCTTGTTCTCCTTGCCGGTCGCCTTGTCCTTGGCGGAGACATGGAGGATACCATTGGCATCAATATCGAGACTCACCTCAATCTGCGGGGTACCGCGCGGTGCCGGTGGAATGTCGGTGAGATCAAAACGACCCAGCGACTTGTTGGCCGAGGCCTGCTCACGCTCACCCTGCAACACATGTACGGTAACCGCATTCTGGTTGTCATCGGCAGTAGAGAAGGTCTGCTGCGCCTTGGTTGGAATGGTGGTGTTCTTCTCGATCAACTTGGTCATCACCCCACCCAGGGTCTCGATACCGAGAGAGAGTGGTGTTACATCCAGCAACAGCACGTCGTTAACATCACCCGCCAACACGCCACCCTGGATGGCCGCACCCATCGCTACCGCCTCATCAGGATTTACATCCTTGCGTGGCTCGCGACCGAAGAAGGCCTGTACCGCCTCCTGCACCTTGGGCATACGGGTCTGACCACCCACCAGAATCACATCACCGATATCGGAGGCAGAGAGTCCGGCATCCTTCAGTGCAACCCGGCAAGGGTCGATGGAACGCTGCACCAAATCATCAACCAAAGATTCAAGTTTCGCACGTGTAACCTTGATATTCATATGTTTTGGACCCAATGCATCTGCTGTAATATAGGGCAGATTAATATCGGTCTGCTGGCTGGAGGAGAGCTCGATCTTGGCCTTCTCTGCCGCCTCTTTCAGACGTTGCAGGGCCATCGGATCCTTGGAGAGATCCACTCCCTGATCCTTCTTGAACTCATCTACCAGGTAGTCCATGACACGGTTGTCAAAATCCTCACCCCCGAGGAAGGTGTCCCCGTTGGTCGCCAGTACCTCAAACTGATGCTCGCCATCAATCTCGGCGATCTCGATGATGGAGACATCAAAGGTACCGCCACCCAGGTCGTAGACCGCAATGGTGCGATCCCCCTCTTTCTTGTCCATGCCATAGGCGAGTGCCGCTGCAGTAGGCTCGTTGATGATGCGCTTTACCTCCAGGCCGGCAATCTTGCCCGCATCCTTGGTGGCCTGACGCTGAGAGTCGTTGAAGTAGGCGGGAACGGTGACCACGGCCTCGGTCACCTCATGCCCTAGATACTCCTCTGCGGTCTTCTTCATCTTCTGCAGTACACGCGCAGAGATCTCGGGGGCCGCCATCTTCTTGCCGTTGACCTCTACCCAAGCATCCCCGTTATCGGCCTTGACGATCTTGTAGGGAACCAGGTCGATATCCTTCTGTACCACATCATCTTCAAAACGGCGTCCGATGAGACGCTTGATCGCAAACAGGGTGTTGTGGGGGTTGGTGACCGCCTGACGCTTGGCCGACTGACCGACCAGAACCTCGCCATCATCGGCATAACCGATAATTGATGGAGTGGTACGGGCACCCTCACTGTTTTCAATCACACGTGCCTTGTCTCCCTCCAGAACCGACACACAGGAGTTGGTGGTTCCAAGGTCAATACCAATAATCTTTCCCATTATATTTTCTCCAATTTCAATTCTTTAAAAATTATTCTTAATTCTTTTTCACAGCTTTGGAATATCCGCTTGCTGGCTAAGATGGGGGCCGTTTTTCCACTTTCAACCCCTCCTTGACCACGAAACTTAACCACAAAACTTGACCACAAAACTATGCGGCCGTCACAATCACCCGAGCTGGACGTAGCAGCCGTCCATTAAGGGTGTACCCCTTCTGAATCACATCCATCACCGTATTGGGCTCCATCTCGGGATTGGGAACCATGGTCATTGCCTCATGCTGTTCGGGATCGAAACGCACCCCCATCGCATCCATCACCTCGATATCGAAACGCTCCAATACATCAAAGAGCTGTTTACGGGTAAGCTCCATCCCCTCTTTCAGGGCACCCACATCCTCAGCATCTTCTGCAGCCGTAAGCCCCAGGTCCATGCTGTCGGCCACTGCCAATAATTCCCGGGCAAACCGCTCGAGCGCAAATTTGCGAGCATTGTCCACATCCCTCGCAGTGCGCTTGCGTAGATTATCCATCTCTGCCTGCATTCGGGTCATACGGTCAAGGTAGTCCGCCGCCAGCCCTTTGGCCTGCTCCAGTTCGGTACTCTCCGAGGAGTTGAGAGCTTCCAACCCATCCGAGTCGCTCTCCTTCTCGGCACCAGACTCCGCCGTCTCTTCCTCTATTGATTCAGCAGCATCATCCTCACTCTGCATCTCCTCCACCGCCGCATCAGCCTCTACCTCGCTCCCCTCTTGCGCAGCAGCATTCACCTCAACCTCAACATTATCACCCTCTTTACTCATTCTGATACAGCCTCTTACATTAAAAACCTAACAAAAAGATTTACCTCATCAAGAACCCTGATGGGGTAAAATTCTCTGCGTCAATGGGGGCTAAATGCGGGAATTCAAGGCGGAAGACAATATTTTTGCCGTCATATCGACAACGGGTATTACCCGTTCGTAGGCCATCCGGGTTGGGCCAACCACTCCCAGTACCCCGACCACCTCATCACCACTCTTGTAGGGGGAGGTCACCACACTACACTCGTCAAAGAATTGATAACCGGACTCCTCTCCGATAAAGACCTGTACGCCATCGGCCTCCATACATTGATCCAACAGATGAATCATGTCTCGTTTCTCACTGAAAGCATTAAATAATCTTCGTAGCCGCTCCATCTGTGAAAACTCGTCATACTCCATAAGCCGGGAGCGGCCAGAGACCATCACCTGCTCTTCGCTCTGCTCTCCTCCGGTAACCACCTGTTGTGCCATCTGCACGATCTGCTGCATCGCCTCATCCATCTCCCCTCTGGAACGTTCCAGCTCGGTTACTAGCCGCTTGCGCACCTGCGTGAGATCCTCTCCCTCAAAACGGTGGTTGAACCAGTTGGCCGCCTGGCGCAGTTCCGACTCGCTAAAGGTTCGCTCGGTATGGACAATCCGGTTCTGTACCTCATCCAGGTTGGTCACCAGGATGGCCAACACCCGCTTCTCCGAGAGCGGCACAAACTCCAGGTGACGCAGAATCACCCGCCCCTTGCGTGGCACCATCACCACACTGGCCATGCTGGTAATTTGCGACAACAGCGAGGAGGCCGAGGTAATCACTTCCCGGGTATTCTTCTCCAGACTTCCAATCTCTTTGCGGATCTGCGTCACCTCGAGGCGGCGCAACGGTTGCACCGAAACCAGACTATCGACAAAGAGTCGATACCCTTTCTGGGTGGGCACCCGCCCTGCCGAGGTGTGGGGGGACTGGATCAACCCCAGCTCCTCGAGATCGGACATGGTGTTGCGCACGGTAGCTGAACTCACTTTCAGACCGGAATCACGGCTCAGGGTGGTCGACCCGACCGGCTTTCCATCACGGATATGGTGTTCAACCAGCACCTTGAGAATGTGCTGTGCTCGCTCGCTCAGAGGCAGTTCTGCGCTCATGGGTTCAGAGATAATTCATGCTATAGTTTGTAGGTAACTATTCAGGGTTGCCTGAAAATTGTAAAAATAATGACAGTAGCTATTCAGATTGCCTCTGAAATTCGTCAGATCAAGGCAGAAAATGTGAGTTTACACGTGTAAATGACCATTTTCGAACACCGATATGGCGGATTTCAGGGGTGGGCTGGATAGTTACTCAATTTGTTCAATTGAGTAGTAAACAAGAGTAGCACCCGGATCCACGCAGCACCAGTTCAACCTGAGCAACAGAGAGCAGATCGGCAGATGGAGTATCAATTCAGTAAAATCGGAGTCATCGGAAAGTTTGGCGCCCCCACCGTTGGAGAGACCCTGCTCTCCCTCACCAACTGCCTGCTGGAACGGGATCTGGAGGTATTTCTCGACAAGGAGACCGCTGAGCGTCACCCGGAAAATCAGCTTCCAGTGGTAAGCCGCGAAGAGATGGGCTCCCAGTGTGATCTGGCTATCGTGATCGGTGGGGATGGCTCGTTTCTCAATGCCGCCCGCTCTCTCGCCTGTCATGAAATCCCGATGCTGGGGGTCAATCTCGGGCGTCTCGGTTTTCTCACCGATATCGCTCCGAACCAGATCGACACCTATCTGGAAGAGGTTCTCAGTGGTGAGTTTACCGAGGAACGACGCTGCCTACTGAAGAGCCACATATTGCGTGACGGAGAGACTCTGGCAGAGGGGCGGGCACTGAATGATGTAGTCATCCACAAACTCGACATTGCCCGCATGATCGAATTCGAGACCCACATCAATGGAGAATTCGTCAATCGGCAGCGCTCCGATGGGTTGATCATCTCCACCCCGACTGGCTCAACCGCCTACGCCCTCTCCGGAGGGGGGCCAATTCTCGCTCCCACACTGAAGGCGATCAGCCTGGTCCCCATCTGCCCACACACCCTGAGCAACCGCCCCATTGTGGTCCCCGGCAACAGCAAGATCGAAGTGACGATCATGGGTCCCAGTGGACACGCCCAGGTTACCCGGGATGGGCAGAGCAACGAGACTCTGGTGGCGGGAGACAAGGTGCTGGTGGAGCGGCTGGAACACCATATCCGCCTGATCCACCCCTCCAACTACAGCCCATTTCGGGTGTTGCGCCAGAAGCTGGGGTGGTCGGGGTAACCTCGGCCGATGCTTACCCACCTCTACATCCGTAACTTTGTGCTGGTTACGGAGTCGGAAATCGAGTTTCAGGCAGGCATGACCGTGCTGAGTGGTGAGACCGGCGCCGGAAAATCGATCATCTTTGACGCCCTCGGACTTGCCATTGGAAAACGCTCGGAAAACCGCTTTATCCGCAAGGGCAGTGATCAGGCCGAAATTGCCGCCACCTTCGAGCAACTCACCCCGGAGATTGAACACTGGCTCGACCAACAGGCACTGGAAGCGGATGAGGACACTCTGATTCTGCGTCGTGTACTACGCCGAGATGGTCGCTCCCGCGCCTTTATCAATGGCACCCCCTGTACCACACAGCAGCTGAAGGCACTCTCCACCCTGCTGATCGACATTCAGGGACAACATGCCCACCAGCGCCTACTCAAGCGGGACGAACAACTACACCTACTGGATCGTTACGGTCAACATCAGCAGCTACTGGAGCAGATGACCCGAGCCTACCGCCAGTATGAGGCACTGCGACAACAGCTTGCCCAACTGCAACAGAGTGAGCAGGAGCGTAGGGATCGAATCGCACTGCTGCAGTTCCAGCTCGAAGAGCTGAATACGCTCGCCATCGAGGAGGGGGAACTACCACAGCTGGAGGAGGAGCAGCAACGACTCAGCAATGGCGAACAACTACTGGAGCTGAGCCATCATGCACTGCAGCTACTCAATGGCGAGGAGAACGAGGAGAACGCCATCCAGCAGCTGCACCGCACCCTGAACCAGCTATCCTCTCTACAGCCACTCGACCCCACCATTCAACCCCTGCGGGAACAGCTACTGGAGGCAACCTGTCAGGCCGAGGAGTGTGCCCGCGAACTGGAACACCACAGCAGTCAGCACTACACCCTCGACCCACAGCGGCTACAGTGGCTCAATCAGCGACTTGCCACATTCTCTGACCTGGCCCGAAAACACCACTGCAAACCAGAACTGCTGTTTGAGCATCAACAACAGCTACAGCTACAGCTTGAGCAGTTGCTCAATACCTCCACCACACTGGAATCCCTGCAGCAGCAACTGGCAGAGGCCACTACACAGTGTCAGCAGCATGCCGACAAACTGCACCGCAAGCGCACTACTGCCGCCACCGCCCTGCAGCGGGAGGTAACTGCCGAAATCCAGCAACTGGGGATGGAACAGGGAGCCCTGAAGATTGTCATCGAACCGCTTGCAGAGGGGCTGTTCCGCAGCAGTGGTGCCGATGAGGTAACGTTTGAGGTGGAGACCAATGCCGGAAGCGGCTACCACCCACTGGCCCGCATTGCCTCGGGTGGAGAGCTTTCCCGCATCAGCCTGGCAATTCAGCTCGCCTCCGCCAATCGCGGACACACACCGACCCTGATCTTTGACGAGGTGGACAGTGGGGTCGGCGGTGGTACGGCAGAACGTATCGGCCAGAAGCTGAGACAGCTGGGAGAGGCGACCCAGATTCTCTGCGTTACCCACCTCCCCCAGGTTGCCTCACAGGGACACCAGCACCTGGCCATTCGCAAACAGTCTGCTGGAGATGGCAACACCACCCACAGTCAGGTCACTCCTCTCGGTGAAGAGGCGCGCACGGAAGAGATTGCACGCATGCTGGGAGGGGTGGAGATTACCGAGCAAACTCTGGCCCACGCCCGCGAGATGCTTGGAGCCGCCTGAGCCGTTTATCTGCACCCCCACCACTGGTATGATCCTCCCACTTCCCCACTCTGATGAGTCAAGCCAATGAACCTAGAATCCTCAGTTGACCGCTTGAAACAGGCTCAACATCTTCTTATGCAAACAACTTCTCAAGAAACCAGCTTCACTCAACGGGTGAAGGTCGCTACGAACCAAATTGCACGCACAGGCGCACGCATTACTGCGTTACAACTCCTTGCAATAGCTGGCTATTACGCGTCGTTGTGCCTTGTCCTGCGCACACCTGTACGCACACTTTGGCCCGTCCAACTGAGGAATCTAGGATGAAAAATAGCGTTCTGAACTTGTTGCTACTCCCTGCCCTGCTCGGCGGCTGCACCTCCACTTTGGAGGAGAAACTGCCTGAACTCTCCATGCCAGAGCTCTCTCTTCCCGATCTGTCGGTACCCGGTATCTACCGAGCCGACATCCATCAGGGCAATATCATTGAGCAGGAGATGGTAGACCGCCTGCGTCCGGGCATGAACAAGCGGCAGGTGGTACACATTCTGGGCACCCCTCTATTGGTTGACACCTTCCACCAGGAGCGCTGGGACTACTTCTACAGCCTGAAACAGGAGGGAACCCTGCAGGAGCAGAAGCGAATCTCACTCTTTTTCGAGGGAGAGAAGCTGGCACGACTGGAGGGGGATCTGATCCCGCAATAGCCGTTCACGCATCCCCACCCCCCTTCTTCATCCGTTTGCCCGCCGCTGCCCGCTGTTTGCGCACCTCTTTGGGGTCGGCAATCAGGGGGCGATAGATCTCGACCCGATCCCCCGGGTGCAACACTCGATCTGCTCTGGCCAACTTGCCAAATACCCCCATTTTCCCCTTCTGCAGATCAATCTCAGGAAAACGCCCACCGATACCGGACTGCTCAACCGCCTGCTGCAGCGTAGTTCCGGCTGCCACCTCAATCTCGAGAATCACCTGTTCATCTGCACGCGCATAGGCAACCTCGACCGCCATTGTATTGTCTGTTGTGTTATCCGTTTCCACTACCGTACACCTCCTGTGCCCGCTTGACGAATGCATCCACCATCGATGCCGTGATCTGGCTGAAGAGCGGCCCGACCGCCACCGCCACAATCTTGCTGGAAAACTCAAATTCCACAAAGAGAGAGATCTTGCATGCCTCATCGCTCAGCGCCTCAAACCCCCAACACCCCTTGAGCTGGCTGAAAGGCCCTTTCACCAGCGACATTGCGATGGACTTAGCCGGCACCAGGGTGTTGCGGGTAGCAAAGGAGTGTTTAACCCCCTTGAAGGCGATATCCACCTCCCCCACATTCTCCCCCTCTCCCGACTCCAGAAAACGACTACCACCGCACCAGGGGAGAAAATCCTGATAGCCGGGAACATCGGCCACCAAACCGTACATCTGCATACTGCTATAGGGTACCAGCGCACTCTTCTCTACGCGTTGCATCGAATCAATCTCAAAAAATTGGATCATTGTGACCGAACCGTACCGGTTTCTCAATCCACGGTATAATCAGCTGATGGCAAAACCGAAGAAAAAGAAAAAAGACCACAGCAATACCATTGCCCTCAACAAGAAGGCACGTCATGACTTCTTCATTGAGGATCACTATGAGGCGGGGGTCTCCCTACAGGGGTGGGAGGTAAAAAGCCTGAGAGCAGGACGTATCCAGATCAAGGAGAGTTATGTACTGATCAAGGGTGGCGAGGCCTACCTGTTCGGAGCTCACATCTCGCCGCTCTCCACTGCCTCGACCCATATCCATCCGGATCCACTACGCAACCGCAAGCTGCTGATGCACCGTCGTGAACTGGACCGGCTGATTGGTCTGGTGGAACGCAAGGGCTACACCTTGGTTCCTCTTGCCCTCTACTGGAGCCGAGGGCGCTGCAAGCTTGATGTGGGGCTTGCCAAGGGCAAACAGTCCCACGACAAACGCGCCACCCTCAAGGATCGGGATTGGAAGCGGGAGCAGGGCCGCATCATGAAAAAAACCTCGTAAACGCTACACTGGCGGAACTTACTGCGGTTACAATAGTCTCAGCTTATGCTTAGGGGATGACCTGGTTTCGACGTGGGTTACAAAACCTGAGGTGCATGTCGAGGGTGTAGACACCTCGTAAATCTCTCTGCAAACTTATAGTTGCCAACGACGACAACTACGCACTCGCAGCTTAAACACCTGTTGAATGCCGTCTGACTGAAGCCGTGCTTATGCGTTCAGATTCCAGGCGTCGACCCTCATAAGATCGCGATGAAGCATGTCTGGTGTGGATTCGTTAAACCTTATCCAGAATCGCTGTCGGTTCTCCCTGCCCGTCGGGTAACCGCCAGTTAAACCAATAGACCGGGATAAGCATGTAGAGCCGAAGGCGGAGGGTTCGCGGACGCGGGTTCGACTCCCGCCATCTCCACCAAAAAAGGATCGACTGTCCGGTACAATTCACCTCCGGTACAGTTCAACAAACTACAATGGAATGGTTATGTTTGCACAAAATATCAGCTGCGAAGACGCGCACCGCCTGCTCAAGGAAGAGAATGGCCAACTGGTTGATGTTCGCTCCCCGATGGAGTACGCACAGGGATGTCTACCGGATGCGATCAATGTTCCCTTGCAATCGATTCAGTCCGCAGCCTCTCTGCTCGACAAGGGGCGCCCCATCATTCTCTACTGTGTCAGCGGCGCAAGAACCCGAATGGCCAAGGGCTATCTGGAATCAATGGGGTTTGACCAAGTACACGACCTTGGCTCATTCCGCAACTACATGAGCTGCCAGGACTGAAAGGCCGCCTTGATCAGGTGTAGCCATTCAGATTTCCCCTGAAATTCGTCAGTTCAAGGCAAAAAATGTGAGTTTACACGTGTAAATGACCATTTTTGAACGCCGAAATGGCGGATTTCAGGGGTGAGCTGAATAGTTACGATCAGGCTGCCTGTACCGGGATGGTATTGGCGGTACGCTTGATGGTGTTGTCATCTGCCAGATAGATCAGACGTGGTTTGAAACGGGCCGCTTCAGCCTGCTCCAACGCACCATAAGCACAGATAATGATTCGATCTCCCGGATCCGCCTTGTGGGCAGCTGCTCCGTTCACCGAGATCACCCCAGAATGCTCTTCAGCACGAATCGTATAGGTAACAAAACGCTCACCATTATCGACATTGTAGATATGGATCTGCTCATACTCCATGATCCCGGAGGCATCCAGCAGGGTCCCATCAATGGCACAGGAGCCTTCATACTCCAGCTCAGAGTGGGTAACCGTGGCACGATGCAGCTTGGTCTTGAGTAGTGTTACTTGCATAGCTCTATTATCTCAGAGTCAGAGGGTAATTATCAATGAGTCGCGTGGATCCCAGTCGCGCAGCCACCAGGATCACCAACTGCTTTGAAGCGGCCGATGGCATCTCGAGATCGTGCTGGCGAATGGAGAGGTAGTCAACCTCAAACCCAGCCAGCTCCAACCGCTCCCGGCCAGAGGTCTCCAGCTCTACAAAATGGCCGGTACCCTCTTGTAACTGCTGCCCCATGGAGCGCAGCACCCGATTGAGTTCTGGCGCCACACCACGCTCAACCTGGGTGAGATAGCCATTACGGGAGCTCATCGCCAATCCATCTGCTTCGCGGACAGTCGGCACGCCCACCACCTCAACAGGAAAGTTGAGTTGCTCCACCAGCTGGCGAATCACCAGCAGCTGTTGGTAATCCTTCTCGCCAAACAGGGCAATCTCTGGCTGCACCATGTTGAACAGTTTGGCCACCACGGTCGCCACCCCGGAGAAGTGACCCGGTCGACTGGCCCCACAGAGCTGCTCTGCGATACCGGGCACCTCGATTCGCAGCTGCCGGGAGCGCTCTCCAGCACCATACATAACCGCATCATTCGGAGTAAAGAGAAGGTCACATGACGCTGCCTGAAGCTGCTCGATATCCTGTTGCAGGGTTCTCGGGTACTGTTCCAGATCCTCTCCTGCGCCAAACTGTAACGGGTTCACATAGATGGAAACCACTACTCGCTGCGCCCGCTGACGCGCCTGCCGCACCAGCTCCAGATGACCCGCATGAAGGTTCCCCATGGTCGGCACAAAGGCTACGCGTTCCCCTGCCGCACGGTAGCGGGCAACCTGCCGGCGCAGCTGTGTGATCTGCTCTACCCGCTCCATTCAGCGAAAGCTCTCTGCCTCTGTCGGAAACTGCTGTTGCCGTACCTCCGCCACGTAGGCGCTCAACGCCTCTGCAATCGAGCCACTCTCGGGCATGAAATTTTTCACAAACTTGGGAATTCGTCCGCCGGTAATCCCCAGCATGTCATAGAGCACCAACACCTGGCCATCACAGGCAACCCCGGCCCCGATTCCAATCACCGGAATCTGCAGAACCTTTGAAATCTCGGCCGCCAGATCTGCCGGCACACACTCCAGTACCAGCATGGAGGCCCCGGCCTGTTCCAGCGCCTGCGCATCAGCAACCATCTGCTGTGCCGTCTCCTGCTCGCGCCCCTGTACCTTATACCCACCCAGGCGGTGTACTGACTGCGGCTGCAACCCCAGGTGCGCACAGACTGGTATATTGCGACTCACCAGCAGCTGCACGGTGGAGACCTGATCTGCCCCCCCCTCCAGCTTCACCATCTGTGCCCCCGCCTCTTTCATCAACCGCCCAGCATTATGCAACCCCTGCTCCGGGGTGGCATAACTCATAAAGGGAAGGTCTGCCAGCAACAGGGCCCGTTGCAGCCCCCGCTGAACCAACTGCACGTGATAGACCATCTCATCCATGGTCACCGGAATGGTGGTCTCCCTACCCTGCACCACCATACCCAGTGAATCCCCCACCAGAACAACATCCACCCCCGCCGCATCCACCTGTCGCGCGAAACTGAAGTCATAGGCGGTCAGCATCGATATCTTCTGCTGCTGTCGCTTCCTCTCCATCAAGGTGGAGACGGTCACTTTGTCTGCTGTCACGATGACACCTCTCTCAATTTCTCGACTGTACTGTACTCACAATTCGCCAATAACGGTTTCAGCGCCCCCAGCCCGGGAGCCGCCCACGTCTCACCCACAATCTCAGCCAGCGGAATCAGGACAAAGCCGCGTAGCGCAACCCCGGGGTGTGGCACCTTCAGATCCGGGTGATCGATTCGCTCCTCACCATAGAACAACAAATCCAGATCCAGAGTGCGCTCACCCCAGCGACGCCCGCGCTCACGCCCCTGTTGCCGCTCAATCTGCTGCAGACGATCCAACAGCTGGAGGGGCTGCAACGAGGTTTCAAACCCGGCAACCGCATTGATATAGTCCGGTTGATCCTGTGGCCCCATGGGCGGTGTGCGGTAGAGCGAAGAGCGCTTCCATCCCCTCTCGGAGAGCTCCTCAAGTGCCTTGAGTGCTCGCCCGAGCTGTTCAACAGGACGTGCAAGATTACTCCCCAATCCGATGAAAACAAATGCCATCAGCACCTTCTACCAAAGCAGGATCGTCACCGAAGCGATCCATCGTACAACAACCCAGCCAACCCCCATAGTCATGAAGCTCAATAGTAACTATTCAGCTGGCTGTCTACTCTGCTTCTTCTTGCGTCTGCGACGACGCTTGCGTGGCCGCTTTTCCTCTTCCACCGGGTGACTCATCTCTTCACGCCCGGCCGGGTTGACCTGCTGAAACTCTGTCCACCACTGCGCCAGCGCCGAGTCCACTTCACCCACTTCCGCTCTCAACAACAGAAAATCATACGCTGCACGAAACCGGGGGTGCTCCAGAAAACGATAGGGCTGGCGCCCCCGTTGACGGGAAAAACGTGGCTGCAGCTCCCAGATCTCCTGCGCCATGATTGCAAAACGCTTGGGCATGGAGAGGCTTTTCCGTTGCTGGCGCAGCACCTGTTGCCCCGCCCGATGCAAACGCACGTTGTGCGGCAGGCGCCTGCCACTCTCCGGATCGCACTCCTCCGAGCGATCTGCATGTTGCCGCACCAGCTCCCACAGCAGTGCTGCAATCAGAAAGGCGGGGGTAATCGGCTTGTTCTCTGCTACTCTGCGGTCGGTATTCTCCAGCGCACGAACCAGGAATGTATGAGGGAAGTTCCCCTCCTCCTCCGATAACATACGATCTGTCATTGGGAAGAGATAACGAAATAGATCATAATGGCGCAGCCGCTCGAAGGTATCCAACGCCTGACCTGCCTGAAACATCTTCAAGAACTCTTCATAGAGGCGGGCCTGAGGGATCTGCTGTAGCAACTCGCCCAACACCGCAATCGCTGCTTCAGTATCCGCCTCAATACGGAACCCCAGCTTTACCGCAAAGCGAACCGCGCGCAACATTCGCACCGGATCTTCCCGATAACGCTGTACCGGATCCCCAATCAGGCAGATCTCTCCGCGCTTGAGATCCTCCACCCCTCCGGTGTAATCCACCACCGAAAAATCTGCAATATTGTAATAGAGGGCATTGATTGAGAAGTCACGCCGCCAGGCATCCTCTTCCAGGGTACCGTACTGGTTGTCACGCAGAATCATCCCGTCCTCGGTCTGCAGGGTATCTTCTGCAGACTCCTGGGCAGAGCGGAAGGTAGCCACCTCAATGATCTCTCTTCCAAAATGGACGTGTGCGAGACGGAAACGACGCCCGATCAGACGGCAGTTACGAAACAGCGCCTTGACCTCTTCCGGAGTGGCGCTGGTGGCCACATCAAAGTCCTTTGGCTCTCGCTCGAGCATCAGGTCACGTACACCGCCCCCTACCAGATAGGCACCGTATCCTGCCTGGTGCAGGCGGTTCAGCACCTTGACCGCATTGCGGCTCATCATGGAACGGGAGATCGGATGGTCGGGGCGGGCAATCACCAACACTTCTGCCTCTTCCGAGGTTTGCTCTCTGGCACCTCCAAACAGGCGCTTCAGCCACCCACCCGCCTTACGCTTGCCTTCTACAGCGGACACCTGCTTCTCTTGATCTCTTTTCATAACTGTCTATTGTACTATTGAACAGTCGATACCGGACGCCTGCCATCCGCTATTGCTTGCACAAGCGGCGAATAAAGGGGAACAGGTAATTTGAAAAGAGGCAGACAACATCTCGTTGCAAGTTGAAATTGGTACTCCCTAGGGGAATCGAACCCCTGTTACCGGCGTGAGAGGCCAGCGTCCTAACCGCTAGACGAAGAGAGCATTTTGACACTAGAGCGCAGTTCCGAACCGGGCCAGCCGCTAAAGTGTGGCGCATAGTACACATACTCAACCACCGCTGTCAATCACCATCTCACTGCGGCCTCAATTACTCACTACCGCCGCAAACAGCCGCCACCGGACGGAAGCTGCGTCGATGCTGTGGTAGCGCCCCGTAACGTTGAAGCATTTCAAAATGGAGGCGGGTAGGGTACCCCTTGTGACGGTCAAAACCGTATTGAGGATGAAGCTGGTGCAACTGCTCCATCATTCGGTCGCGCTCCACCTTGGCAAGGATCGAAGCGGCACTGATCACCTCCACCTTCTGATCCCCCTTCACAATTGCCTCGGCGGGCGTATTCAGATCCGGTAGCCGATTCCCATCCACCTGCACCCTGTCATAATGGCACTGCAACTGCTCCACCGCCCGTTTCATCGCCAACAGGGTGGCATTGAGGATATTGAGCCGATCAATCTCCAGATGCGTTGACTCGGCCACGGCCCAGCCGACAGCAACGTCTCGAATCTGTTCCGCCAGGTACTGACGCCGTTTGGGAGACAACTTTTTGGAGTCTGCCAGCCCAACCACACCATGGTTTTGTGGCAAGACCACGGCTGCAGCCACAACCGAACCCACCAGGGGGCCGCGCCCCACCTCATCCACTCCGGCAATAACCATCTACCCCTCCGATTTTTCCAACATCTGCATAATCAGAGTAGCCAGACGCTGTGCCGAGCCACCCTCTCCCAGGCTCTCTCGCACCTGCTGTAGCCCGTCCAGCATGGCTCTGCGCTCACTGGTATCAGAAAGCAGCGGGGTCAGTGCCGTACAGATACTGTCCGCATTCACCTCATTCTGCAGAAGCTCGGGCACCACGTTCCGCTGTGCCACGATATTGACCAGCGACACCCAGCGGGTACGAATCAGGCGACTGACAATGGCATAGCTGAGTGGGGCCATGCGGTAGATCACCACCATAGGTCGATTGAGCAGCGCCATCTCCAGTGTGACCGTTCCCGATGCAGTAATAATGGCATCGCAGGCATGAATGGCGCAGTGCGCCTCACCCCGAACCCTCACCAGCCCCCCCTCAAACCGATCTATCCGTTCAAGAATCTCCACAGGCAGCTCTGGTGCCTGTGATAACAGAAATTGAACCTCGGGACAGGAGTCGCGGAGCTGGTTTGCCGACTGCAGCAGATCGTCAAGCAGCGCATTCACCTCACCAGCACGGCTTCCGGGAAACAGCCCGATGGTAAGCCGCTTGGTATCCAGCCCAAAACGTTCCCGCACGGAGGCCACCGACTCTGCACAGGAGACCTCACCCACCAAGGGATGGCCCACATAGGTGGCCGGCAGACCCACCTGTCGATAGTACTGCAGTTCAAACGGAAAGATCAGTGCCATCTGATCCACCCACCTTTTCAGTTTGTGGATTCTCCCCTGGCGCCAAACCCAGATTTTCGGGCTGATGTAATAGAGCACGGGTACGCCGAGCCGCTTCGCCGTTTTTGCCAGCAGCACATTAAACCCGGGATAGTCCACCAGAACCAAAAGGTCGGGACGGCGGTGCTTCAGCAGCTGACGAAGTGTACGCAGCACACCATACAGCCCAGGAAAGTGGCGGATAATCTCTACCAGCCCCATCACCGCCATCTGCTCACTATCGACAATGGCATCGAACCCCTGGGCACGCATGCGCCCCCCCCCCATGCCGAAACAGTGTGGGGGGTGCGAGCTACGCTTCAGTTGTTGCAGCAATTTTGCCGCATGGAGATCACCGGAGGGCTCTCCGACGCTGATCATAATCTGCTTCACAGCGCCCCGCACAACCTGATCGGGATTAGCGCAGGATACCAATCTTGCTCTCTGCCTGCTCAACGATGAAGTCGTGGAACAAATTCAACTCCGGATGCTGCCGAGCCAGCTCACTGATTCTCTGCTGTATCTCGGGTAGTGGCTCCTTGCCATGAAACATCCACTTGAAGGCCTGCTTCATGGCGCTACGTGCCTGCTGGTCAAAACCGTTACGCTTCAGCCCGACCAGGTTGAGACTGACCGGGCGTGCCAGGTTTCCGGAGACCTGAATATAGGGAGGAACATGCTTGTTAATCGCGCTCCCCATGGTAGAGAACGCGTAGGAGCCAATCGAAAGGAACTGGCTAACCAGAGTAAACCCGCCCAGAGTCACATGGTCATGAATCTCCACATGTCCCGCCAGAGAGGTGTTGTTCACCAGAATCACATGGTCGTGGATAATACAGTCGTGCGCCACATGGACATAGGCCATAATCAGATTGTGGTTACCGATACGAGTCACCCCGCCCCCGTTCCCGGTACCCCGGTTGATGGTGCAGCATTCGCGAAAGGTATTGTGATCACCAATCTCCAGAGTTGTTCGCTCCCCCTCAAACTTGAGATCCTGCGGATCCTCACCGATGGAGGCAAACTGGAAGAAGTGGTTATGTGCCCCAATGGTGGTCGGTCCCTTGATGACTACATGGGACTCGACTCGGGTACCGGCACCAATGGTTACCTCTTTTCCGATAACCGAGTATGGGCCAATCTCAACCCCGTCGGCAATCTCTGCACTGGGATCAACTACCGCAGTAGAGTGGATGGTCACGCGGTCAGATCTTTCTCGGCACACATCAGGTCAGCACTGGCCACCACCTCACCATCCACCAACGCCTTGCCCTTGAACTTCCAGACATCCCGGATGCGGCGTTCCAGCTCGACCTCAAGCACCAGCTGGTCCCCGGGCTCTACCGGCCTGCGGAAGCGAGCCTTGTCGATACCAACGAAATAGTAGAGCGAATCATCGGTAGGGAGCTTGCCGGTGGTCTTGAAAGAGAGAATACCGGTAGCCTGCGCCAACGCCTCCATAATCAACACACCAGGCATCACCGGAACGTGAGGAAAGTGCCCCTGAAAGAAGGGCTCATTGATGGTGACATTCTTGATGGCTCGCAGAGCTTTCCCTGCCTCGAAATCGAGCACTCGATCTACCAGCAAAAACGGGTAACGGTGTGGCAGGTGCTTCATCACCTCATGAATATCCAACTCACTCATCAGCTTTTCTCTCTTCCAGTTTATTGATTTTCTGTTCTACCCGGCGCAACCGCTGGATGGACTGGTTCAACCTTTTGAACTGTACACTATTGCGCCGCCAGTTTGCATTCTCATCTACTGTGGTGCCCGAGGAGTAGACCCCGGCCTTGTGGATGGAGTGGGTCACCAGGGTGCGTGCGGTACAGTGCGTACCCGCCGCAATCTCCAGATGCCCCACTACACCAGCCTGGCCGCCAAAGGTACAGCCTGGTTCGATTCGGGTGCTACCGGCCACACCCACCATCGCCGCCATTGCGCAGTTTTCACCCAGCGCTACGTTATGGGCAATATGCACCAGATTATCCAGTTTGACCCCATCCCCAATCACGGTATCCTCCAGTGCTCCACGATCAATGGTGGTGTTGGCACCAATCTCAACCCGGTCGCCAACCACCACCCGACCAAGTTGGGGAATCTTGATCCAGCAGCCACCATCATTGGCAAAACCGAAGCCATCACTTCCCAGCACAGCTCCCGGATGGATAATGCAATCCTCCCCGATGGTTGTACCCTCCATGATCGACACATTGGCCATCAACCGACTGCGGGCACCTATCTTCACCGCAGAAGAGACCACACAGCCCGGACCAACATAGACAGACTCTCCGATCTCGGTCCCGGCCATCACCACACTTTGCGCCCCAATCGAGGCGGTTGCAGACACAGTGGCCCCGGGTTCTACCACCGCACTGGAGTGAATCCCCATCTCTTTATTCTCGAACGGGTGAAACAGATTTGCCGCACGAGCATACCCCAGATAAGGATCCTCCATCAGCAAAACAGATCGGGGGCAGTGCTGCTGTAGATCGGGGTGCACAATAACCGCAGCTGCGGCGCTATCGGCAAGGTGCGAAATAAATTTATTTGAAGAGAGGAAAGAGAGCTGGGTTGAGGTGGCCCGGTTCAATGGTGCTACATCATCCACCATAACCTCTGCCTCCCCCACCAGCGCTGCACCGATCTTCTCGGCAATCTCCCCGAGACTACGAGCCATTCACTACTTCTTGACGGGAGGTTGTGTCTGAACCTGTTGATGAAGCTGCTCAAGCATGTGAAGCACCTTGAGAGAGATATCCGCCTCTGGAGAGGCGAAGATCACTGACTCGTTCACAATCAGGTCATACTTCTCCGTACGCGCGATCTCGTCTACCGTCTTGTAGACCAGCTTCTGCAGCTTCTGCAACTCCTCTGCCTGTGCGATGCGCAGATCAGCCCCATACTCCTCATCCATCAGCTTCAGCTCACTACTACAGGAGCGTATCTTGCGCAGCTGCTTCTGCTTCTGCTGCTGACTCAATGCAGCCCCCTCCTTTTCCAGCACCTCTTCCATCTCCTTGCAGGATTTCTGGAAATCGAGAATCTCCGCCTTGCGTCCCCCAAAGGCCCCCTCCAGCCGCTGAGTTGCATCTGCCGCCTGAGGTACTTTCTGCAGCAGCAGGTTGATATTGACGAAGCCGATCTTGCTTCCTCCAGCACCATTTTGATCACCCAGCGCCTCTCCCTCTGCACTGACTGTTGTCCCCACAACAAGTAGCAGTACACCCACAATCATTTCTGAAATTCGGTTCATCACTTTTACCCTGCTTAGAACATTTGTCCGAGACGGAACTGGAACGCCTCCAGCTCGGCATCATCCTGTTTCTTCAACGGCTTGGCCCAACTAAAACTGAGCGGTCCGACCGGTGAGATCCACTTGGCACTAAGACCTACAGAGGCATTTAGATAGTCACTCAACCCACTGGTATCATTGGCTACCGTACCCATATCAACGAAACCACTCACACGGGTGGACTTCACATCCTCCAGGAACGGGATCGGCAAAATTATCTCTGCATTGGCAACCCCCTTGAGGTCACCACCGGTTGCCAAGCTGTTTTCCTGTGGACCAATCGAGTTACCGGCAAAACCACGCACCGAACTCTCGCCGCCGGCATAGAAGCGGGTAAAGAAGGGTAGCTCATTTTGAGCACCATAACCATCGCCAACACCCAACTCCCCTTTCAGTAGCAGCGTGTAGTCTTCGGTCAACGCAAAGAATTGGTCATGACGATACCCTATCTTGTAGTACTCGATACCACCCGGAGTACCCGCCTCGGCATAGAAGCGCTGGTACCCTCCCTCATCCGGGAAGGTGGCGCGATTACGACTGTCACGACTCCAGCTGCTATTAAGTTCCAGAACAGAGAATGAGTTTCCTTCTGCATTCAACAAAGTAGTACAACCCGCAGAGGCCACTGTTCCACAGGTTGCATCGGTCATGTGCTGTGGTTCAAACCCCACATAGAGCCGTTCATACTCACTAGTCGGTAGCCCTAAATCAATATTGGCACTGGTCTGGGTATAACTGTAGGTACTCACCTCATCGGTATTATCACGCTCTCGATAATGCAATCCAGCTCCCAGACTGACTCCATCCTCAGTATAGTAAGGATCCATATAACCAAAACCATACGCGGTTTCACTATCACTGTTATTGAACTCGAAATCCACTCGTTTACCGGATCCCATAAAGTTATCCTGCTTCAGACTGGTACTCAAAACCATACCCTGTGTTCCTGAGTACCCCATACCAAGCATCATGCTACCGGTCGACTTCTCGGTTACGTTGTAGTTGAGATCGACCTGATCCGTTGTACCGGCAACTGGCTGAGTATTGACCTGTACATCCTCAAAGTAACCCAGCTTGCGGATTCGAGTTTGGGAGCGCTCCACCTCCTTGTTGGAGTAACGACTCCCCTCATACTGACGCATCTCCCGTCGGATGACCAAATCCTGCGTCTTGGTATTTCCGGTGATGTTGACCCGATTGACATAGACTCGATTACCCGGATCCACCAGGAAGGTAAGATCCACAACCCCCTTCTCATCATTGATCTGCGGAATCACATTGATATTGGCAAAGGCATACCCATCTACCCCCAAGCGATCGGAAAGTGCCTCATTGACTGCGGCAACCTTCTTGCGAGAGAAGATCTCTCCCGACTGCAGGGTGATCTTCTCCTCCAGCTCCGCCTGCGGCACCACCATCTTGCCATCGAGCGCAATCGTTCCCAGCTGGTACTGTTTGCCTTCACGCATATTGATGGTGACAAAGATCTCCTGCTTGTCTTCGGTAATGGAGACCTGAGCGGAGGTAATCTCGAAGTTGATATAACCACGATCCAGGTACCAGGATCGCAAGGTCTCCAGATCTCCACTCAGCTTCTGCCTGGAATAACGGTCATTCTTGGTGAAGAAGGAGAGCCAGTTTCCGGTGCTGAGCTGAAACAGGTCGGTCAACTCTTCTGTCTCAAAGGCCTGGTTTCCAATCAGGGTAATCTGGCGGATACGAGCACTCTCGCCCTCTGTAACCTGGATCAGAACGGCTGAGCGGTTACGCTCCAGAGGGGTAACCGTGGTCTCGATCTCGACACCATAGCGCCCCATGGCCAGGTACTGTCGACGCAGCTCTGCCTCGATTCTATCCAGCAATGCACGATCCAACACACGCCCTTCGGCCAGCCCAATTCCCTTCAGCCCCTGCTTCAGATCCTCGGTCTGAATCACCTTGTTGCCTTCGATCTCGATACTGGAGATTGCCGAGCGCTCCACCACCGATACCAGCAGAACATTGCCCTCCTGTTCCAGGCGCACATCCTTGAAGAACCCGGTTTTGTAGAGTGCCTTGACCGCAGCCGCTGACTTCTTGGGGGTCAGTCGATCCCCCACCTTGAGCGGCAGGTAGTTGAAGATGGTTCCGGCAGCAATGCGTTGCAGCCCTTCAACCTGAATATCTTCGATTTGAAAAGGGGTAAATGCCGAGGCTGCCAGTGAGTAGAGTGCCAAGGCGGCCCAGAGTAGTGTGCGTTGAAACATTTTGTATAAACCGGATATCAATATTCTTGAATTACAACAGTCGCAAAAGGTCATTGTATAGCGCCAGAGACATCAATCCAACCAGAAAAACCACGCCGACCCGCTGTCCGACCAACATCGCAGACTCTGAAAGCGGACTTCCCTTGACCGCCTCCAGCAGATAGTAAAAGAGGTGCCCTCCATCCAGCATCGGTACCGGCAGCAGGTTCAACACCCCCAGGCTGACGCTCACCAGCCCGAGGAACGAGAGAAAGCTGACAATGCCACTCTCCATCGAGTTACCGGCATAGCGGGCAATACTGATCGGTCCACTCAGCCCATCGGTAGAGGTGGCCCCGATCACCATCCGCCCCATCACCTGCAGGGTCATCACACTCATATCCCAACTCTTCTCTGCCCCGCGAAACAACGCCTCTACCGGCCCGTACTCCACCATTCGGTAGTATTTGCCACGAAATTCGGTCAGATCCACTGCGGCACCAATTCGCCCGATGGTCTCTCCGCCCTGACCCACTCGTGCGGGAGTCAACTGCATAGGGAAAATTACCCCATCGCGCTCTATGGTCAACTGCAACATCTGCTGTGGACTCTCACGCACCCACTCTACCCAGGCAGCCCAGCTCTCCACAGGCTCTCCTGCTACCGTTAGAATCAGATCTCCCCGCTCCAACCCCGCAGCGGCAGCGGCACCGTCTGGCGAGACCTCACCAATACGAGGCAAGACGGCAGGCCGCGCAATGGAGAGACCCAGTTGCTCCAACAGCACCATCCCCTCCGGGATCTCGCGCCCGAACGGGTTTTCGACTACTCTGCCCTGTTCATTCCCACTGGGGCTCACTAGCTGCAATTCGAGCCTGTCTCCAACCACCACCGCACCCAACACCCTCTCCAGGGCCTGTTGCCAAATCTCTACCGGGTGACCATTTACCGCAACAATCTCTTCCCCCTGCTGCACCCCGGCCTGGGCCGCAACCGAGCCCTCGACCACCTCTCCAAGCAGTGGTTTCATCCCGGAAACCCCCACCATCTGCACCGCCCCAAAGGCAAGTATCGCAAAGATGAAGTTGAACAAGGGGCCGGCAACCACGACCGCCGCCCGCGCTGCCAGAGACTTCTGTTCAAACGAGCGATGGCGTTCTGACGCTGCAACTGGCTCATCTCCCCCCTCGCCCAACATCTTCACATATCCCCCCAGTGGCAACATCGCCACTACATACTCGGTGCCATCCTTACCGACCCGCGTCCACAGCGGCTTGCCGAAACCGACCGAGAAGCGCAGTACCTTGACCCCAACTGCGCGTGCCACCCAGAAGTGGCCCAACTCATGGATGGTCACCAGAACACCAATGGCAACAATAAAGGCAAATACCGAGCTCATCGCCGCTCCTTCCATGCCTCGGCCTGCCGACGAGCCTCTGCATCCACCAACAGCACCTGTTCCACCGAGGTGACCGCTTCAACCGTCACCTGACTCAAGACAAACTCAATCATTCGGGGGATATCGAGATAGCCGATCTCTTCTTGCAGAAATGCCTCCACCGCCACTTCATTGGCCGCATTGACAATAGCGGTCGCGCTCCCCCCCTGCTCCATCGCCTCAATAGCCAGACGCAGACAGGGGTAACGCCCAAAATCAGGCTGCTCAAAATTCAGCTGCGCAACCGTGAACAGATCCAGTGAATCAACCCCGGAGTGGATCCGTTCAGGCCACGCCAATGCATAGGCGATTGGCGTACGCATATCCGGATTGCCCATCTGCGCCAACACCGAGCCATCGTTATACTGCACCATCGAGTGGATCACACTCTCCGGATGAAGCACCACCTGAATCTGTTCCGGACTGGCCCCGAACAGCCAGCACGCCTCGATAAATTCCAACCCCTTGTTCATCATGGTGGCGGAATCAACCGAAATCTTCTGCCCCATACTCCAGTTGGGGTGGGCCACCGCCTGCGCCGGGGTTACCTGCTCCAGCTGATGCAATGGCGTTGTACGAAAGGGGCCACCAGACCCGGTCAGCAAAATCTTGTCGACACCGGCAGGTACCGCGCCCAGACCACTCTGTTGCGGCAGACACTGGAAGATCGCATTATGTTCACTGTCGATCGGCAGCAGAGTTGCCCCCGAGCACGCCACCTCATCCATAAAGAGGGCGCCGCTCATCACCAACGACTCCTTGTTGGCCAGCAACACCCGCTTGCCCGCACGTACCGCTGCCAGCGTTGGTTTCAATCCGGCAGCGCCCACAATGGCAGCCATCACCTGATCCACGGCGGGGTCGGATGCTACTCGCTCCAATCCTGCCACTCCATGAAGCACCGTAGTATCCGGAGCGCGGTTTACAAGCAGCTGTTGCAACTGCTCGGCACCCGCCTCACTTCCAACCACGGCATAGTCGGGCTGAAACTGTATACACTGTTGCGCCAGTGCCTCCACCTGTCGGTGCGCGGTCAACGCAACCACGCGATAACGATCCGGGTGGTGCGCAATTACATCCAGCGTACTCTTGCCGATGGATCCGGTGGCTCCCAGAACGGTGATTCCCTGCAGGCTCATAACTCTACTATCCCAAACAGAATCAGCAGTGTGAGGTAGAGCGGAGCCGCTGCGGTCAGACTGTCCACCCGGTCAAGAATCCCACCGTGGCCGGGAATCAGGTTCCCGGAATCCTTGACCCCGGCATGGCGTTTATAGGCACTCTCCACCAAATCCCCGACAATGGAGAAGATCACCAGCAGCAACACCGAAAACAACAGTGATACTAATCCAAGCTCCACTGCCCCCGTCCAGAACCAGAGTAGCAACGCAACCAATACGGAGGCGAAAACCCCACCCATTGCCCCTTCCAGACTCTTTCCGGGGCTCACCTTCGGTGCCAACTTGCGCCGTCCGAATCGCACGCCTACCAGATAGGCACCGATATCCGCTGCCCAGATCAACAGCAACAGGGTAAGAAGCAGGCCAGCCCCCTGCGTCTGCTGATGGATCAGCTCCAGAGAACGCCAGGCCGGGATCAATATCACAATCCCTACGATCGGGCTAACCATGCGCCCAAGCAGCCAGCGCTGCTGCGGGTACCCCCACAGCCAGTAGAGCGCTGCAAACCACCACACCAAGGCTACGAATAATAGTGCCTGAACCGGGATCATACGGCTCATATAAAACAGCAGCACCAACAGCAGCACATACTCAACCCGTGGCCAGCGTAGTGGCTGACCAGAGAGCTGCCCCCACTCCCATGCAGCTGGCAACAACAGTAACGCCAACAACAGTGAAAAGTGTTCACCCTGCAGCGACAGAACCCCCCACAACAGCAGCGGCCCCAACACCAACGTACTCAGGGTACGTTGCTGGAAACTGGAGAGATTCAAACAGCCTCTCCTGCAGCGCCCTCTTTTACCTGATCACCAGTACGGCCAAAGCGGCGCTGGCGCTCTCCAAACGAGGTAACTGCAGCATTTAGCGCATCGCGATCAAATTCGGGCCAGTACAGGTCGGTAAAGTAAAATTCGCAGTAGGCCATCTGCCACAACAAGAAATTGCTGACGCGTTGCTCTCCTCCAGTACGGATAAAGAGGTCAGGTTCTGGCAGGTCTCCCAAGCAGACATGTTGGTGCAATAACTCCGGGGTAACCATCTCCGGATTCAGCTTACCTTCTGCACTCAATTTGCACAGTTTTTTTGTGGCCTCGGTAATATCCCATCGACCACCATAATTAGCGGCAATATTCAGAGTCATTCGCCTATTGTCTGCTGTCAACTGCTCCGCCTCTATAACCAAGGCCTGCAGCTCTTCAGGAAAACGGCTAAGATCCCCAATAATTTGCAACCGAATCTCGTTTTTGTGCAACCGTTTAACTTCACGCTTGAGCGAAGAGAGGAATAGCCCCATCAGATAGGTCACCTCCTTCTCTGGCCGCTTCCAATTCTCCGTACTGAATGCAAATAACGTTAGCGCTTCCACTCCAAGATCAACACAAGCTTCTACCGTTGAGCGAACCCGTTCAACCCCGAGCTTGTGCCCCCAGAAACGGGGACGATTCTGACGTTTGGCCCAACGGCCGTTGCCATCCATGACGATGGCGATATGGCGGGGAGTTTCAGACATAGAGGCTCAGCCTACCAGTAATACCCCAGACAAGCTATATTCTCTCATCAAGCAAGAACATTAAAGCCTGTAATAACTGCCACTGAACCCCCATCACCTCTGTAGGAGGCAGGAATAGTTACCTTTTTGTTCACATCATTTGCAAACCATGCACCTGCAATATTCGCAAAAAGTTCACTTTTACTGAACTCATTATTTACTTCGTTTGAGTCTGCAACCTCCTTAATGACTCCCGGAATTACTCCCAGTGCTGCACCATACAAAACGCGATCCCTCTCTTCCATATCTGTTTGCCAGTGGAGATAACTTTCCCCCATGTAGTCCAGCACTGCCGCCCCCCCAAAGTGGAGCACCTTATCATCTGCCGCTCGCAATGAAGCATCGACAAATAACGCTATAAAAAACAACATCTTATTAAACACAAACCAACTCCATGAAATAATCTTCTACCAATTATAGGACATATCTACCCATAGAGTATGAGTCAATACATAGTTACAAGGTAAAACTCTACGAAGTTGACTGCCAACTACCATCCACATCACCCGAGAGAACACCCACCAGCGTCACTTCACCCTCTACATTAGTCTCTTCAAAGCGCCACGATGGCAGCTCCTGATTTTTGCCAAGGTAAGACTTCAGGGTTAGCAGGACATCCGTCAGATTGACAGAGGAATCATCGTTATAGTCAGCTGCAGAGGCTGCATATTGTGAAAGTTCC